>NZ_JBFOHP010000002.1:7945974-8261949 GCF_040907265.1 Streptomyces sclerotialus | reverse complement strand
CGCTCACGCGGAGCGTGAGCGCTGGCGGGTGGCTGCGCCACCCGCACAACCCTGGCGCTGCGCGCCAGGGTTGACGCTCCGTCCGCTGCGCTCCCGGAGCGGTGGGGCTACGCCCCAAAACTCCTGACTTCCGCTGCGCTCCAGTCAGGAGCCGGCGGGTCCGCTACGCTCCCCGCCCCCAACGGTCCTTCCGGCTGCGCCTCCAGAACCTGAAGGCCCGTTACACGGGCCTGGCTGGCTACGAGGGGAGGGGGTGCTCGTTCGTGTCGAGTTCCAGTGTAGCGGCTGCATCAGGCTGATGCAGCATGTAGCGTTGGCAGAAACATGGTAGAGGGTGGAGCGATGGCGATCAACAATGGTATTCCTGGAGGGATCACCCGCAGAGCTAGGTACTTTATTGGCTGCCATGGCTACTGGACTGGTCGTGGTGATATAGAGCGGTACAGGAGTCGATGGATGGAGCGCGGGGTCCCCGAAGCTCAGATCGATCGGGTGTCCGCCTTCGAGGCTGTCTGGGGTGGCCTGGTCCTTCCTCCTTCTCCTCACTACGACGGGGGGCCTCGGGCGTTCAGCGGAGATGTACCCGAGGGACCGGACCCTGACTGGCGCTTCGGAGCCGGCGCGCAGCGTACGGCTCTTCCCTACTCCTTCATGATCGGTCCGAACGGGGAGTTCGGGCTTCATGCCGGGAAGTGGGTGCCCTTGCACGCCAGCGTCGAAGGGTGGGTGGAAGCCCTCGCCCTGGCAGATCACGCCCGCAGGAGTGCGCGTACGACCACGACGTATACGGGTGCTGCTGTGGAGGACCTCGAACTGGACGGCTTCGAGGCCGTGCCAGAGATTGCCGGCCTCGCGGACACCTGGTGGCGCGGCGGCGACTCGCTGATCGCCATCTATCGAGGCGAAGCCGAGGTCATGGATGCGCCACAGTGCCTGACCGCCACTGTCTACGCCGGACTCGACGAATGGGGACTTCGAGGACGTGACGACGTAGACCATCTTTCGTCATAATCTCGCCCCCCTGAGAACCAGCACTGGAAAGGAAGCCGTAAATGCAGGGAATCTCACTCAGAGAACACCAGGTCGACCAGAAGTCGGCCTTCCGTGAATGGGTCAGATTCCCTGCAAGATCTTCTGTTCCCCCGGAGGGGGCACGGGGCACGATCGTGTCCGCGACCGGGTCGGGCAAGACGATCACAGCGGCCGCGTGCGCGCTGGAGTGCTTCTCCGGCCGGCGGATCCTGGTGACGGTGCCGACCCTGGACCTGCTCGTGCAGACCGCCCAGGCCTGGCGCCTGGTGGGCCACCGGGCGCCGATGGTCGCGGTGTGCTCGCTGGAGAACGACCCGGTGCTCAACTCGCTGAGGGTGCGCACCACCACCAACCCGATCCAGCTCGCCCTGTGGGCCGCGCACGGGCCGATCGTCGTGTTCGCCACATACGCCTCCCTAGTGGACCGCGAGGACCTCGACGCACCCGCGGGCCAGCGGAAGGTCCGCGGGCCGCTGGAGGCCGCTCTGGCGGGCGGCGAGCGGCTGTACGGGCAGCGCATGGACGGCTTCGACCTCGCGATCGTGGACGAGGCCCACGGAACCGCCGGTGATCTTGGTCGTCCGTGGGCGGCGATCCACGACAACCAGCGGATCCCCGCCGACTTCCGGCTCTATCTCACCGCCACCCCCCGCATCCTCGCCTCTCCCCAGCCGCGAAGGGGCGCGGACGGCCAGGAGCTGGAGCTCGCCAGCATGGCCGACGACCCGGACGGCACGTACGGGCCGTGGCTGGCCGAGCTCGGGCTCTCAGAGGCCATCGAGCGCGGCATCCTCGCCGGATTCGAGATCGACGTCCTGGAAATCCGCGACCCCACCCCCGCCCTCGGGGAATCCGAGGAGGCGCAGCGGGGCCGGCGCCTGGCCCTGTTGCAGACGGCGCTGCTGGAGCACGCGGCGAGGTGGAACCTGCGCACTGTGATGACGTTCCACCAGAAGGTCGAGGAGGCGGCGGCCTTTGCGGAGAAGCTGCCAGAGACAGCTGCGGAGCTGTACGCAGGCGACGCCTCCGGCGGGGCCCTGGCGGCTGCGGACCGGTTGCCGAAATCGTCGATCGACGCGGAGTTCTACGAGCTGGAGGCCGGCCGCCACGTCCCCCCGGACCGGGTGTGGTCAGCCTGGTTGTGCGGCGACCACCTCGTCTCCGAGCGGCGCGAGGTGCTGCGGCAGTTCGCCAATGGGATCAACGCGGCCGGGCGCCGGGTGCACCGGGCGTTCCTGGCGAGCGTTCGGGTGCTCGGGGAGGGCGTGGACATCACCGGCGAGCGCGGCGTGGAAGCAGTGTGCTTCGCCGACACCCGCGGCTCCCAGGTCGAGATCGTGCAGAACATCGGCCGGGCGCTCCGGCTCAACCGCGACGGCAGCACGAAGGTCGCCAGGATCATTGTGCCGGTGTTCCTGGAGCCCGGCGAGGACCCCACCGACATGGTCGCCAGCGCCTCGTTTCGCCCCCTTGTGGCCGTTCTCCAGGGCCTGCGCTCACATTCGGAACGCCTCGTCGAACAGCTTGCCAGCCGGGCGCTGAGCAGCGGGCAGCGGCACGTGCACGTGAAGCGGGACGAGGACGGGCGGATCATCGGCACCACGGCCGGAGGCGAGGGCGGGCAGGACGAGACCGAGGGCGCGGTGGAGTCGGCGCTGCTGCACTTCTCCACCCCGCGCGACGCCGCCACCATCGCTGCGTTCCTGCGCACCCGGGTCTACCGGCCGGAATCCCTGGTGTGGCTCGAGGGCTACCAAGCCCTCCTGCGTTGGCGCCAAGAGAACGGGATTACCGGCCTGTACGCGGTGCCGTACGACACCGAGACGACGGTGGGCGTCACCAAGGCGTTCCCTCTGGGGCGGTGGGTCCACCAGCAGCGGCGCGTGTACCGTGCGGGCGAACTCGGCGACCACCGCAAGACGCTGCTCGACGAAGCCGGAATGGTGTGGGAGCCCGGCGACGAAGCCTGGGAGAGCAAACTCGCCGCGCTGCGCTCCTTCCACCGCGCCCACGGCCACCTCGCCCCTAGGCGGCACGCTGTATGGGGCGACGCCGACAGTGAGCTGGTCCCGGTCGGGGAGCACATGGCCAACCTCCGCCGCAAGGACGGCCTCGGCAAGAACCCACAGCGTGCGGCAGCCCGTGCCGCCCAGCTCACCCAGATCGACCCGGACTGGAACTGCCTCTGGCCGCTGGACTGGCAACGCCACTACCGCGTCCTCGCCGACCTGGTCGACGCCGACGGGGCCGGCGTCCTTGCCGAAATCCAGCGCGGAGTGCTCTTCGAGGGGGATGACCTGGGCAGGTGGCTGCAGCGGCAGAAGCAGCCGAGTACGTGGGCGCAGCTGACCACCGAGCAGCAGGAGCGGCTGACAGCGCTGGGCGTACAGCCCGATGAAGCGCCGGCTCCCGCCCCGACGGCCAAGGGTACCGGGAAGGCATCAGCCTTCCAGCGAGGACTTGCGGCCCTCGCGCAATGGGTGGAGCGGGAGGGCGCGGACCGGCCGGTACCAAGGGGTCACGCCGAAGAAATCGCGGTCGTTGGCGAGGCCGAGCCGGTGCTTGTGAAGCTGGGCGTGTGGGTCTCGAACACGAAATCGAGGCGCGACAAGCTCACTCACGACCAGCTGAATGCACTGCGGGAGCTGGGCGTGAAGTGGGCATAGCCGCCCTGTCGCCGACGCAGGGGCCCTCTAGCCGATGCCAGCTACTGCTGTTCCGGGAATGCCGCAATCGGCGGTGAGGGGCGGGGAGTGTGGGAGAACTGACGTCATGGCCGCAGGGTGCCGGCCTTATCGGCTGGCCACTTGGAGGAGGCGGGCGTGGGGCATATCGAGCAGGGGCTGGAGCACGCGTTACGCACCTGGCCCGTTCCCTTGAGCACCGAGGCTCGCCTGCGGTTTCTGCTGGCAACGAATCGGTATTCCACCCGGAGGGTGGCCGTCGTGCTGGGGGTGTCGCAGCGCACTGTGCAGCGGTGGGTGACGAAGAAGCCCGGAGCGCGCCGCCTGCCGGGGGGCGATGCAGGACCGGGCGATCGAGGAAGCGGTCTTGGCGCGGTGGCAGCCCCGGATACGGGCTCGTCGGCGTGCCCAGGCCGAAGCGGAGGGCTTCGTCTTCCATACCCGGGCGCGATTCGGGTTCGCCGCGCCAGCAGGGTCCTCGGACGATCCGCGGGTGCGGTGCATCACCCAGTACCTGCCGGGAGAGGTAGCCCGGGAGTTGTTCGCCGCCCGGGACGCCGGCGCGGGCGAGCAGCAGCAGACGGTGATCCTGGCCCGCGCGCTGGGACATGCCTACTTTCGCGAATGGGGCCGCCGCGCCCACGGCTTACGCATCGCCTTCAGCGACATCGAGTTCGCCGACTTCTCGATCGGATGAGCTTGCACCTTCGAGCGAACACGTCAGGTGTTCAGCGTCGCGTGGTGGGCCTGGCGCGTCTGGCCGGCATCGCTTCGTACCTCTCAGCTTCCTGCCGCTCCTGCCAGTCCCACTCGACACGGCCGGCCGGGCCTTGGCGGCGGGCCGTGGGTGGCTGGGGTGGGCGCAGCCTGGCCGTCTCGGCCAGGCGCAGCAGGTGCGCACGGTCACCTGGCGCGGCGAGCAGTTCCTGGCCCTCGCCGGGTACGAGCCGGGCGAAGCAGGCCGCGGCCCGCAGGAAGATGCCCGCCCAGGGCGGTACGGGGTGGGTGGCGCAGCCGTCGGTGTAGCGGGCGCGGTCGTGCAGGGCGAGTGTGGCCGCAGCGTCGTCGTAGTCGCGGGGGCGGGCGGTGGCGAGTTGCTGGAGGGAGGCGCCGGTGAACAGCGCGGCGGCGACGGCCGCGGCCAGGCGAGGATGTGCGGTTGCTGTGCGAAGCCGGTGGGTGACTCGCTGGGCGGTGTGCGGGGTGAGTGGAGCGGGCGGTGGGCGGTGCCGGAAGACGATCGGGGGCGGCGTGCACGGGGCAGTGCAGGGGCGGGGCTGTCGTAGGAGATGAGGCGGTCCAGTGCGGGCAGGGTGAGCCACCGGCTGGCCGGCCAGGCGGGCTCGTCTGCCGGCGGGGGTTCGGCGATAGGCGTGCCGTAGTAGTGGCGGCGGGGCGGCTTCGAAGTCGGCGGTGACGGAGTAGTCGGCCGTGCGCAGGGCCTGGTGCAGAGCGGCGGGAAGGTGAGAGCGGTGGCAGATCGGGGTCAGGTGGATATCGGTGAGGGCTTGTAGCTGCAGGGGGCGCATCGTGCGGCGGGCGGGGGGGGTGAGGCGGTGGGCGCGCAGGACGGTCAGCCGGGTCACGGGCAGGGCGGCCATCCAGGCAGTGGCTGCCTGCCGGGCTGGCTGACGGCCGCCGGGAAAGCGGCCCGGGAGTAGGGGCGGTTTGCCTAGGGCGGCGAGAAGGTCGTGGGCGAGGCCGGTCTCGCTGGTGGTGCCCGGGCCGGGGTGCAGGGTGATCCGGCCGGACGGCGGATGGTGGGCGGCCAGGGCGGTGTGCGTGTAGATCACATCGTTGCCCGGGTCGATGACCACAGTGACGGGCGGCGGCGCGGCGAGGTGCGTGGCGGTGTGGTGTTCAGGCGAGGCGACTGAAGGCCCAGCGCAGCAGCTCCTGGTTCACGCGGGCGCGGCCGGTGCGGGTCAGGGCGGTGCGGGTGTGGGCGGTCAGTTGGGCCCAGGCGCGGAAGTTGCCGTGCGCGGCGTGGCTGTCAGCGAAGGTGATGTCCTCGGGATCGGCATCGGCCCGGATCGGGTGGAACAGGGGGATGACGTCGAGGACCTCGTTGGGGGTGAGGCGGGTGAAGTGCTGCCGGATGAAGATGCGGGAGGAGAGCATCGGTTCGCGGCGCAGCACGGTGTGGCAGCCTTCGCCGCCGACGAAGATGATCGCGAGCTGGGTGGCTGGTTCGTCCCATAGGTAGCGGAAGTATTCGAAGGCCTCGCCGCCCGCCCAGCCATCAGATCCTCTCAGGTTGCGATTCATGATCAGTTCACCATCCGCTGTCAAGCCTCTTAGGTGGCAGCCTGTTGTCTCCAGCTGCCCCCGATGCTGAGCGGCTTCGACCGCCTCACCGACGCCTGACTCGCCATCGTCGGTGGGGCCGACGCATCGTGGTCAGGGCGTGTCGCCGGAGTAGTAGAAGCGGCAGCTCACTCCAGGGCCCGGTGTGCGCGGCTCGCCGGGGCGCGGGTCGTACAGGGCGCGGCCGCCGGGCCACCGCGACAGCTCGGTGGACAGGGCCGCGCCGTCCTCGGCTTCCCCCGGCCGCCAGCCGGTGATGCCCAGCAGGAACCCGTCCAGCGGCCCGCCGACAGCACCGCGTACGTCCGGTGCGGCAGCGGGCCGGGGCCGGGGTGTCGTGGTCGTGGCCGTAGCCCCGGCCGCGCAGCAGCTGCTCATCGCCGTTCATCCCCAGCCTTGCAGCCACCACCGGCAACGCGGCCGGACGGCAGAGGCCCGGCACCTGGATGGAGGCCGGGCCCGCTGCCGTGCTCAGCGCGGCGTCGGCAGCGCGGCCAGGTTCCGGCGGTCCTCGCCGTGGCCGACGCCCCGCCACACCGGACGGTCGGGCCTCTACCGGGTCAGCAGGGCCGGGTCGTGGTCGCCACCATAATCCGGTAGTTCACACTCACCACGCGGCGAGCGCGGTCGCAGAACGCGGCCTCCCTCGTTGCCGGGGCGGCGCGCCGCCGGGCCGGGGCGAAGACGAACAGCACCGGCGGGAAGGGGCGGTGCAGGGTCGGTCCGGCGTAGGTCTCCTGCCAGTGGCTGCGCGGGACACGGGCGGCGTTGCCTCATCCGCTCGCCGGCGCGCCGCGGTAGGCGTCGTAGCGCTCCAGCTTGGCGAGCAGGCGAGCGTAGGACATCGTGCGGTCGATCTCCACGAACGCGTGGGAGCCATCGCTCAGGAGCACCGCGCCGTCGGGTATCAGGGGGCCGGCCGGCGTGGGATGGGCGACTTCTACCTGCCAGTCGGCAGGTCGGCCGTCTGCGCCTGGTGGAAGCAATGCCGGTGCCGACCAGGGCGAGGGCGTGCTCACGCAAGCCGGTCCGCGCGGCTGTGGCCACCCGCCGCCGCCAGCCGCGCGCATCCCGGGTGGCCCAGCCGGCCCTCGGCGGCAGCTCGCCGGAGGCGGCAGCTTCGGCCAGGCCCGCCGGGACGCAGTACCAGAAGCTGTGCTGGGCGCGGTGGACCCGAGCAACCAGGGCGTCCGCGCGGAGGTTGCGCAGCGCGCGGCGGAGATAGTCCGTTGCCTGGTGGTCGGCAGCAGCAACATCTTGAGCTGGCGGGGCATGGCCAGGCGCAGCCGGGCCATGATGCTGTACGCCTGATCGGCGTCGAGCGGAGTGATGGCGGCGCAGGAGCCGACGGCTACAGTCAGGCCGCCTGACTGCCCCGCCGCACGACTCGGACACCTCACCGCCACGTCATCCGGCGGAACCGCTGACAACCCGGGCCTACGGGCCGTGGCCACCGAAGACATACTGCCTGATGCGGCGCTAGACCGCGGTGAAGCCGCCGTCAGCGGCGACCACGGCTCCTGTGATGAAGCTGGAGCGCGGGGACGCCAGGAAGCACAGCACCTCGGCGATCTCTTCGGGCTGCGCAACTCGTCCCAGGGGCTGCGCCTCAGCGAAGGACGCCAGGTATGAGCGGCTGTCGGGGCGGATCGTGTCGAGGAAATCGGTCTCGATGACGCCTGCGGCAACGAGATTAGCGCGGATGCCCAGTGGCCCGCCCTCGACGGCGAGCACCTTGGTCAGTTGAGCCAGAGCGCCCTTCGACGCGCTGTAGGCGACGCCTTCGGGCAGGGCGACGGCGCCGGCGTAGGACCCGGTACTGACGATGGCACCGCCGCCGCGGTTCTTCATGACCCGAAATGCTTCACGGGCGCAGAAGAACGAGCCGCGGGCGTTGACCGCCATCACAGCGTCCCAGTCCTCGGCGGTGGTTTCGGTGATGGGCTTGTTCACAGTGCGTCCGGCGTTGTTCACCAGGATGTCCAGCCCTCCGAAGGTGTCCAGGGCCGATTGCACCGCGCGGGCGGCGGTCTCTTCCCGCGTGATGTCGCCGCGCATCGCGAATACGCCGGGAAACTCGTCCGGCAGCCTCATGATGTCGGGGCGTAGGTCCACGGCTACGACGCGGGCGCCGCGGACGTGGAGAAGCGCCACGGTCTCCTTGCCCACGCCGCGCGCGGCCCCGGTGACGAGAGCGGTCATCCCAGCGAACTCGGCGGATTCGGATGCTTCGGCGGACGCAGTTGCAGGTGTCATGGTGCGGTCCCTGGAGAAGGTGAGGTGAGTGCAGGCGCCGGTGCGGGCGGACCTGAGGTGCTGTGCAGTGGCGCGGTGAGCGGGCCAGGTAGGCCAGGCGGGCCAGGTAGGCCAGGTAGGCCAGGACGTTGACGCGGTCACGGGGTGCGGCGTTCACGGCAGGCCGTCGTGGCCGTCGTGGCCGTCGTGGCCGTCCTACGGCCGGGCTGTTCAGTGCGCGGTGAGGCCGCCGTCGACCACCAGCTCCGAGCCGGTGACGAACGAGGAGTCGTCGCAGGCCAGGAAGAGGATCGCGGAGGCAACCTCGTCGGCGCGGCCGGCTCGGCGCATGGGGGTGCGCCGGATGTCCGGCTGCCGGTCGCCCTGGTCGTCCAGGAGGTCCTGGATCATCGGCGTGGCGATCACCCCGGGATGCACCGAGTTGACCCGTACTCCCTGCCGGGCGTACTCGACCGCGGCGGTCTTGCTCAGCAGGCGCACGGCCCCCTTGGACGCCTGGTAGGCCGCAGCCGCGCCGCTTCCCACCAGGCCGAGTACGGACGAGGTATTGATCACCGAGGCGTTGCCGCTCGCACGCAGGAGCGGCATCGCCGCCTTCATGCCGAGCCAGGTGCCCTTCTGGTTCACGTCGATGACGCGGTCCCACGCCTCTTCCCGCGTGTCCTCGACACCTGGCCAGTCCAGGATGCCGGCGAGATTCACGAGCACGTCCAGCGTTCCGAACCGGTCGCGTACGACGGTGATCACTTCGTCCCACTCCCGCGCGGAGGAGACATCGAGGCGGGCAGCGACGACCTCTGCGCCGCGTGCCCCGATCCGCTGGGACAGGTCCCGCAGGGCCTTCGGCGACATCGGTGACCACCAGCCGGGCGCCTTCGCGGGCGAAGAGTTCGGCGGTCGCTGTGCCGAGGCCGCCGGTCGCGCCCGTGATCAGCGCGACCTTGCCGTCAAGTCGTTGTCCTGTCATGGATGTGATCCTTGGTTCTCATTGATGCTGACTGGCTGACTGGCTGACTGCTGTGCCGGGCTTCTTGGTCCGCCGACGGCGGCTTCGCCCCGGTGACCAGGGCGGCCGCGGCCCGGCCTCCTCTACGACGACTTCTGCTCCCGGTAGAGCACGAGGTGCTCGTGATAAAGCACTCCGTCCCGGATGTCGTCGGTGGCGGTGAACCCGGTGTCGTCGACGTAGTCCAGGTGGCTGCCGGTCACCGTGTACCGGCCGGTGTACGCGCTGCGCCGCTCGCCGCGGGCCTCTTCGTAGCGGCCGTCCCGCAGTAGCTCCTGACGGATGTGCCCGTCCGCGGTCACCCACGTTCCGACCACGCCGACCGTTCCGACCACGTCGACGTGGTCGCTCTCCACGGTCCCGGCCACGGCAAACTCCTCTCCTCGAACGGTGCGGTCCCTCCCGCTCCACCGAGTCTGGGCAGGTCAGCGGCCACCGACCAGGGCGCGTGCTGCCTGGGTGTGCCACACCCAGGCAGCACACCGGGCCGCCGCCTAGCCTGACCACATGGACGACAACCACCTGGGAGACTTCCTGCGCGCACGCCGCGCCGGCCTGCAGCCGCAGGACGTCGGCATGACCAGCTACGGAGCCCGCCGAGTCGCCGGCCTGCGCCGCGAGGAGGTCGCCGTCCTGGCCGGCGTGAACGCCGACTACTACACCCGCCTCGAACAAGGCCGCGAACGCAACCCCTCACCCCAGGTGGTCGACGCGCTCAGCCGCGCGCTGCGCCTCGACGCGGACGCCCGCGCGCACCTGTACCGGCTGGCCGGGGCCACGCCAGGCGAACGGCCCTCCGTCCACGCCGCCGAGCGGGTCAGCCCGGCACTGCGACAGCTGATGGACGGCTACCCGAACACTCCAGCGTTCGTCATGAGCCGGACCCTGGACCTCCTCGCCGTCAACGCCTTGGCCGATGCCCTCTACGCCCCGTTCGAGCCGGCGGACAACTTGGCCCGCATGACCTTCCTCGACCCCGCGGGCCGCACCTTCTACACGGACTGGGACCGGGCAGCACAGGCCACCGTCGCCAACCTTCGCGAGGCAACCGGATTCGACCCGGACAATCCACGGCTGCGCGAACTCGTCCGCACCCTCATCGAGCACAGCGCGGACTTCACCCGCCTCTGGCAGTCCCACACCGTGCGAGGCAAGACCCAGGACGCCAAACACTTCCTCCACCCAGAGGTCGGCCCGCTCACCCTCACCTACCAAGCATTCGACGTACGCGAGACGCCCGGCCAGCAGCTCGTCATCTACCACGCCGAACCAGGCAGCCCCAGCGCCCAGTCCCTCAATCTGCTCGGTTCCCTCCACGCCACCCGGCGCCGGCCCGACTCCGGCCCCATCGCTGACCAGCCGACGGAACGTGGAGACCAACGGCGATAGATCGGCTTCGCCGCCGCCTGTTTCCCAGGTGCCGACGCCGACAGCCGCCCGGAGCTGGAGGCCGCTGCGAAGCTCGCCGGGAGATCCGCTCCTGCGGCGTCGCCGTGACCCTCGCCGTCCACGAGCACAAGCGACCCGGCTGCGGGATCGAACTCGCCATGCTCGCCCTGCTCGCCCAGGAGCTGACGGCGAGTGATGTCGGGCTGGACTTCCTCGCCGAGGAGCTGAAGGGTCCGCACCACCCGTCCGGCATCGTGCTCACCGCGCTCGCCGCCATGTCCGGCCCCGTCACCCATCACCCGTCACCCGTCACCCGTCATGCGGACGCTCCCCGAACACCACGAGCAGACCGCCACCAAGGCGAGCCCGCCCCCCACTACCCTGCGGCTGGTGTCAGAGCTGGGACTTCAGAGCCTACTGGCGCAGGGTGTCCCGTTCGGTGCGGTCGGCGGTCAGCTCCCAGCGCAGCTTGGTGCCACCCAGTCGGCTACCTGGCGGACTCTACGTCGCAGGCGTCTTCCTCTGGTCCGCACGCTGATCCAACATGAAACCGCCTAGTACGCGAGCTGCCCGATGCCCCCGTCAACGCGCAGCACGGTCCCTGCGGTGTAGGCGGATTCGTCCGAGGCGAGATAGACCGCTGCCTTCGCCAGTTCGGTGGCGGTTCCCAGGCGATGGAGAGGCACGGTCCGCCGGAGTTCCTCGTAGAGGGCGGCCTGGCGCTCGGGGCCGAGGGGCGCGAACGCGTTGGTGATCGTCGGGCCCGGGCTCAGTCCGTTGACGCGGATCCCTCGGTCCTTCAGTTCATGGGTCAGCCCGCGCGTGTAGGAGAGCAGGCCCGCCTTGGCCGCGCCGTAGACCGTCGCGTTCTCGTGTCCGATGTACGCGGAGACCGAGCCGACGAGGATGACCGAGGACTGCTGGGAGAAAAGCGGTAACAGGTCCCTGATCAGGAAGAACGGCGACTTAAGATTGGTCGCGAGGAGCCTGTCGAACGCCTCCTCGGTCCATGCCTCGATCGGGAGGTGGGTGACGTCGGCGGCGTTGCTCATCAGGATGTCGAGCTTCGGCCATTCCTCCTGGAGCCGCGCCGCGAGCGCCGCCTGGCCGGGTACGTCGCCGGCGTCACTGGCGATGGTCAGCAGCGGGCCGTCCAATTGCCGGGCCGCCTCGTCCAGCTTTTCCTGAGAGCGGCCGGTGATGGCGACAGTCGCTCCCTCGGCGAGGAACTCGCGGGCCGTTTCGAGGCCGATGCCGCTCGTCCCCCCTGTGATCAGCGCGTGCTTTCCCGTAAGACGATCCATGGTTCTGTCCCTCCTCGGATCTCCTCGGATTGCGGTGCGGCCACCGTCAGCGGCCACGATCGCCCCTGTCATGCAACTGGCCCGGCCACTGACGACAAACGCGATCACGTGCGGCACCTCGGCCGGGTCGGAGATGCGCTCGAGTGCGGCGGCCAGGCTCATACCACCGATGTCCGGTCCCACCGCCGCGACCACCTTCGAGGTGCGCATCGGGCCCGGAGCGACGGCGCTGACCCGCACGTTCGACTCGGCGAATTCCGCCGCCCAGGTGCGGGTCAGCGATTCGAGCACCGCCTTGGTCGCGCCGTAGACGGTCATGCCCGGCATGCCGAGACCGGCCGCGGTGGATTGGACGTTGACGATGCTGCCACCGCCCGCGGCCATCTTCTCCGCGAGCAGAGCGGTGAGCAGGACGGGGCACGCACATTGACCGCGAAGGTGGCGTCGTAACTCGCGAAATCCTGCCCGGTGGCCGGGGAGAACGTCATGACGCTCGCGTTGTTGAGCAAGATGTCGACGGCTTCGGCAGCCGCGGCCAGCTGTCGCACGCCCGCCGAATCGGACACATCGGCAGCGACGAAACGCACCGTCCCGGCGGACTCGCCACCGACTGCGCGGAAGCCTTTTACGACCTGGGCACCGCGCTTCGGACCGGTGCCGGTCAGGGCCAGGTCGGCGCCGCCCGCGGCCAGCACCTTGGCCGTCGCGTGCCCGAGTCCGCCGATCGCGCCGGATCCGGTGACGAGTGCCGTCTTGCCTGCACATTCTTGCTTGCCTGCACATTCCATTGCTTCGCCCTTCGTGCCGGCCGGTGAGCGACTGACTTCTGTGCATCTGTTCAAGAAGTGATGCAACGGAAGCTACGACTTCTTGAACGCCAAGTCAAGAAGTCGTAGCATCGAGCGCGTGGCACGAACCGGACGCCCCCGCGAGTTCGACAAGGAACAGACGCTGGAGCGCGCACTCAGACTGTTCTGGTCCCGGGGATACGGGGCGACGTCGATCCAGGACCTGGTCGACGCGCTGGCGGTCGAGCGCGGCAGTCTCTACGGCGCATTCGGCGACAAGCGCCGCTTCTACCTCGAAGCCGTCAGGCTCTACTGGGAGGTGTACGAGCGGCACCTGATCGCCACGCTCGACACCAGTCCGCTCCTGCCTGCCCTGCGCAAGATCCTGACCCATCCCGCGCGGCTGGACGAACTGATCTCCGACGTGGGCGTGCCGCAGGGCTGCCTGGTCGGCAACACGACCGCCGAACTCGTCCCCCAGGACAGCGAAGCCACGGAGATCGTCACGCGCTCGTACCGCCGGTTCACCGAGATCGCCACCGACGCGCTCGGCCGCGCTCAGGCTGCCGGAGAGGTCACGGACAAGGCCCACCCCGCGGCCCAGGCCCAGATGCTGCTCTATCTGGTCCAAGGGCTCTCGCTCGTATCGAGGGCGGGGCTCGACAGAGCCTCGGCCCTGGCAGCGATCGATGCGGCGGTGGACGGGTTGCGGGCGTGACCGGACCTCGTGCGCGGCTGCAGCAGTCCAAGCGCCTGCACATCCGCTACGAGATACCCGCCGACCTGCGCCAGGAACTCCTCCAACTCGCCTGAACCATCACCTGCTTCCGATGGCTGCGCAGCGCCTTCTGAAACGATCAGTGAAGCCCCCGCCGGAGTAAGGAAGCTTTCCACGGTTCGATGAGCATCGGCCCTGACGCTACGCGACCCGTGCGGCTGCGACGCGAACAGCCTGCGCTTGTACGAGCACCACATGCCGCATTCCCGTTCATCACCGGCGACGGCGGAGCGCGACCGGTCGCCGACGCGTCGACGCAAGCGGGCGTTGACTCCAGACATCCCAGCGGCAATACCCCGGAGGCGTCGGGCCATGAAGGCGACGAGCCATGAGGCTCCCCCCGCAGCGCCCCCCCCTGTCCAGACCCCGCAGCGCCAACCCTGTCCAGGCCATCGGTCGCCTCGCGTCCGACCTGCTCAGGGCCGAGGCCCCGGACAACTCGGTTGACCGTCGAATTAACTGCAACTAGCTTGGTGACAGTTAGTCCGCGGCGACAGGAGCCGGAGATGGCGGGGCTCAGCAGCAGGAGCACGGTCGCGATTCACGCGCTTGCGATGCTGGCGCACCGGCGTGGAGGCTCGCTGACTTCAGCGGAGATCGCGGACAGTCTCGAAAGCAATCCCGTTCTCGTGCGGCGCATCCTCGGCCGCTTGCGAGACGCTCACCTGGTGCGGTCCGCCGAGGGGCGGGGCGGTGGCTGGTCCCTTGCCCGCAACCCGCGGGACATCACGCTTTATGACGCGTACGCCGCCGTGGAAGGGGCGCGGATCTTCTCGAGGCACCCCCATCCACCCAGTGGGGCATGCGTGATCGGCCGCAACATCGGCGATCTGCTCGACGTCGAGTTCCAGAACGCGGAGCGGGCTCTGGAGGAACAGCTCGGCCGGACGACGATCGCCGCCCTGCTGCAGCAGATACTGGCCTTCGACAACGAAGTGAGGGACCACTCCACAACGAAGCGAAGGACCACTCGACAACGAAGCGAGGGACCGCTGATTCAGCCGTGACGCATACACGCCCCGCGTCATGACGCACCCCTGACTGTAACTAGTGCAGTTGCAGTTCGTTCCGGGGTGTGGGACTTCAGGGCCTCCGGCTCCCGATGTCAGCGGCCGCACGATCCCTCTGCATGCACCCGGACTCGACCACCTACTCACAACGTGCCAGGAGTGAGAGCGATGCAAGCGATGCAGCAGAAAGCCGAAGCGATCGCGAGCGCCGAGGCTCGCAGTCCTGCGACCTACGACCTCGTGATCCGTCGCGCACGTGTCTTCGACGGCCGCCAGGCGCTCACCGGTCTGTACGACGTCGCCATCGACGGCGCAGAGATCGCTTCCGTCTCGGCCGAGCCGCTCAGAGGCAGACAGGAGGTGGATGCGGCCGGAGGATGGGTCATCCCGGGACTGATCGACACTCATGTCCACTTCTACGACGTGCGCGCGGTCTCCGATCCCGATTCGATGCGGACCTTCGAGGAGAACGAGCTTCCCGGAAGGCTCGGGCTGTTCCTCGACCACGGGGTCACCACCATCAAGTCGGTGGGCGATCCCACGGACGGAATCCTGGACACCCGGGCCAGAATCGCCGCAGGCACGCTGCGGGGCCCGCGGCTGTTGGCGACCGGTTGCGGTATCACCGGACGCGACGGGCATCCCGCCGCCACTGTCTTCAACGGCAACCCCTGGGCGCGCGAGCGCTTCACGGGAGAGGTCGACAGCGTGCAGGAGATCCGCGACCTGGTGCACCGTCTCGCTGACCGCAAGGTGGACGCGATCAAACTCCTGTCGGAAGGCGCGTGCGCACACTCCGGCGAGCCGAAATACTTCTGGCAGAATCCTGCCTTTACGGATGGTGTCGAGTTGGAACGGCTTCCCCTCGATCTCCTTCGGGCGGGTATCGAGACCGGGCACGAGCGGGGCCTTCGGGTCACCGTCCACACCACCCAGCAAGCCGCGGCACGCGAGGCGGTCGAGGCCGGGGCGGACGGCCTGGAGCACGGTGTCACCGTCGAACCCCTCACCGATCGCTCGCTCATCGACCTGATGCTCGAACACGGCATCACCTACACACCCACGCTCTGGATCGACGACGCCCACCCGGACGCCCGTGGCAATCTCCAGAAGGTCGCTGAGGCCGGCGTGCACATCGCGCTGGGCAGCGACACCTTCAGCGGCCGGGGCCTGTTCGGAGCCAACACTCTGGAAGAAGCCGAACTCATGGTGGCGGCCGGGATGACGCCCACCCAGGTGCTGGCCGCAGGCACCAGCGGCGCGGCGCGCCAGTGTGTCCGCCCCGACCTCGGCACGGTGGCCCCCGGCAAGCGCGCCGACCTGCTCGTGCTGAATGCCGATCCCACTGCGGACATCGGCAACCTTCGCGCCCTCCGCATGGTGATCCAGAACGGCGAGCTAGCCGTCGACAGGCGCCAGGCAGCGTCGTCCGGAATCACCGGGCGGGCCGAGAAAGGCGCCGCCCCGATATGAAGCCCGGCCAGGCGGGTGGTGGCGGTCTTCTCCTGGCGGCGGCGATGCCTCACCACTGTTTCAGCGGCTACCGCGTGGCGCCAGTTCTCGTTTCGGATGTCTCAGATCAGGCCCCGGTTCTCCTCTCAACGGCCCACCGCCTCACAGCGGATGACGGTCCCATGCGCTGACGTCATTTCTCGTGAACATTCGCAGGGCCGTCGGCCTCCAGCTGCTGCCCCAAGTGCCGGACACACGCTGCTGCGGAAAGTGAACGAAGCCGGCCGCCGGGAGCGATCGGCGGCGGCCCTCGGTTCCAAGGTGCTGTCCTGGCCGAATGACGGCCGGTGGGTGCGGTCAGGCGTCGCCGGTGTCGGTCGGTGTCGTCTCACCGAGCATGGCCAGGGTCAGCACGTTGCCGGAGATGCCCCAGCCGCCGTCGGCGACCTCTTCGACCAGCACCATGGTGTTGTTGCGGGCGCGCTCGCCGTAGATCTCGACGTACAGCTCGGTGGTGCGGGTGACGATCTCCTCCTTCTGCTCCGGGGTGAGGGTCTTCTCGGGGACCTTGAAGTTCGCGAAAGGCATGGCTGGTTGTTCCTTCTCTCAGTGGGGCGCTACAGGGAGCTGCCTGCGGTGAGCAGGCTGTCCAGTCCGATGCGGCGGAGGCAGTCGGCGCGGAGCCAGTCGGCGCGGAGGCGGTCGGCGACCCCGGAGACGACTTCGCTGCCGTCTCGGCCGGGGTCTGAGTGGGTGAGCAGCGGCCGAGTGCCTTACGCCATCGCGACCAGCCGCGCCTCGGCTTCAGCGACCTCGGTCACATCGGCGTCCGAAGGGATGAGCGCGGCCAGGCACTTGCCCGGATCGCCCCTCAGAGGTCGGTGACGCTGGTCGTGGACTTCCGCACGGTCGATGTCGGCGGGGCGTCTGCGTCGGCGAAGTGGTTGGTGTCGGTGGTGAACGCACCGAGCACCACGATCGTGGTCGATGCCGAACGGGAGCACCTCGGCGGCGTAGCTGACGACCAGGGCGTCCATCACGGCCTTGCCGGCGAAGTACGGGGCCAGGAACGGGGGCAGCCGCCGCGGGTGCTGGAGCTGCCGATCCACACCAGCAGCCCCGAGCCCTGCTCACACGACGACTTCGGCAGGGCAGCGCGCTTGGCGCGCGGGGCACCCAGGACGGGACGTTCACGTCGTACAGGTCCGCGAACTGCTCGGCAGTGAACGCCGCCTCGGCGGCGCCCAGGACCACGTGTCCGGCGTTGTGCTCGACCACGTCCAGCCGGTCGCGCTCGGCGACGATCCGGTCGACCGCGGCGTCGGCGGAGTCCTGGCAGGTGACGTCCAGCTCCACGGTATGCGCCTCGACCTGGTGGTCGGTGCCGTAGTGCGCCAGGCCGGCCACCGCGGTCACGTCACGGGTCGTGGTCCGGCGGATGCCCGCGTACACGGTGTGACCGGCGGGGGCCCGGACACGCACGGACAACGCCGCGATTCCGCTGGCGGCCTTGGTGACCAGGACGACCTTTCCGGCGTCGTCGTTCCTCATGACGGGGCCTCTCGTTGATCGATGGGGTGGCTGTGGGCGGTTCAGTACCGACTCCTGTCGTGAATGCGATCAGGCCGCGGTCTCGCCGTCGCCCTGCTGCGTCCTCAACGATCGGCCGGTCCCCCACCCCTAGCCAGGGCTGCGTTCACCCAGGGGATGCCACCCCCTGGCTACGGCCTGGCGCACGCGCGACCATGAAGGGGTGAACCTTCCAGAACTCGGCGCCTTCCTCAGGACACGCCGCGACCGCATCCGCCCCGCGGAAGTCGGTCTCCCCCAAGGCCCGCGCCGGCGCGTCCCCGGACTGCGCCGCGAAGAAGTCGCCCAGCTGGCAGGGCTGTCAGCCGACTACTACACCGAGCTGGAACGCGGCAGCGCACAGCACGGCGTGCAGCCCTCGGCCCAGACCCTGGCCGCCCTCGCCCGAGCCCTGCGCCTGACCGGCGACGAGCGCGACCATCTGTTTCACCTGGCCGAACGGCCGATCCCCCCGTCGGCACACGGACCGTCGGCACACGTGCAGCCCGCGCTTCTCGGACTCCTGGACCGGCTGTCCAACACCCCCGCGCGCGTCATCACCGACCTGCACGAAACCCTGGTGGAAAACGACCTGGCCCGGAACCTGCTCGGCACGTCCCCGGCACACCGCGGCCCGGCGGCGAGCTTCGTGTACCGCTGGTTCACCGACCCGCGAGCACGTGAGAGGTACCCGCCCGAGGACCACCCGCACCACTCCCGGGTGTTCGTGGCCGACCTCCAGGCAGCGGCCGCCCGGCGCGGCCGGGACGCGGAGGTCACGAAGATGATCGCTGTGCTACGCCGCCGCAGCCAGGAATTCGCAGCCCTCTGGGACACCCACGACGTCGCGGTGCGCCGCATGGACCACAAGAAGATCGTCCACCCCACGCTCGGCATCATCGAACTCGACTGCTACAACCTGCTCAGCGAGGACGGACGCCAACGCCTGCTGTGGTTCACCGCACCGCCCGGAAGCCCGGGAGCCGAGCAACTGGAACTGCTGTCCGTCATAGGAACCCAGGACCTGAGCGTCACCGAGGGCACGGCACCGGAGAGGCTGCCCGCGGCGGAATCCGGATCGCAGCGCTGACCCGCGCCGCCGAGGGCGGGCTGTCTTCCCGGCAAGGCGAGTGAGGTCGTCGATCGGGATCATGGGGTTGAGCTCAGGGGCGGTCGTCGTGACTGAAGCTGCCGCCCTCGCCGAGAACGCCAGTCTCCTTCCATCTGCAGTTTCTGCTCTCGCGGCGGCCTCTCAGCGGACCTGATCCAACTGCCTGAGTTCACCATCGATCCTGCGGGGCATCACGCCGGAGATCAGATTTTCCAGGGCATGCGGCATTGGTCCGAAGCTGGCGACCCAGGCCTCGACAAGGTAAATCTCACTGCCCTCATCGATACCGAGAAAGCATCGGCCGTGATCGAGCTCGCCGAGCGGGAAGAGACGTCTTCCCAAGGCGTCGCTCCACTCGGAGAACCGGTCGTCCTCTCCCCGAGCCAACTCCGGGTCCAGTACGAATGGCTCCCGGGCGCAGTTGATGCCCGGACCGCCGATGCTCACGGTCAGCCCCCCGAACTCCTGGAGAAACCTCTCCGCGGCGTCGTGCATGACGATACCGACCCCTTCGAACAGGGATCGCCAGTCGGCCGTGTCGACCCGCCTGCCCGCCATCCATCCCGAAGCCTCCAAGTCCTTACGCACCGCCGGCGGCCATTCGCTCATGACAGGCCCAGCTCTTCCACCTTGACCCACCAGGCGATCATCCCAGCTGGCAGCCCAGGAGAGAAGCGTGTGACCGCGGACCAGGTCCGGTACTCAAGGACCAAGCCAAGCCGCAGGGCAACACAGGGAGACCGGCTTATGCTCCTGGGATGCAGCTGCGGACCACGGCGGAGATCGACGGTGTTCTGACGGCGGCGTTCCCTCCTCGCTGGCCGATGAGGTGCGGGACGTCCTGGCGGTGATGCCGAGAAGTCGGTACCCGCACATACGGCCGTTCCGGGTCGAGGTGTCCGGGGAGACGGTCACCATCCCGTACCGGATCTACCACGACGAGCCGGTCTCCGGTGCGCAACGCTCGCTCACGGCGACCCAGCGGCTGATCCTGCACTGCCTGTACTCGCGCGACGGGGACGGGCGGGTCCGCCAGCGTCACCTGGAGCAGATCCTCGGCTCCAGCGAACCGTGGGCCGCCCCGTTCGTGGTGCAACTGGTCGGCGAGTACGTCCTGGAGATCCTGGAGGCGATCCGGTACGGCCTGCCCGACCTCGCCACTCCATGGTCTGCTTCGTGGAAGCTGTACGGGGATTTCCTCGCGCGCAACCCGGCCTTCTTCCGGCGGACCGAGCGTCGGGTGGTGAGCTACTGGTCCTGCCATCACCGACGTCAGTACCCGGTGTTCGGCGCGTACCCAGGCTGCCTGCTGCTGGAGGCGCTGCATGCCGCCGCTGCCGATCGCAGCGCCAGGCCGTGGCCCCGTCACGCGCCGCACCCGCTCACCGGACCGGGCCGGAGTTCGCCCTGTTCGCTTCAGAGCCAGTTCGACGTACTTGCGGACGTTCTGGGCGTTCTGGGGGTACGCGCGGTACTGCTCGGCGCTGGCGCGGTGCTCCTCGGCCAGGGACGGTTCGGCGGTCAACAACTCCTCGTACACCCCGGCCAGAGCGTCCTGGAGATCGGCGGCGGCGGTGTGGTTGGCGGCCAGCCGGAGCCAGCCGGAGTGGCCGGACGGGCCCTTGAGGGCCTCGTACTGCTCGTCAGCGCACCGGTCGTCGTCCCTCAGCTTCTCCCGGAGGACGTGCAACTCGCGGCCGCGGGTGCGCTGGTGCTCCTCGTAGGCGGTGGAGCCGGGGTGGCGGGCGGCGTCCAGACCGGCGGAGACCGCGTCGGGGGTGTCGAGGCTGAGCTTGGCGTACTGCCGGCCCATGCGTGTGCGGGGGTGGAGGAAGGCGGTGCCGTCGCAGACCTTCAGCTGCGGGAGCGTTCCGCGAGCTGTGCTGTCAGGACGAGGCTGACGGATTCGAGGGTCCGGGCGCGGCACCGCACCTCGGCGTAGACGACGGTCGCGGATTTCGCCGCGTCGTACGCGGTGGCTTTCAGGCCGTTCGCGCGCAGTCGTTCCCAGTGGGGGCTGCCGCAGTCGCGTCCCCGCTCCGAAAGTTTTCGAACTTCCTGTGCATGCTTGCATTATGCTCCTCCCTCATCTCATTCCACTCCTCGCAACGGTTAGCGTGAGGAGAGGCTTGACCAGCGAATACATACTCGCCAAGACCTCTTCTGGCTATAAAAGAGTTTCCGAAAGAATGTCGAAAGTGTTGACAGGCTCATGGCGCTTTACGAAAACTGTGGCCACCGAGCGACAGGAGGCCGTCGTTCCCTTCGCGTCATGTGACCGGGGATGGCGGTCGGTCGTTGCGGCACGACGACGGGTGACCCCCGCCGTGTTCCATGCAAGGCCGCGGGCAGCAGAAGCCGCCCCGCCCCACCAGCCTTCATCGGGAGGACGCATGCAGCAGGACAGCACGCAGCAGGACCAGATCCAGCAGAACCCCGCTCCCTTCAGCGGCTTGAGCCGACGAGGCTTCCTCGGCGGCGCCGGCGCCGTCGCGCTCGCCACCGCGTCCGGACTGCTGCTGCCCGGCACCGCCCACGCCGCCACCACCATCACCACCAACCAGACCGGCTACGACGGCATGTACTACTCGTTCTGGACCGACGGCGGCGGCTCCGTCTCCATGACGCTCAACGGCGGCGGCAGTTACAGCACCCGGTGGACCAACTGCGGCAACTTCGTCGCCGGCAAGGGCTGGAACACCGGCGGGCGCAGGACGGTCCGCTACACCGGCTACTTCAACCCGTCGGGCAACGGCTACGGCTGCCTCTACGGCTGGACGTCGAACCCGCTGGTGGAGTACTACATCGTCGACAACTGGGGCAGCTACCGACCCACCGGCGAGTACAGAGGCACTGTCTACAGCGACGGCGGCACGTACGACATCTACAAGACGACGCGGTACAACGCCCCCTCCGTCGAGGGCACCCGCACCTTCGACCAGTACTGGAGCGTCCGGCAGTCGAAGGTGACCAGCGGCTCCGGCACCATCACCACCGGCAACCACTTCGACGCCTGGGCGCGCGCGGGCATGAACATGGGCCAGTTCAAGTACTACATGATCATGGCCACCGAGGGTTACCAGAGCAGCGGAAGCTCCAACATCACGGTCAGCGGCTGACCTCTGTCCGGCGAACAACCGGCTGCGGGCCCGTCCTCGTGGCGGGTCCCGCAACCGTGGCGAACTCGCCACCGCGGGATGGGGTCGACCGGTTCGGCAACCAGCACCTCCACACAGCGATCGGCGACATCCCACCCCACGAGCACACGCCTTGTCCGCGATGTGGGTGCGGCTCTTCTGCAGTGATGATCGTGTAGTGAGGGCGGGCCTCTTCTATGGTGTGCACCGCGTGTTCAGTGATCCGGCTCGGAGGTGCCATGTCTCTGCAGATGAAGTTGTGTGCGATAACACTTGATTGCCCTGACCCGCTGGTTTTGGCCGCGTTCTATCAGCAGGCCACCGGGCTTGAGCCTCATCCGAAGTCCGACGCCGAGTTCGCCGGCTTGAATCGTGCGGACGGACTGTTTCTCGGCTTTCAGCGGGTCGACAACTTCCGAGCTCCTTGCTGGCCCGGTCAGACCGCTCCGCAGCAGATGCATATCGACTTCGAGGTCGAGGACCTGGACGGGGCCGAGTCCCGGCTGCTCGAGCTGGGCGCGAGCAAGCCGGATCATCAACCGGACGAGGGCAGGTTCCGTGTTCTCCTCGATCCGGCCGGTCATCCTTTCTGCCTGGTCAGACGCTGATGGATGCCGGCTTCGACACGTGCGTCGGCAGCAACGGCACCGCTGTGAAGCCTCCGGGCTCAGGCGGACAGGGGGTAACTGTCCTGGTCGGCGGAGCCGTGGTTGCGGTGGTGTTCGCGCGCGAGGTGACGGCGCCAGTACTGGGACTACCACCTCACCACCCGCAAGCATCACCGTGTCCACGAAGCCGCTGACCGGGGCCAGTACGCCTTCCTTGATCGTTCCAGTCGCTGAGAACGAGCCACACCCCGTGAGGAGTACGCCGACACATCCGGAACCGGGCCAGTCGGGACTCCTGATCTGCGCGCGGCTCGGCCTGCCTTACCGAGCGGGTCCGGCCCGGACGCTCCCGGAGATTCCGGGACCTTCTCTTCCGCCTCCGCCTCCGCCTCCGCCTCGCCCGTCCGGAGGTGACCGTTGCCTGGGCCGACTACACCTACGGTGGTGAACTCATCCCCTGGACGAAGTCCTTCCTCGGCATCGCGCTGCACACCGTCCCTCGCCGCGAGGACCAGGACGGCTTCGCCGTCCTGGCAAAGCGGTGGCGCGTCGAGCGCGCGATTTCGTGGATCATTTTGCGGGCCCGCCGACACGTGAGGGACCACGAACGGCTGATCTCCCACAGCGAGGCTCACCTCATCTGGACCATGATCACCCTCCTGGTCCGCCGTCATATCCGGCCGCCCCGGCCCCCCGCGCATCACCTCCCGACCTGCCGAGCGCACGACGGTAACCGTCAAGCCATCCCCGTTCGCCTTCGGACACGTCCGCAGTCGCACACGGTCCGCCTCGTCTCCGTCGCCCTGCCCTGACCCTGGTGCGGACGCCGCCGATTACTGCGACGGCGCCCGTGCTTCTGTCCGGTCACTCGTCTGATGTCACCACGGCCTACGGCGACGCCGCTCGCTGAGCAGTACTACGCAGGACGCCGTGGTCAGCAGCCCGCCGGCAAGGAAGGCGGCCCGTACGCCGACCAGTGCCAGGAGCAGTCCCCCGAGCGCGGCGCCGGCTGCGATACCGGCGTTGTAGGAAGCGGAGTTCGCCGCGAGAGCGATATCCGTACGGCCTGGCGCACAGTGCAGCATCTCGTTCTGGGTGGCCATGAACACCGGTCCGAGTGCGCCGCCCATCAGCACCAGGGACACCACCGCCGCCACCGGGTCGGCACCGACCATGTACAGGCCGAGCAGTCCCCCGGCCTGCGTGGCCACGGCCGCGACCAGGGCCGCGTGCGGAAAGCGGTCGAGCAGCGCCCCGGTGAGGGACACCCCGGCCAGACAGGTGACGCCGAAAGCCACGAGCAGGGCGTTGACCGTATTCGGGGAGAACCCACTCACGTCGCCCAGGAACTTCACGAGGTAGGTGAATCCCGCGAATGCCCCGGTGGCGGACAGGGCGCCGGCCACGAGCACGGTAGCGAACCGGCGGGCGTCGGGAGCGGTCCCGAAGGCGGCGCGCGACTTCTCCGGGCGTGTGGTCGGCAGGAGAGCGGCGATGATCACGAGCGAGACGGACCCCAGGCCCGCCGGCGTGGCGATCGGTACCGGCCAGGCGCTCTGCCGCCCCAGCCAGGCCCCGGCGGGCACACCGAGCACGAGGGCGAGCGATCCGGCGACGGACAGTGCCCCCACCACACGCCCCCGGACCTGGGGTGCGAACAGCCCTACCGCCACCGGGCCCATCACGGCCCAGAACAGGGCCTGCGCCAGCGCGGTCAGCAGCCGCGCCCCAAGAAGCAGCGGATAAGAGGGGGACAGCGCCGCGATCAGACTGGACACGACCAGCCCGGCCAACAGGCCGGTGAGGACATGACGCCGGGGCAACGACTGCGTGGCCCGAGCAAGCGGCAGAGACGCCACGGCCACCGTCACGCCGTAACCGGTGACCAGGAGACCGACCGCGGACGCGGACACCGCCATGTCCTCGGAGATGAGCTCCAGAAGGCCGACCGGCAGGTTCTCCGCGGTGTTGAAGGTGAAGGCGGCCAGCATCAGGGCCAGGAGCACCGCCCATCGGTGCCATGGAGCCGACGGTCCAGTGCTCCTGCGGTCCTGACCCGCCCCCACCCGTTGCCCTCGCCGCTTGGCACCGCTCATGGAGGTACCTCATCGGGATCGCCGGTTTCGCCGCAACCGGATTGATCCCGGGTTCAGACTCGCTCATGTGGCCGTGGTTGGTGTGATCATGGCGTCGGAGCCGTCTTGGACAGCCCCGTTCACCGGGCTGAGTCGGACTCGGCCCAGGCCCGGCAGTCGTTACGGTTGCCCGGCAGTGGCCGGTCGACCACGACCACCGGTCGGCTGTCGGCAGCGACGACTACCTGATGGTTCGTCAAATGCCGATCGGCGCGAAGGACGCCGTCGGCGAGACCGTGACGATCGCCGACGGCGGCTACCGCGGAACGGGGCTGGTCATCCCTCACCGCCGTCGCACGGGCGCGGAACTCCCCGGCTGGAGGCAGGCGCACAACAAGAGCCATTGACACGTCCGGGTCCGCGTCGAGCACGTCTTCGCCCGCATGAAGGCCTGGAAGACCTTGCGCGATCGCAGGCTCCGCGGTGACGGCGGTCCAGCACGCGATGCGCGGCATTGCCCGCCTGCACAACCTCAATCTCGCCGGATGAGCGAATCGGCCGCCGCGCGGTCGCTGCCATGAGCTGCCGGTGAACGAGTCGGTCCACACCGGTCCCAAGGTCACTTCACCTGCCTCCGGGCCTGCTTCACCTCGCGGTCAATGGCCCAGGCGTCGGCGACCGGCCCGAGGTGGCCGAGCTTGTCTGGATTGATCACTGAGCGAATGGTCCGGATCCGTCCGTCGAGCACCTCGAGGGCCAGGACGTGGAGCACCTTGCCGTCCCGGTCGCGGAAGACCGCGCCGGGCTGCCCGTTGATTTCGTGCGGCTCGAACGTCACGTCGATCCGGGCGAGCAGGGGGAAGACGGAGGCGAGCAGCCGGGCCACGTTCTCGGTGCCGCTGACGGCCTTGGCGAGCTGCGGGGCCTTGCCGCCGCCGTCCCCAACCAGCTGGACGTCGGCGGCCAGCAGCTTCCGCAGCCCGCCCACGTCACCATCTTTCAGTGCCTCGAAGAACCGCGCCGCCAGCTCCTGCCGCTCCTGACGGTCCGCCTCGAACCGTGGCCGCCCGGCCTGCATGTGCCGCCGTGCCCGTACCAGCAACTGCCGGCACGCCGCCTCCGAGCGCCCCACCGCCGCGGCCACCTCGTTGAACCCGAAACCGAACACCTCACGCAGCACGAACACCGACCGCTCCAGCGGGCTGAGCCGCTCCAGGAGCAGCAGCGCCGCCATCGACACCGAGTCGGCCAGCTCCGCCGAACGCACCGGATCCTGATACGGATCGCTGAGCAGCGGCTCGGGGAACCACGGGCCCACGTACTCCTCCCGCCTCACCCGCGCGGAGCGCAGCACGTCGATCGAGATCCGCGTCACCGTGGCCGACAGAAACGCCTTGGCCGACGCGACCTGGGTCGCCGAGCCGTCGAAGCGCAGCCACGTCTCCTGCACCGCGTCCTCGGCCTCCCCCACGCTGCCCAGAATCCGGTAGGCGATCGAGAACAGCAGCGGCCGCAGCTCCTCGAACTCCTCGACCTTGTTCACGACGAAACCCCTCCCCTGTGCCTTCCGGCCCAGCGCCACTCCCCGGCGCAGACATCCTCTGTGATCATCCGGACCACCGGTGGTCACGCCAACGCCACCGGGCCCAGGCTGCGGACCCGGGCTGCGGACCCGGGCCCGGAGTCCGCAGCCGGACCCCGAGCCAGTCGCTGATGCCGTTCAGTGGAACTGTCCGGGCTGATAGTTGCCGGCCGGCTGCTGGGTGATGATGTTCAGCCGGTTCACCGCATTCATGAAGGAGACCAGGACCACCAGGGCGGTGAGCTGTTCCTCGTCGTAGTGCTCGGCGGCGTACGACCACACCTCATCGCTGACGCCCCTGGCCGCATCCGCGACCCGGGTCCCTTCCTCCGCCAGTTCCAGCGCGGCACGCTCGGCCTCGGTGAAGACCGTGGCCTCCCGCCACGCCGCGACCAGGTTCAGCCGCACCGTGGTCTCGCCGGCAGCGGCGGCCTCCTTGGTGTGCATGTCCATGCAGACGGCGCAGCCGTTGATCTGACTCACGCGCAGTGCCACCAGCTCCTGCGTCGCGGCCGGCAGCGGCGAGTCCTTGAGCGCCTTGCCCGCCGACATGAAGTACTTCAGGGCCTTGCCGGCGGTCGGGTCGGCGAAGTAGTCCAGCCTCGCGTCCATGGTGTGCTCCTCTGTGGTCGTCAATGGCTACACCCCTGAGACGAGGTGGCCCGACGTCCTGTGACACGGACGGATGTGACCCGCGTCTCCCCGCCGTCGACGCCCGTCGGATGGCGAAGGACTCGCCGTCCACGGAGCTTCCATGGCTCGACCACGGCCGACGCACCGACGCACCAACGCACCGACTCACCGACTCACCGACATTCGAACGGTGCAGTTGAGCCCTCGGGCAGTGGCTGGGGCGAGGACATCGGGATGGCTGACGGGGCATCACTTGGAACGCTCAGTCACACCATCGATCTCCGCGGATACGCGAGCGAGCCCGGACCACATCGGTCCGGGCTCGCCGGCTGCTCGGGGCGCGGCTCCTACAGGTCGAACTCCAGGTGCTCGATGTCCGTGAACCGGACTTCTTCCAGGCTGCCGGCGCGGCGGCCGCTGTCCTGGAAGTACACCTCTTTGAGCGCTTCGGCCGCGATCTCCTTGAGCTGCTGCTCGCCGGCGCCGGCCTCCTGTGCGTCGAAGAGGCGGGCGGCGTACTGCGGCGGTAGGGCGACGGTCAGGTGGCGGATGCGGTCCTGGTCGGTGGTGCCGATGGGTGCGGTGTAGCCGAGGCGGGCGCGGGTGTCGATGACGATGCCGCCGGTGGTTGCCGCCTTTTGCCGGGCCTTGGCCCGGATCTGGGGCTGCCACCGCTTCTTCACCTCGCGCTCCAGGCGCGCGGCGAGGTCCGGGCGGGGCTTTTTGATCTGGTCCTTCACATACCGCTCCACGGTGCGCTGGGAGATCCGCAGCATCTGGGCGACCGCGCGGGTGCCCTTGAGCTGCTTGACCAGGTACCGCATCTGGGCGCCGGCCGACTTCGGCGCCGGGCGGGTGAACGCCTTCTGCACCGCCTGGTCCAGGCCGTCCCCGAATTCCTTGGCCATCGCCTACCTACTCCCCGTTGTCGACATTGGTGACGGTGCCGTCCTTGATGTACCGGGCGAGGTTGAGCTCGGGGGCGTTGAACTGCTCCCGTACGCCCTCGCCCCACAGCGTGGTCTGCGTGCCCTCGTGCTTGACCAGGCCGGGGTTCACGCCGAGCTTGAAGCCGCCGGGCAGCGGCTTGCCCTCGCGGTAGGGCAGGAAGTCCAGCGGCGATTCGCCGTTGACCGCGTACACGACGCAGTCGGAGAGGACCGCGACCGGGTACTGGCCGGTGAACGCCGCGTGCTTGACGATCTTGCGGTGGAGGTTGATCCGGGTACGGGAGATGACCGCCGCGCGGATGTCAGGGCGCCAGGTGGGCCGGGACAGCGCCCGCCACGGCTCACCCGGCCGCCAGCCCTCCCCGCGCGGGCGCTCGCGCAGCTTGCCCAGGCCGCCCTTGACCGTCGCCTTGATCGCGGACACCACGATCGCCAGCTCCGGGTCGCGGCCGCGGTAGCCCTCCATCGCCGCCAGGAAGTCCTCCGGCGACAGGTTCGCGTCGACGCCGAGGTCGGCCATCGTGGCGAGGTAGGCGTCGCGCAGCCGGGTGTACCAGCCGTCCAGGTAGCGGCCGTTCTCGTACCGGACGTACGCCTCCAGCGGGCGCACCTCATAACCCAGCTCCACCGCATAGGCGACGGTCGGGGTCGCGTACCAGGCCGGGCCCTCGGGGCGCTCGCCCTTCGGCGTGAACGGGCTGGGCAGCAGCGCGCTGTCCAGCTCTGCCCACTTGTCCTTGGCGACCTTCACGCGGGAGAGGTCGACGTGGGAGAGGTCGACCAGCCAGGAGCCGGGCAGCTTCGCATCGAAGACCGGGTTCGTGACGTGCGTGGGCGCGCCGAGGCCGACGGGCAGTCCGTTGGCGCCGGCGGCGAAGGCGAGGTTCACGTCGATGCCGACCAGGTTGCGGTGCAGGCATTCGTCGTCGGTCATCGGGCGCGCCCAGTCGTACGCCTCCTCGAAGAGCTTCTCGTCGGGGCCGCGGACGTGGAAGCGCGGCAGGGCCGCCAGGAGCGGGTGTCCGTCGGGGGCCTCGCACGGTGCGCAGTCCACCGGGTCCTTCCCCAGCGAGCCGGGGTTGTGCTCGGAGTGGCGGCGGCCGTCGGCATCCGGCTCGGAGGCGCGGGTCGGCGGGTGCAGCGCGGTCATCAGCTCCAGGCCGGTGACGGCGGTGGAGCCGCGCGGCGTCATCACCCGGGAGGCGTACGTCCCCAGGACGCGGGCGAGGTCGGCCGGCGGCAGCTGCCCGGCCTCGCCCCAGTGCCGGGAGTCCAGCGCGTGCCAGGAGGGAATGCACAGCTGCACACAGGCCCGCTCCGAGCCCTTGGCCGGGCGGTAGATCCGTGCCCACGGCCCGAACCCGCGCTTGGTCAGCTGCCACTCGGCGCGGGCCAGCTGCTTGATGACCTTGTGGCCTTCCGGGATCCGCCCAGCGAGCCGCTCCTCTTCGCTGAGGGCGGCCGGCAGGCCGTAGCGCTCCAGGGCGGACTCGGTGAGGACCAGCAGCGGATCGGCGTCCTTGCCCGGGCCGGACAGCTTGGGCTGCCCCAGCTTCGCCTCCTTGAGCGTCCAGTCGATCAGTGCCGGGAGGGATTTGGCGGGCACGTCCAGGACCAGGCCGCCGACGCAGTACGCCAGTACCTTCCCGTCCTCGACGTCGACGACCGCCAACGGCCCGTTCTCGAAGCGCGGGTCGGTGCTCGCCGGGGTGCTGACGGTGCTGGCCGGGGCCGCTTTCCGCGTCCCTGGGCGGCGGGAGGCCGACGTGCTCCTGGCGGTGCGCGCCGGACGCGCTGCGGCCTGCGGAGCAGCGGCAACGGGAGCGGGGGTGGAAGTGGAAGTGGGGGCGGAAGTGGGGGTGGGGGCGCTCTGGGCGGCCTCCTGTGCAGACTCGGCCGCGACCTCGGGGGCCGTGCCGGTGAACGACTCCGGTACCGCGGCCGCAGCGGCCGGCTCCTCCGTCGGGCCGGGGGCGGGGTAGAGCTCCGCGAGCTGCCTGAGCAGTCGCGCGTACGCCTCACGTTCCGGACCGCGCGGCTCGGTCGGCTTCTTGGCCGACTCCCAGCCGGACACCGTGGCCCGGCGCACATTCAGCGCACCGGCCACCTCGTCCAGCGTCAGGCCATGCGCCTGGCGCAGCCGCTTGCGCTCCGCCGCCGGCGGCAGCGGAGCGCGGGACGCGACCAGCGCGTCGACCGCGTCGAACAACTCGGACATGGAACACCTCCTGCTCCCACCCTATCTCAAGAAGCGTACCGTTCGCGCACGTTCACCGTACAGAAGGCGTACTAATCGCGTACGCACGAATGGGGAGTGGGCGCGGGAGCACATCACCGCCTTCGGAGGAGATCCGGAGCAGGTCACCGTCTTCGGCGAGTCGGCCGGCGCCGGATCCATCGCCGCCCTCATGGCCATGCCCCGGGCCCGGTCGCTGTTCCATAGGGCCATCGCCCAGAGCGTGCCAGGACCCTTCTTCTCGGTTGCGTTGGCCAAGGACGTCGCCGAGACCCTGGCCGGCGGGATCGGACCGCGTCCGACGGTGGCCGACTTGGCCGGCGTGGATCCGCGCAAGCTGGCCGAGGCCGGGGCCGCACTCGGCCCCGGATGCGTGAGTACGTCCACCGCTGGTCCCGTCGCCTGCACACCGACCGCGTTCTCCCCCGCCGACGACGGTGCGCTCGGCGCCTGCCACGGCCTGGACGTGCCTCTGACCTTCGGTGTTTATGGCGGCATCGGGGAAATGCTGATCGGTCCCACGCCGTCGCCCGAGGCCGGGGCATTGTCCGCCCGCTTCCGGTCCGCCTGGACCGCCTTCGCCACCACGGGAGATCCGGGCTGGCCCGCCTACAACAGCGGCCAGCGCCGCGTCCAACTCTTCGACACCGCGCCGACGGTCGCCACCTATCCGGAGGAGGCGTCGCGTCGGCTGTGGGAGCGACACGTCTTCGCCCCGCTTCCCTTGGTGACTCCGTAGCGGCGCGCGGCGGAACGTTCTGGGCAGAGCCGATATCACCGGAGGAAACGGCTGCGCGACGATGGATGCCCCGTACGGACCGGACGAAGTCGGCGAAGAGAAGCCTCACCAGCTCCAGGCGACTCCCGCAGATCACGCGATCACTCAGTGTGCCGAAACCCGTAGACTCATGAGAAGTGCCTCTGCCCTCGGTACCACCGGACCGTGCGCCCCGGAGTTGCCTGGACCAGCCGATCCAGCGGGACCGATCGCCACGCCAGGCCCTCGACGCATTCACCGTCCCGGCATCGGTAACTCACCAGAGCCCCTGCGTCGTCCATCACGCCCACCCCCAGCAACCCCCTGATGACCGAGGTGCCAGGGCGGTTTCCACGTCGGTGCCGGCCGCGCGCGGAGTCACGCGCTCGACCTGCAGATCTCGGATGAATCGGCAGGTGGACCGCGTCGAGGTGGGCCGGAGCCGTTGCGTGCCGGGGGTGAGCGGGGTGCCTGTGCACCGCCTACGATCCCTTCCTCAGCAACTCCGTCACCCGGGTCCTGCACACCAGCCGTACCCGGCCCGCCCCGAGTTGACGCGCCACCGCTTGTACCGGGCGGGGGCCTCGTCCTGGAGCGCCCCGAAGCATGCGCACCAGCTCCGCAGACACCAGCGCGCCCTCGGCGAACTGCGGGCCCCTTGGGTATAGGGCGTACCAGTTCCCGGCTGATGGACGTCATCTCCGACCCCGCCCACCACACCCGCAGTGCCGGCTTGTCCCGGGTGGGGGGTTTCGGGTACGGCAGCGGCTCCCCGTGCGCCGACGACAGCGCCTGAGCCTCGAGCGGGCATCCCCAACTCTGCTAGAGAGAGGGGGAGTTGAGCCGTGCAAGCAGCTGCGCGGCGGTGTTCTTGCCCGCGCTGCACCCCAATGGAGACCAGCGCGTACCCGCTGCCGGACCGACAGCGGTAGCTGGGCGGCGAACCGGTGCACCGCGGTGAGCAGCAGCTCATCCCCGCGGCGCTGCTGGGCGCCGGCGCGGAGGAATGTCCGGGATGATGAAAGGCTCCCGCAGCACAGCGAGGCACACATCAACTGGACCATCATCACCCTCGTGACCCGCCGCTTGACCCGTCCCACACCAGAGCCCCGATCGGCTCAGGTCGGCCCCGCCGATGCGGCCGGGCCGCCCCGGCCGATGAGGATCCGTCCGCGGTCCGACGCCATCCGGCTCGCTCCGACAGCCCTCAGCTGAGCACGACCCGGGGTTACGCCGCGCCACGTGCGCCATCCGGTCGCACTGACGGCTGTGGTGGCCGTCAGGTGCGGCTCGGTGTCGGCTCCGGCTTGGACAGAGGCGCTGCCGTGCGACGGGGGAGCAGGAACGGGGTCGCCAGTAGCAGCACGCCGGCCAGACCGATGGCCGTACGCGGGCCGAGCAGGCTCCCCAGCACGCCCCAGAGGGCCGTCAGTAGCGCGGTCGAGGCCTTGGTCGTCACCGTCCAAGCCGACAGCGTGCGGGCAACCCGGTGGGTTGCGGTGCACTCCAGACGGTAGGTGGCGTAGACGGGATTGAAGACCCCACAGCAGAAGATGAGCCCGAGCTCGACGCCGATCACCAGCAGCAGTCCACCGGTGCCCGGTCCCAGGAAGGCCAGGCCGATGGGCCAGATCGCGCGCAGGGCCCCGGTGACGACCAGGACCTGGTGCTGTCCGAACCGGCTGACGAGCGGGCGGGCCAGCCGCGAACCGAGCAGCCCACCGATCGAGGGCGCGGCGAAGGCAAGACCGTACTGCCACGGTGTGAACCCGAGTGGGCCGAGCATCAGCACGGCCAGCAGCGGCTGAGTGGCCATCACCAGCCCTTGAAAGAGGGCGGTGTGGAAAAAGAGCGGACGCAGCGTCGCGTCGGCGAGGATGTAGCGCCAGCCGTCGAGCAGAGTCCGGGCCCGCATGCGCGTGGCCTCCTGACGCTCGGGCCGCGGCTCGTGCCCGCCGATCGCGCGGATGCCCAGAGCCGAGAGCAGGTAGCTGACCGCGTCGGCCAGCACCGTCACCACCGGGCCGAAGAGCCCGATCGCCGCGCCACCCAGTGGCGGTCCAATGATCGTGGTCGTCCAAGTCGTGGACTCGAAGCGGGCATTGGCCACGAGCAGGTCCTCGGCCGGCAGCAGCGTCTTCAGGTACGCGCCGGAGGCTGCGCGGAAGGTGATGTCGGCCGCCGCGACGACGACCGAGACCAGCAGGAGCTGGAAGAAGGTGAGCGCGCCGAGCGTGTACGCGACGGGGATCGTCAGCAGCGCCGCGAACCGCATCAGGTCCATCGTGATCAGTACCGGCCGCTTGCGGCGGAACTCCACCCATGGGCCGAGCGGCACCGCTACGGCCGCGCCCACCGCAGCCCCCACGGAGGAGAGCACGGCGACCTCGGCCGGTCCGGCGTGCAGGACCTGGATGGCGATCAGCGGGAACGCGCCGAAAGCGAGCCAGGTGCCGAGCGCACTGGTCCCATACGCTCCCCACAGCCACCCGAACCGCCGCCCCAGCCGATGTCCCAGCAGACGTTTCATCCGGTGCCCGCTCGTCATGCCCGCCGCCCCTCGCCACTCACTCGCACAACCGATCCACGTCCGGAAGCATCAAAGCGAGCACCACGCCGGGGAGCAAACAACGGTAGGGCCGCCACCCACAACCCCGTGCTCTCGCTAACCAGCACACAGGGTCACTGATCAGGGGGTATGACACAGACTCCTACGTACGCCCAACGCTCGCGCGCACAGCCAGGCGCCCGCCGCAGAACAGCCACGCACGCAGCCACCTCCCCCAGAGCAACCGCACACGCAGCCAGGCAGCGCCCTGCTCCGGGTGATAGCCACCGGTACCCCACCGGCACCGGCCGGGTTGGTCAGGCACCGGTGACGACCCGCATGAAGACGACCGGTTCGGCCTGCTCGTTGAGGTAGGCGTACTTCTGGTCGCTGGCGATGACGGCGCTCTGTCCGGACGCCAGCACCTGCGGCCCGGCCTCCAGTGCCAGGGTCAGACGCCCGGCGAGAACGTGGTGGATCTCCTGTGCGCCGGGCCGGTCGGGCTCGGCGTCGTACTGCCCCCCGGGCGCCAGGGTCCAGCGCCACAGCTCAGCCCGTGGCTTCTGCGTCGCCCCCAGCAGGAGCGCCTGACTGCCGTCCGGAGCCTGCCACACGAGCGTCCCCGCCACCTCCGAACCAGCGCCGCCCGCACCCCTCCCCTCGCCCGCGCTCTCGGGCAGGGCCAGGGCGGCGAAGTCGGTGTCCAGAGCCTGGGCGACCCGGTCGACGGTGGCGAGGCTGGGATTCGCCTGGCCCAGCTCGATATCGGTGAGCATCCTGCGGCTGATTCCGCCGGCCTCGGCCAGCTGCTGCACGCTCCAGCCGCGCTGCTTGCGCAGCGCCCGGATGCGTCCGCCGATGCGGGTGACGAACTGCTGAGTGGTACTGCTGCCGGCCGACGCCTCACTGCCCATGGTGAGCAGTATAGTGCGCAGAAAACTTGCCCAAGGCGCCGGGTGAGCAATATATTGCTCGCCATGCGAGCGAGTGGTCAGCTCTCTCGAGGTCCCCGAACGCGCCCGTGCGCGGTGACCTCTCCGGCCTCGTCACACGGCGGTTCCCTCAGCCGCCCACCACAAGGAGATTCACCACGAGGAGATTCACCACGAGGAGATTCACCACGAGGAGATTCACCGCGAGGAGATTCACCGCAACGACATCCACCGCGACGAAACCCACCAGGTGACGTCTCCCGCGGCGATACCTGCCGCTGCCACGTCCACCACGACCACGACACGAAGGGGCAGCCCCGTTGAAGATCCGCGAGTTCGCAGTCGAGCAGTGGATGAACCAGTACGAGGAGACCTGCCGGTACAACCTGGCCGAGACCTGCGTCCGCTCCCTCACCACCGGCGAACTGCTGGAACTGTCCGGCCGGCGCGAGCAGGTGCTGGCCGAGCTGGCGGCCACCCCGCTCACCTACGGGCCGATCCCCGGCAGCCCGCGCCTGCGTGCGCTGGTCGCGGACCTTTATTCGGACCAGAGTCCGGACAACGTCCTGGTCACCCATGGTGCGATCGGCGCGAACGCGCTGGTGCACGCCGCCCTCGTCGGCCCCGGCGACCACGTGGTGACCGTGGTCCCCACCTACCAGCAGCACTACTCCATCCCGGACAGCTACGGCGCCCGCGTCGAGCACCTGCCACTGCGCGAGGGCAACGGATGGCTGCCCGACCTCGACGAGCTCGACCGCCTGGTCACCCCCGACACCAGACTCATCGCGGTCAACAATCCCAACAACCCCACCGGTGCGCTCATCGGCGAGGCCGGTCTGACCCGCATCGCCGAGATCGCCCGCCGGGCCGGTGCGTGGGTGCTGTGCGACGAGGTGTACCGGGGCGTCGACCAGGCCGGCGACGGGTTCACCGCCTCGATCGCCGATCTGTACGAACGCGGCATCTCCACCGGCAGCATGTCCAAGCCGTACTCCTTGGCCGGGCTGCGCCTGGGCTGGCTCGTCGGCCCCGCCGGCCTGCTGGAATCCGTCGCCGCACACCGCGACTACACCACCATCAGCGTCGGACGCATCGATGACCTGCTGGCCTGCGTCGCCCTGGAGAACAAGGACACCATCCTGGCCCGCTCCCACCGGATCACCCGCACCAACCTAGCCATCCTCGACGAGTGGGTCGGCAGCCGCACCGACATCCACTACGTGAAGCCGGCCTCCGGTACCACCGCACTCCTCCGCTACGACGCCCCCATCGGCTCCTACGAGTTCTGCACCCGCCTGCTCAAGGAGACCGGCGTCATGTTCACCCCCGGCGCCGCGTTCGACATCGAACACACCGTACGCATCGGTTTCGCCGACGACACCGACACCCTGCGCACCGGCCTCCACCTGACCGGCCAGTACCTCGACCAGCTATGACGCAGCTGTCCCTACAGCCAGCCCCGCTCGCGGGCGATCCGGGCGGCGACGTGGCGGTTCGCCGCGCCGAGTTTCATCGCGGCGGACGAGAGGTAGTTGCGGACCGTTCCGGCGGACAGCGAGGCCCGCGCGGCGATGTCGCCGACCGGTGCTCCGTTCTCGGCGTACGCCAGCAGTTCCGCCTCGCGGGGCGTCAGCGGGGACTCGCCGGCGGCGATGGCGTCGGCGGCCAGTTCCTGGTCGACGTAGCGGCCGCCCGCGCACACCGTGCGGATGATCTCCGCCAGCTGCTGTGCCGACACCGTCTTGGGTACGAAACCGCGCACGCCCGCGCTCAGCGCGCGTTTCAGCGCTCCGGGGTCCGCGTGGCTGGTGACGATCATCGAGGAGCACTCGGGGACGGCGTCGCGCAGCTGCGCGGCGACCGTGATGCCGTCCAGCCCCGGCATCTGGAGGTCGAGCACGGCCACGTCGGGGCGGTGCGCCCGGGCCATTGCCAGCGCTTCGTCGCCCGTTCCCGCCTCCGCGACGACGCTGACGTCGTCCTCCAGGGCGAGGAGGGAGGCGAGCGCGCCCCGGATGAGATGCTCGTCCTCCGCCAGCAGGACCCTGATCATTGGCCTTCCTCCAACGGGATGTGTGCAATCAGGCGGAAGTCGCCACCGGGAAGCCTCTCCGTGGTCAGTGTCCCGTTCAGCGCGGTCAGGCGTTCCTGCAGTCCGGACAGGCCCGTACCGGCACCGCCGCCGACGACAGGCGCGGCGTCGTTCTCCATCACCAGCGTCACCGCGCCCGTGCCTTCAGTGCCCGTGCCTTCAGTGCCCGTGCCTTCAGTGCCCGTGCCTTCGGTGCCCATGCCTTCGGTGCGCAGCGACACGGTGCAGCGCGAGGCGCCCTGCGCGTGGCGGAGCACGTTCGTGGTGCCCTCTCGCACCACCCAGCCGAGTGCGGCCTGTACGTCGTCGGGCAGCCGGGCTGCCGGCCCCTCCTCGATGCGGCAGGTGATGCCGGCCGCCTCCAGTACGGAGCGGGCGCCGACGAGCTCGGTGTGCAGGTCGGCGGTGCGGTACCCCCGTACCACCGATCGGATCTCCCGTTGGGATTCCTGCGCGATGCGCTGCACTTCCACCATCTGGTCGACCGCTTCGGGCCGGCCGCGCTGCGCCAGCTGCACCGCGAGTTCGCTCTTCAGGGCCACGACCGCGAGGTTGCGGCCCAGTACGTCATGGAGGTCGCGGCCGAAGCGCAGCCGCTCCTCCGCGACGGCCAGGCGTGCCTGCGTCTCGCGTGCCGCGGCCAGTTTCTCCACCAGCTGGACGCTCCAGCCGGTGAGCCGGAACGCCACGGCCATGAACGGCGCCATGAACACGGCGGCGCCGAGCACGAGCGCCAGCTCCGTTCCGGTGAGCCCCGCCGCCAGGCTGCCCGCCGCGGCGGAGACCGAGAACACCGCGATCAGCGTCGCTCCGGCGCGGACCGGCAGGGCCAGCGCGACAGGGCCGGCGTAGAACATCAGCAGCCACAACATGTAGGGCGCCAGACTCTTGCCGCCGATACGGCCGGTGGCCAGCAGCGCACATCCCAGGGCGGCCATGGCCACGGTCACGATCGTGTACAGCACCACCAGCCGGTCCGGCCGCGGACCCGCGGCGAGATAGTGGCGCAGGGCGGCGCGGGAGAGCAGCAACTGGGTCACGATGTGGGCCGCGGCCAGCACCGTCACGGATACGAGCGTGGCCGCCGCGGCATCCGTCTGCCCCACCCAGAGCGCCCACATGCCGACCCCGAAGACGGCGAAGTAGGCGAGGCTGCCGAGTGCGTAGCGGCGGTAGCGGTCGGGGCCGTCCGGGCCGCCGAGCCGTTCCACCCAGTCGTTCACGCTCATGGTCCCCATCCCTCGTCCCGGGACCGCTGTACTGTACTCAATGGCGCGGGCCCCAGCGGAACCACTGCCGCACGGCGAGCGCCGTCACACCTGTCCAGGCCAGTGCGGTGAGTACCGGACGGGCCTGGTCCGCGACGTCCAGGCCTCCGGTCCAGCCGCCCCGCAGAAGATCCATGACGGGCGAGAACGGCAGCCAGGCGCTGATGTCGGCCGCCACACCTGGCAGCACCTCACGCGGCAGGAACAGCCCCGAGCCGGCCATGCTCACCAGCATGAACGGTAGGAACGTCAGCTGCGCGCTCTCCGCCGTCCGGGTGAAGGACGCCGTCAGCGCAGCCCCGACCACGAGCATCGCCGCACCGGCCAGCAGGCCGAGGACCACCAGGTGCGGGGCCGCCGGTGCGGGGGCGTCCAGGACCGCCGTCAGGCCGACGGACAGAAGTACACACTGCACCAGCGCCAGCAGCAACGCCGGGAGCGCACCGCCGGCGAAGATCTCCCAGTCGCGCACCTCACCCGTGCGCAACCGCTTGAGTACGAGGCTCTCGCGCCGCGTGACGTACACGCCGACGAGGTTGGTGTAGACGGCGAAGAACAGCGCCATTCCCAGCGAGCCGGGCAACAGGACGGTCGCGAACGACAGGCCGGTACCGCCGAGGTCGAGGCTCTTGACCATGCCCCGCATCGAAACGGCCATGACGGCCGGCAGCAGCAGCGCGGTGAACAGCGCGGCCCGGCTGCGCACCAGCAGCGTCAGTTCCGCGCGGCCGAGGGCGCCCAGGCGCGCTACGAGGCCGCGCCGCGTGGACGAGGTGGCGGCGTTCCCGGCGGTGGGGGCGTCGGCCGCGCGAGTGGGGGCGGTCGTCATCATCGCGCCTCCTCGTTCTCCAGGCCCTGGGCGATCTCCATGAAGGCCTCCTCCAGTGATGCGGACCGGGCGTCGAGGGCGTGCAGTACGACCCCGGTGCGGCGGGCCCAGGTGAGCAGTTCGGTCGCGGTGCGCTGCAGGTCCCGGGTCTCCAGCCGCACCGTCCGGCCCACCGTCTCGTGCCGGGTCACACCCATCGGCGGCAGCGGCGGCAGGTCCCCCGGGAAGCGGCCGGCGGGCAGCGCGAAACTGATCCGGGACGGCCGTTCGGCCACCACGTCGGCGACCCGCCCGGTCGTGGCGATCAGTCCCTTATGCATGATCGCCAACCGGTCGGCGAGCTGCTCGGCCTCCTCCAGGTAGTGCGTCGTGAGCAGCACGGTCGTGCCCTGGCTCTTGAGCTCGCGGATCAGGTCCCACGTGTCGCGGCGGGACCGGGCGTCGAGGCCGGTGGTCGGCTCGTCGAGGAACAGCACCTCGGGCCGCCCGAGCAGCGCGAGCGAGAGATCGAGGCGGCGGCGTTCACCGCCGGAGAGCTGCTTGACCCGTACCTTGCGCCGGTCGCTCAGCCTGGTCAGTTCCAGGGCTTCGTCGGCGGGCCGGGCGCCACTGGTGCAGCCCGCCCACATCCGTACGGTCTCCAGGACCGTCAGTTCCGTCGGGAAGCCGCCTTCCTGGAGCATCACTCCGATACGAGGGCGGACCGCGGCGCGGTCGTGGAACGGGTCACGCCCCAGCACCCGGACGGTGCCGTCCGTGGGGAGGGCCTGGCCTTCCAGGAGTTCGAGTGTCGAGGTCTTACCGGCCCCGTTGGTTCCCAGGAGGGCGAACAGCTCCCCTGCGGCTACGGTGAAGTCGATGCCGCGCACGGCGTCGAAGCCCCCGTAGCTCCGCCTCAGGCCGACGGTTTCGATGACTGGGTCCATGTCCTCCACACTCCCGGCGGTGCAAAGATCGCGGCAGTGCGGTCTGTCATGCGTCCGCATGACATCTGTCATGGACTCGGGTGAACTCAGGTGGATTCGGGTGGCTCCTGCCACACGATCAGCAATCAGTGATCGGCAATCAGCGACCTGCGACCAGCGATCAGCGATCAGCGATCAGGACCAGCAGATCGCGGCAGTTCAGCGAGCAGCAGTCAGTAGCCGGCGGCCAGCAGTCAGCAGTCAGCAGGGAAGATTCACGGACAGGGTCACTGTGGCACCGTTCGCGCTGGCGGAGACCGAGAGACGGTCGGTGAGCCGGCTGACAAGCCCGAAGCCGCATCCCCACAGGCTTTTCCCGCACTCGTTCGCCCGGGAGGAAACGTTCTCCACGGCGCATACGGGACCTGAATCGCCGACCTGGCACTCAAGACGTCCATCGCTTTGCCGAAGGCGCAGCGTGCCACCGTCCCCGTGCTCGATGGCACTGGTGGCGACAGCATCCACGGCTACGACGAATTCTGCTCGCATCAGTTCGGCAAGCCCCGATTGCGCAGCGAAGAATTCGATGAGCAGCCGCAGGTGAGGCAGGTCGTCCAGAGTGAAGGACGTCGTGAAGAGGAGGTGGGAGGGGGGATCGCCGGGGGCGGGCGGTGTCATTTAGCTGCTCACCTCGTTCAGTACCAGGTGCGACAGGTGCTCGGCACCGACACGCCGTAGAAGATTCGCCTGCTGCGGCCGGCAGAGAATGCGAACAGGTTCGTGTCTGGATGCACTGCACGTCAGTCGCAGCAGGTCCTCAGCGCACGCCGCACTGAGGAACACCAGCCGGGACAGGTCGATGCCGATGCTCACCTGCCGGGGTTCAGCATCGCTGGGCAGTGCCTCGCGAAGGGCGATGTTGAACTGTTCTCGCGTGGCAACATCCGCCTCGCCCACCAGTCGTACGCCGTGCGGGGACGCGTCGGCGTGCAGCGTGCCCAGCCCCGGGAGGAGGCTGGTGGGGTGTGCGTGATGCATCGCCTCCAGCACTTCGGGGGCGAACCACCGCGTGTCATAGGCGCAGATCTCGGTGTACGGGCGATCGGTGAAGAGGTGATCGGCGTGGGTTTCGCGGTGCATCATCACATCGACATCGGCGCTCAGGTCGGGCACCCAGTGCATGTCGATGTACGTGCGCAGGCCCCGGTATCCCTCGTCGAGTGCCTGCTCGGTCTCTTCCTCGATGCGTTGCCACTGGCGCGCTGCGGTGAACTGTCCGTGGGGGTGGATGAGTGCCCGCATGCTGCTGACACTCAGTTGCCCACTTTTACGCGCCTCGGCCAGCAGTCGGCCCGGGGCCTCGATACGGGCCCACACCTCTTCCTCATCCAGCTGTGGAGCCGCGAAGATCACCACTTTCTCCTGCTGGGCCAGTCCCATCCACGCGAAGGTGGTGACGATGTCGCGGGCTGCATGATCGCTGCCGTAGCTGACGAAGGCGTGATCACCGGCGCTGAGCTGCTGCACCGGCAGCATGCCTGGATGCCCCCTGAGACCACCAGACATCTGTCGCCTCTCTGTCCTGTTTGCTGCACTGCTTCTCGGGCTGTCTCTCGAGCTGTTTCTCGGACTGTTTCTTGAGCTGCTTCTCGGTGGATGCGGTGGACAGTAGCGCCTGTTGCGCGGGGTGAGCGCGACGCGTCCATTTAGTTGGAGAATGGCAGCCAGTTCTATCCATCGACGTCTGAGGCGTGCACTGATGTGACCACAAACCTGACCGATCACGTACTGCCGGTCTGTCTCTGCTGACTGGGTGCGGTAGGGGCGACCCCGCGGCCGTGTACAACCGCGGTCGTGTACATGAGTACCGGATTGCCGTACTTCTCGCATGGATGCACAAGCCGCAGAAGAGGCACGACGCCGGCTGGCAGGGCGGGGTGCCGTCGAGGCCGGTGACGGGTGGGTCGACGCGAGCGAGCCAGGCCAGGGCCAACACCTCACCCACAACGAGATCGCACACTCCTGGGCCGGCGAGGTGTTCACCGACAAGTCCCTGGAGGCGGCCGAGCAGGTGCGGTTGGCCTTCGGGCTGGTAGATCTCCTCGACGAATACTGGGTGACGGCCGAGATCCGGCACGCGAGCCGCGGCGCGCAGGGGTCTTTCCCCGCCGACGTCCTGTGGGACTGCTACCGGCAACGGCTGGAGGCGGAGCAGGTCGCCGAGGCCATCACCTACTCGCTCCGGGTGGACTGGTTCGAGGACCGCGACACCGCGGGGACGGCCTTCGCCGAGGTGCTCGGGAACGGCGTCGACCACATCGTGGCGAAGGGGGCAGGTGCCTCGCTCCGCCGTGCCGACCGGGTTCTGGCGTGCTCGGGCCCTGTGCCCTGGCCCGTCAAGCGGCAGGCGTACGACACCGCCGCTCGGCTCCCGGCTCTGCACGAACCGCTGTTCAAGGGCTTGCTGACCAGCTACCACGATGTCTACGGCGACTTGGAGCCGGCAGCCGCACTCGCTCTCCTCGATCGCCTGCGCCTCCCGGCGGGCACCCCACACCTTGCGGAACTCCGCTTCGTACTCGCCGCAGGCCACACCAATCACCACCGCAGCCCCCGTGCCTGGGACGAAGCGGCGCAGGCCGCGACGGACTGAACGCGAACGGCGTCCGGACGGCAGAAGACGGCAGAGGACGGCAGAGGACGGCAGAGGACGGCAGAAGAGAATCAGTATCGCTCCCGCCTCGAACGCATGATCTCTATGCTGACGACATGGTCGACGTCGACGTACCTCTTTCAGCTCTCGAAGTCGCGATGGTGCAAGCAGGCACCCGTGCCGTGGACACCCTGCGCGACACCGCGGCCTTCGCACAGGGACTGGAGCGGCTGGGCTATCGCCGTATCTGGTACGCCGAGCATCATCACTCGCCCGCGATCGGCGCGTTCCCACCGGTGGTGCTGACCGCGCACGCTGCCGCTCTGACCTCGGTCATCCGTCTGGGGTCCGGCGGAGTACTGGCCCCCAACCACTCCCCCTCGCGCTGGCGGAGCAGTTCGGGACGCTGGCGGCCTTGCACGAGGACCGCATCGACCTGGGCATCGGTCGCGGCCCTGGCACCTTCGACGAAGCCACCGCACGGGCGCTTCGCCGTGGTGCCGGGCCGGCGACGGATGAGGAGTACCAGGGCGACGTGGCGGCGGTCCTGTCCTTTCTGGCCGACGACGTCGCGCTCGGTTCGCTGCCGGAGCCTTGGCTGCTGGCCTCCAGCACCGCGGGGGCGGCGCTCGCCGCGGAGCTCGGCCTGCCGGTCGCCGTCGCACACCACATCCGGCCGGACAACACCCTCGCGGTTCTGGAGCGTTACCGCGCCGCGTTCACCCCGTCCCGTTGGTGCGAGCGGCCCCGGGTGCTGCTGTGCGTGGAGGCGGTGTGTGCCGAGACGGAAGAGGAAGCCGTGTGGCGGGCCGGACCGATGAACGTCGTCAAAGCCGGGCTGCTCAAGGGGTTGAGTGAGACGCCCTTCCCCACGCCTGCGGACGCGGCCGCGCATCCCTTCACGGCGCGAGAGCGGAAGGCGCTGGCCGCCTTCCGTGCACAGCAGGCCGTCGGTACGCCCCAGTTCGTGGTCGGCCGGCTCAACGAACTGGTTGCGCAGACCGGAGCGGACGAACTGATGCTGACCACCCCCGTCCACGACCTCCGCGACCGCATTCGGTCCTACGCACTCATCAAGGCGCACGCTGAGTGCGAACCTCTCCCGTGAAGGCGCACCTCTCCCGGTGAAAAGGCCCGCCATCAGTAATGCGATGGGCTGTTGAACGCCCCGCCCAGGCGGCTGAACGGCTGAACTTGGTGCATTGGAGTGTTGGGCGTTCTTCGACACGCAACCGCTCGCAGCCGGTTCGTCCTTGGCAGGCACCGCCACGTGTGCCGAAATGGCCAGTGCCTTACAAGATCGAGGGACGGACAGCCATGCGTGCACAGCCCGGCAGCGCAGGACCCGGTGTCGCAGGAACTGGCAGCGCAGAACCGGGTGTCACGGAGCCGCTCGGTATCGCGGAGCCTGGTACCGCGGAATCGGGAGCGGGGCAGGACGAGCCGGTCGCGGTTGTCGGGGCTGCCTGCCGGTTCCCGGGGGAGGTCAGTTCGCTCACCTCGTTGTGGCGGTTGCTGATGGCACGTCGGGACACGGCGCGCGCGGTTCCCACGGAGCGGTGGGAGCAGGCGGAACTGGCCGGGCTGCCCGAGCAGGTGGCGTCCCGGCTGCGGTACGGATGTTTCCTCGACGACGACGTCTACGCCTACGAGCCGGAGTTCTTCGGGATCAATGCCCAGGAAGCACCCTGGGTGGATCCCGAGCACCGGTTGCTGTCCGAAGTGGTCTGGGAGGCCATCGAGCACGCCGGGATTCCGGCCCAGCGGCTGTCGGGCACGCCGACGGGCATGTTCTTCGGGATTTATCAGAAGGATTACCTGCTCCGCGTGCAGCGGCCCCTGGAAGAGGTCAACGCCTACGCCATGTACACGGGTTTCGACAGCATCGGCCCCGGGCGGGTGGGGTTCATGCTCGACCTGAAGGGCCCTCAGGTCGTCGTGGAGAGCGCCTGTGCCTCGGGGCTGGTCGCGGTGCACACCGCCTGTCAGAGCCTGCGGACCGGCGAGACGGACGTCGCACTGGCCGGGGCTTCGATGCTGACTCTGGGCCCGGAGGGGGTCACCGCTCCCGCGCTGTGGGGCGTGTTCTCCCCCACCGGCCGTTGTCACGCCTTCGACGCCGCCGCGGACGGCTACGTACGCGGCGAAGGCTGCGGTGTGGTCGTACTCAAGCGGTTGTCGGACGCGGTACGGCAGGGTGATCGGGTACTGGCCGTACTGCGCGGCACGGCGGTCAACCAGAACGGCCGGGGCACGCGGCTGAGCGCTCCGTCGGAGCCCGCGCAGATCGACCTCTACCGTCTGGCGCTGGAGCGCGCGGGCGTCGAGGCCGGTGACATCGGCATGGTGGAGGCGCACGGCCCGGGCACGGCGGTGGGTGACCCCATCGAGTTCAATGCGGTGGCAGCGGTGTACGGCAAGGGCCGGGACCGGTGCGCGCTGGGTTCGGTGAAGACGAACATCGGTCACACCGAACCGGTGTCGGGCGTGGCGGGCCTGCTGAAGGCCATCGCGTCCCTGCGGGAAGGCCTGGTGCCGGCGAGTCTGCACTTCCGCGACTGGAATCCGCAGATCGACCCCAGCGGCACCCGGCTGTTCGTGCCCACCGACACCACCGAGTGGCCGGTACGGAGCGGCGCCCGGCTGGCCGCCGTGTCCTCCTTCGGCATCAGCGGTACCAACGCCCATGTCGTCGTCGAGCAGCCTCCCGCCTCGCCTGCCGTACGGCGCCGCGCCACCCGCCCGGCGCCGTACGGCGGGCCGGCCCCGGTGCGCAACGATGACGCCGAGGAGTCGTTGCGCGTCTTCCCGCTGTCCGCCGGTACTCCGGTGGCGTTGCGGTCCGCGGCCGGCCGGCTGGCGCAGTGGCTGCGCGGGGAAGGGACGCGGGTCCCGTTGGGCGACGTGGCGCACACACTGGCGGTACGCCGTTCGCCCGCCCGGGAACGCGCCGCTGTCGTCGCGGCCGACCGTACGGAGCTGGTGGCGCGGCTGGAAGAGCTGGCGGCCGGAAGCGCGTCGCCTGCCGGGGTGGCGACCGGCCGGGCGGTGCCGGACGCCGGGCAGGGCGTGGTGTGGGTCTTCTCGGGGCACGGCTCGCAGTGGGCGGGTATGTGCCAGGGACTGCTGGACCGCGACCCGGAGTTCACCCGGGTCATCGACGCACTCGAACCGCTGGTCGCCGAGGAGTCCGGCTTCTCCCTGCGGGAGACCCTGTGCCGGCCGGAGGTGGTGACCGGGTTCGACCGGGTGCAGCCGGTGATCTTCGCCGTTCAGCTGGGTCTGGCGGCGATGTGGCGGTCCCACGGCGTCGAGCCGGCGGCCGTCATCGGCCACTCCATGGGTGAGGTGGCCGCCGCGGTGGCATCGGGCGCGCTGAGCGTCCGGGACGGGGTACGGGTCATCTGCCGGCGGTCGCGGCTGATCCTGCGGACCGCCGGGCAGGGCCTGATGGCCTCGGTCGCCCTGAGCCGTGCCGAGGTGGAACGGCTGCTGACCGAACAGGAAGTGCGGGGAGTGACCGTCGCGGTCGTCGCGTCTCCGGAGAACACCGTCATCGGCGGCGACGCCGACCGTATCCGCCGGCTCGCCGAGGAGTGGGACGCGCGCGGCGTGGGCATCCGCGTGGTCGAGGTGGACGTGGCCTCGCACACCGCGCACATGGATCCCGTCCTGCCCGACCTCGCCGACGCGCTCGCCGGTGTCACCGGAAGGACACCGGGCACGGCGTTCTACAGCACCGTCACCGACGATCCGCGCGACCACACCGCCTTCGACGCCGCGTACTGGTCGGACAATCTCCGCCGGGAGGTGCGCTTCGCCGACGCGGTGCAGGCAGCGGCCGAGGACGGGCACCGGCTGTTCGTGGAGATCGGTCCGCACCCGGTGCTGGCCCATCCGGTGCAGGCCACGCTCGCCGCGCACGGCCACGGCGACAGTGCGGTGGTGCCCTCCCTGCTGCGCGACACCGACGACGCGCCGGCGTTCCACACCCACGTGGCGGCGTTGCACTGCGCCGGCCACCCGCTGGACTGGGCCGAACGCTACGGCGACGGCTCCCTGGCCGACGTTCCGCCGACCACCTGGGAACGTACGCGGTACGTCGTCGACCCCTCCCCGCTGCGGCAGTCGGCCGGGACACCTCCCCTGCCCGGCTCCGGTGCGCACCCGCTCACCGGTCCGCACACCGCTGACCCCGACGGCGCGGGCCGGCACCTGTGGCAGACCCGTATCACCCCGACGACGCTGCCCTGGCTGGACACGCACCGCGTCAACGACGTCGTGGTGGTACCCGGCGCCGCGCTGTGCGAGATGGCCGTCGCCGCGGCCGCCGACCTGTACGCCTCCGGACCGCAGCGGCTGCGCGTCACCGGCATCGACCTGGAACGGCTGCTGCTGCCGGCCGGCGACGGCACGTCCGTCACCGCCACCGCCGAGGCGACAGGCCCGGACTCCGCCCGCTGGCGGGTGGTCAGCACGGCGTCCGACGGTACGAGCGTGCAACACGCTCAGGCGAGCCTGCACAGAACGCCCCGGGAGGAGTCCGTCCCGGAGGGCTGCGACCCGCGGTCCCTGCTGGCGCAGTTCCCGCACGCCGTGGACGCGGCCGACGTCTACCGGCAGATGCGCGAGGAGCGCGGCGTGCACCACGGCTCGCCGTTCCTCGGCCTCCAGGCTCTGTTCACGGACGGGGCAGCGGAGCAGTCGGCGACAGCGGAGCAGCCGGCGAAGGGCCCTGGCAGCCGGCTCCTGGCGCGCGTCCGCGTTCCCGACGAGGGGCGGGCCGGTGCGCAGGCGCTGCACTGCCACCCCGTCGCGCTGGACACCTGCCTCCAGGCCGTCGCCGGTGTCGTACTGCGTACCGGCACGGTGCCCGCCGGAGGCATCCTGCCACGGCGTATCGAGGCGCTACGGCTGTACGGAACGGTCCCGCTGAGCGGGTACTGCCTGGTCACCCTCCAGTGTGCGGACCGCGACCGGTACATCGCCGACTTCCGGCTGTGGGACGACGACGGGACGGTGGTCGCGGACGCCACCGGAGTGGAGTTCCACCACGTACCCGCCGAGAGCGCCGAGGAACGCTTCGCCCGCCGACTGCTCCGGACCTGCTGGGAGCCCTGTGAGCCCGGTGAGCCCGGTGAGCGTCCGGCGTCGACGGCGGTGACCGGTGGCTCATGGACGCTGCTGGTGGAGCCCGGACGTGAGGCGTACGCGACCGCGCTGAGCGAGGCGCTCGAGCAGCGGGGCGCCGCGGTGGACGTCCGGACGCTCCCCCTGGGCGAAGCCTCGGAGGACGCCCCCGCAACATCGGTGCCGCCCGAGCCCGGCGGACCGGCACCGCAGGCCGTGGTCTACCTGCCCGCGCCGGGCACGGCACCCGACGTCGCCTCGCCCGACGTCGCCTCGCCCGAGCGCCGGGCACGGGAGCAGGTCGCCCGCCTCGTGGAGACGGCCCGCCGGCTGGCGGGCGCGGGCGGCCCGGCGGCACCGCGCCTGTGGACCGTCACCTGCACCGCACAGCAGGTGGTGCCCGAGGACCGGCCGGACCTGGGACAGGCCGGTCTGCGCGGACTGGTACGGGTGCTGAGCTACGAGCACCCCGAACTGCACCCCAGCGTCCTGGACGTCGATACCGGTGCGCAGACGTCGGTCACCGATGGGCGGACGTCGGTTGAAGCAGTCGCTGCCGAGCTGCTGTCCTGCCCCGAGGAGCAGGACGAGATCGCCTACCGGTGCGGGACGCGCTACCTGGCCCGGCTGCGCAGCGCCCCGCTGGAGGAGCGGGAACGCCGCCGGAGCACGGTGGACCGCGGGCGCGACAGAGTGGCACTGCATCTCGCACGCGCCGGTGACCTGGACTCCTTCGAGCTCGTCGGCCGGCCACGCCGACGGCCCGGAGCGGGCGAGATCGAGGTCCGGGTCGACGCCACGAGCGTCAACTTCATCAACGTGCTCCAGGCCATGGGCGTCTACCAGCGCTTCGACGCCGGCGACGAGCACCAGGGCGGCACGGATGTCTGCGCGTTCGACGGTGCGGGCGTCGTCACCGCCGTCGGAGAGGGCGTCCGAGGAGTACGGGAGGGCGACCGCGTTGCCGCGATGTTCGTGGAGGGGGGCGAAGACGGGACCGGGAAGGGGACCGGGGCCGGGGCCCGGCCTGTTCTCATGTCCTCTTTCGCGACCGTCCGCGCCGACTGTGTCCTGCCGGTGCCGGACGCGGTGAGCACACACGACGCCGCCGCCCTGCCGTGCGCCTACCTCACGGCGTGGTACGGCCTGCGGCACCTGGCCCGGCTCCGGCCGGGAGAGAAGGTGCTCATCCACTCGGCGAGCGGCGGCACCGGACTGGCCGCACTGCACCTCGCGCGGGCGTGCGGCGCGGAGGTCCTGGCCACCGCGGGCACGGAGGCCAAGCGGGAGTACCTGCGCGGCCTCGGCGTCCGCCATGTCATGGACTCCCGCACCCTGGACTTCGCCGACCAGGTACGCGACCTCACCGACGGCCGTGGCGTCGACGTCGTACTCAATTCCCTCACCGGCCCGGCACAGGCCGCCGGCCTCGACCTGCTGGCACACCGGGGCCGGTTCCTCGAACTCGGCAAGCGGGACATCTACGCCAACACCCGCCTGGGTCTGCTGCCCTTCCGCCGCAACGTCACCTTCGCCGGCATCGACGTGCTGATGATGCTGCGGCAGGACCCTGACTTGCTCGCCGAGGGTTACCGTGAACTCACCGGCATGCTCGCGGACGGCACCCTGCCGCTGCTGCCTGTCACCGGCCACCCCGTCACCGAGGCGTCGTCGGCCTTTCACACCATGGCCTCCGCCCGGCACACCGGCAAACTCGTCCTCACCTGGCCCACCGAGGGCACCGACACTTTTCCCGTACGCCCCGAGGACGTCCCCGTCGTACGGCCTGACGCGAGTTACCTGGTCACCGGCGGGCTCGGCGGACTGGGACTGCTGGTCGCCCGGTGGCTGGCCGAACGCGGCGCCGCAGCCGTGGTACTCACCTCCCGCAGCTCCCCCACCGCGGCCGTCCGTACCGCCCTCGACACCCTCACCGCCGCCTTCGGTACCCGTGTCGAGGTCGTCAACGGCGACCTCGCCGAGCCCGGCGTCGCCGACACGCTCGTACGTGCCGCCGCGGACACGGGCCACCCGCTGCGCGGTGTCGTGCACGCCGCGGCGGTGGTCGAGGACGCCACCGTCGCCAATCTCTCCGCAGACCTTCTGGAGAAGGTCTGGCGCCCCAAGGTGACGGGGGCCTGGCTGCTCCACCACGCCGTCGCCCGGGCCGCCGGCGGAGCGGAGCTGGACTGGTGGGTCACCTTCTCCTCCGCCGCCTCCCTGCTGGGCAACCCCGGGCAGGGCGCGTACGCGGCCGCCAACGCCTGGCTGGACGAGTTCACTTCCTGGCGTCGGTCCCAGGGCCTCCCGGCCACCTGCATCAACTGGGGGCCGTGGGCGGAGGCCGGCCGCGGCACCGGGATGGCGGAACGCGGTTACGCCATGATCGCTCCCCAGGAGGGCATCACCGCCCTGGAACGCCTCCTCTCCCACGACCGCGACCGCACCGCCTACACTCCCCTCGACCTGTCGCGGTGGCTCGACTCCTATCCCGACACCGCCCGCACCTCCTTCTTCGCCGAACTGGCCGCTGCGACAGGGGGTGGTGCCGACTCCACCGGGGGCGCCGCCCGTAGTGCCCTGCTGGAGTCCCTGCGGGAGACCGACGATCCCCAGCGGCGTCAGCAACTGCTGCTGCCCCAGGTCGTCGAACACATCGCCGCGGTACTGCGGCTGGCAACCGACCGTTTCGACGCCAACACGTCCCTGGTCACGCTCGGCCTGGACTCGCTGATGGCCATCGCCCTGCGCAACCGCCTGCAGCGCGAACTGACCCTGGACATCCCCACCACGGTGATGTGGACCCACCCGACGGCCTCCGCCCTCACCCGCTACCTGCTGAACCGCCTGCACCCCGAGCGAACCGAGCAGGTCCGGCCGGCTGGGCAGGTCCAGCCGGCCGGGCAGGTCCAGCCGGCCGGGCAGGTCCAGCCGGCCGGGCGAGTTCAGCCGGCCGAGCAATCGGCCACCAGCAGCTGACAGTCCACACTCACCCGACCCACTCCCCCGTTTCACGCCCCCGTTTCGCCCGACCGCTAGGTGACCACCGTATGCCGCCTCCTGCCACCCACACCCCCACTCCCAGCCGTACGCCCCGCACATGGGACGTGATCGTCGTCGGCGCCGGCCCGGCCGGCGCCACCGCCGCTCGCGTCGCAGCCGAGAAGGGCAGCGAGACGCTGCTCCTGGAACGCGCCACCATCCCCCGCTACAAGGCCTGCGGCGGCGGCCTCATCGGGGCGGCCCTCGCCGCCCTGCCGCCCGGCCTGCCCCTGAAGGTGTACGACACGGCCGGACAGTTCACCTTCGCCCTCAACGGCCGCAAGGAACGCACCCTCACCTCCGCGTCTCCGACCTGCGCCATGGTCTACCGCAGCGAACTCGACGCGGCTCTCACCGAAGCCGCCTCCGCCGCGGGTGCCACGGTCCGGGACGACACCGCACTGGCCTCCCTGGAACAACAAGGTGACACCGTCATCGTACGGACCAACCGCGGCGACACCTTCCGTGCCCGGGCCGTCGTCGGCGCCGACGGCAGCGCCAGCAGGGTCGCCCGGTACGTGGGAGTGGAGTGCGCACAGGTCGACCTCGCCCTCGAGGTGGAAGCACCGATCGACGCACGGACGGCCGACCGGTGGCGGGGCCGTGTGCTGATGGAGTGGGGACCGCTGCCGGGCTCCTTCGCCTGGATCTTCCCCAAGGGGGACGTCCTCACCGCCGGAGTGGTGGCCGCCCGCGGCAACCCCGATGCCCTGCGCGCGTACAAGGAGGACTTCCTCACGCGCCATGAACTGCTCGCGCCCCGTCCTCTTCACGACACCGGTCACCTGACCCGGTGCCGCCGCCCCGACTCCCCACTGGCCCGCGGGCGCGTGCTGGTCGCCGGCGACGCCGCGGCTCTCGTCGACCACTGGTCCCGAGAAGGCATTTCCTACGCCCTGCGGTCGGGCGACCTCGCGGGACAGGCCGCCGCCCGCATCGTCTGCGCCGCCGGCAGGGAGGAAGCGAACACCGTCGCCGACCACTACGGACAGCAGATCAAGGACATCCTCGGCGTCGAGATGCGCGCCAGTGGCGCCCTGATGAACCTCTTCTCCCGCAACCCCGGCCTGGTACACACCGCTCTGACCCGGCTGCCCCCGGCGTGGCGTCGGCTCGACTCCTACATCGCCGGCCACACCAGCGTCGCCGGCATCATGACCACACCCCTCGCACGCACCGCCGCCGCACTGGGCAACCGGCTTCCGCACCGGTCGGCGCGACCCGTCGCGTGTGACACGCTCCCGGCCTGAGAGAAGCGGAGCGATTCAGTGGACAGCGGCCTGTTCGGGCTCCTCGGCGCCGGTGCGGAGCCCCCCGGTACTCGCTCGGCGCCGCGGAGCCCGGCGCTTCGGGGCCGTTCGTGACGGCATGGTGAGTACGGCGAGGCAGCCGACGACCAGGGCGATGCCGCCCCATCCCAGCAGGGGCAGCCGTTCACCGACGACCAGCACGGCCAGTACGGCGGCGACGGCGGGTTCCAGCAGGGAGAGCGTGGTCGCGGTGCTCGCGGGGACGTGCGCCGGCCCCCGGCCGAACAGGACGTAGCCGAGGAACATGGGCACCAGGGCCATGTACGCACCGACGGCCGTGTCCGACCAGGAGTCGAGGAGCGGGGCACCGGTGATCAGCAGTACGGGCACCAGCAGCACACCGCCCAGCCCGAAGACGCTGCCCATGGCCGCGCCGGCGGAGACACCGCGGCTGATCAGCCGGTGCGCCGCCCATGAGTACAAGGCGTACGTCAGCCCGGCTACCGGGCCCAGCCCCACACCGAACACGGTCGCCCATACGGAGCCGGAGCCGGGCGCCGCCGGAGTGTGCCGTGGCCGCTTCGGCCACGCACAACAGCACCGTCCCGGACGGTCCCAGGGCGGCGCCGAACATCCAACGGCGCGTCAGGCGGCGTCCTCCACGACACGTTCGATGAGGACCGAGGCGAGCGGGGCCGAGCCGATCGACACCACCGCGCCGGCAGCGACTCCGGCCAGGTGCATGGAGCTGTAGAACGCCAGGGGGTGGACCCCCACGGCCACCGCGCCGAGCAGCACCGCACCGCGTTGCGCGCGCAGCCTGGACGCTTCCCGTGCGATACGAGGGGCCGCTGCCAGGGCCTGCAGCAGCCCGCCCACTCCCATGGCGACGGCCCCGATGGCGAGGGGGCCCACCGCCCGCGCGAAGGTCGCCGCGGTACCGGTGGTACCCCACAGCACCGACGCCAGGGGGACACACAGCGATCCCGTGCCCACCGAGCCGGCCGCGTGACCGGAGGAGCGTCCGGAAGGCCGCGTCACAGCCGGTCCACCAGGTCCGCCGCCATCGCCCGCGCATGCTCCGGACGCGTACCCGTACCTTCGAGTCCGGCGCGCACCATCGCGCTGGGCAGCTCGGCAGCCGAGCCGGGAGGACGCACGTGCCGGCAGCTTCGGACTCCTGGCGAGCCCGCGTGCATGGAAAATCGAACACGTGGTCTAATTCGGGCCATGGCGCGAACCACCCCCTTCCTCCAGGACCTGATCGAGGCACAACGCGAGTGGAACCGCACCTACCAGGCACTCGCCGCGCGGCCGACGCACACCGCGGCGCTGCGCCACCGCCTGCAGCTGCTCTCCGCCCGCATCGCCGGCCATCCGTTCTGGACGGCCACCGAGCGGCGGTCGGCCGCCACCCGGGCGGAGCTGCGCCGCCAGGCCCGCGCGGCTGAGGAGCGGGAGGCGTAGCGGTGCGGGAGGAGATGAGCGAGCGGCAGGAGCGGGTGCTGGCGTGCATCCGGGGGTGGATCGTCGAGCACGGCGAGGCGCCGACGGTCCGGGAGATCGGCCGCCGGGTGGGGCTGTCGAGCCCGTCGTCGGTGCTGTACCAGCTGCGGCAACTGGAGGCCCGCGGCATGATCACGCGCACCGGACACAGCTGGCGCTCCTGCCGGCTGCGGTGACCGCCCGACACAGGCTCTCCACGCCCGTCCGACGCCTCCCCGAGGTGCGTATCCGCGACCAGCAGGTCAGCCGGCTGCGGGGCCGGGCGGCAGGTGGACGGTCATGATGAGGTGGCAGGTTTCCGCGCCCGTTCCGCGGTAGGCGTGGGAGGCGTCGCCGTCGAAGGTGGCGGTCTGCCCGGCTTCGACGATGTGCTCGGCGCCGTCGACGACCAGCACCATCCGGCCGGAGGTGACGCTGACGGTCTCCACCACTCCGGCCTGGTGAGGATGGCTGGGATATTCCTCGCCCGGCTCCAGTCGCCAGCGCCAGACCTCGACGGGGGCCGGGCCCGAGGTCGTCAGCATGAGCCGGGCCTCACTGCCGCCTTCGCCGGTCCAGAGCGGAGCCACGGTGTCGCCGGACACCACGCGGACGCGCCCTTCGGGCGGCCCCTGCATCAGGGCGGACACCGAGATGCCAAGGGTGTCGGCCAGCCGTACCAGGGTGGCCAGGTTGGGGTTGCCCTGGGCCTTCTCCAGCCCCACCAGCGCACCCTTGCTGACCTGGGCGCGCCGGCTGAGCTCGTCCAGGGACAGGCCCGCGCGGGCGCGGGCGGCCCTGACGTTGTTCGCGACCGTCCGCAGGGCTGCGGCTGCCTCGGCCACCTGATCACCTTCCTCGTTCCTCGCCACTGCACCGAACCATTCGAATGCACCACACGGTCGATCGGTTGATTCGTTCGGTCATTTCAATGTACCGTGCGGTCGTTCCGTTGAATGGTAAGGGATTGTGCTGTGATCGCTCTACTGCTGGCCCTCGGTAGCTCGCTCGCCTACGGGTGTGCCGATTTCCTCGGCGGGCTCGGCGCCCGGAAAGCCCACGTGCTGCGTACCGTGATGGTCGCCGCCCCTGCCAGCCTCGCGGTCGAACTGCTGCTGTGGCCCGTACTCGGCGCCTCCTTCAGCACCGCGGCCCTGAGCTGGGGCGCGGCATCCGGGGTCGCCTCGGCCGCCGCGTTCGCGCTGCTCTACAAGACGCTGGCGATCGGCCCGATGAACGTACTGTCGCCGGTGACCGCGCTGGTGTCCGCCGCGCTGCCCGTCGGGGTGGGCCTGCTGCAAGGTGAGCACCTCGCCACCGCCGGACTGGTGGGGCTGCCCCTCGCCCTGGTGGCGGTGGTACTGGTCAGCGCCGGGCACGGCGCGGGCTCCGCGCGGCCCTCCCGTACGGCGCTGCTGCTGGCCTTCGGCGCGGGCGCCGCCATCGCCCTCCAGCTCGTCTTCCTGCACCAGGCACCGTCCGACAGCGGAGTGGCCCCGCTGATCATCGGCAGGGCGGTCTCCTCTGCCGTCACGCTGGCCGCGGCGGGGCTGATGCGCCGCAAGCTGGGCCCCGAGCGGCCCGCGTACGCGATGTCGGCCGCCGCGGGTGTGCTGGACTCGGTGGCGAACCTGCTGTTCCTGCTCGCCGCCCGCAGCGGCGACCTCACCGTCGTCGCCGTGATCACGGCTCTCTACCCGGCCGGTACGGTCCTGCTCGCCCGCGGTGTACTCGCCGAACGCATCCACCGCGGCCAGCTCGTCGGCCTCGGCACCGCCGCGGTCGCCGTCAGCCTCCTGGCGTTGACCTGAGCGGTCCGCGCAGCATGCGGCCCACCCCGCAGCCGACCACCCGACCACCCGACCGCGTAAGGAGACCGACCAACATGTTCGTCCAGCCCCCGGAAGCCGGTCTCGACGAAGCCGAATGGCAGGCCTGGATCGCCGACGGCCACGACTCCGGACAGCTGACCGTCAATGGCCTGCCCGGCCACCCGCCCACCGACGGCCGGATGCTGCCCGGCAGCCGCGGTCCGTGCCTGGAGGTCACCGGCGCGGTGGCCAAGTTCACGTACGACGACCACGAACCCGTCGAGCACCGCACCACCGCCGCTGACCACCTCACCGCCCGCGGTCAGGGCCTCGACGTACCCACCGCACGCCGGCAACACCGCCGCCCGGACCGCACAGGCCCGTGGAAGTCCTGACCCCCGTACTCACACTCACGCGTCTCGACCTCCCGTACTCGCCAGAGCCCTCTCGTCCCCGCGCACTCATCAAGAAAGTGGACCGCCCCTATGTCCATCCCCCTCCCGATGCCCACCGTCCGCCTCACCCCCCGCCGTCGCAGACGCCTTCCCCCGACACCCTCATCGCCCTGGTCACCGCCACCGGCCTGCGTGGCCACGAACCCTGGCCCGACACCGTCACCGCCCTCCAGGACCTGGAGCAGCAACTCGCCGACGGCGCGTGGCATCCCGCCGACGAGACGGACCCCCGCATCGAGGCGTGGCACACCGCGTACCGCTCCTTCGGCACCAATCCCCGCCGCATCCGCCCCAGCGTCGACGCCCTCGGCCGTCGCTTCGCCAAGAAAGGCACGCTGCCGCGCATCAATCCGGCCGTCGACTCCTACAACGCCGTCTCCGTACGCCACGGCCTGCCCGCCGGCGCCTTCGACCTCGACCACGTCACCGGCGACATCGAGATCCGTCACGCGGACGGCACTGAATCCTTCACCCCACTCGGCGAACCCGAGACCACCGAGAACCCCAAGCACGGCGAGATCATCTACGCGGACACCACCGGCGTACTGACCCGCCACTGGAACCACCGCGACGCCCATCGCACCCGCGTCACCGAGGACTCCACTCATGTCGTCTTCGCCCTCGAGACCCTCCGCGCCACCCACGACGGCCACCTCCTCAAGTCCGCCGCGCACGACCTCCGGAGCCTGCTCACCCCGCACACCGACCGGACCACCGTGCACTACCTCAGCCCGGCCCACCCCCGAACCACCGCCTGAGCCCTCCGCAGTGCGTAGGGCAGTACACCGCGGGCGGTCGCGGCCGCCGTCACCGGCCTCCTGCTCAGCGGTTGCTCGAGCAGCGGCAGCACCGGCGCGGCGGAAGCGAAGGGCAGCGCAGCGGACAAGCAGTCGCCGAGTGCGAAGCCCGCGGGCGAGCAGCCGCTGATCGACCGTGCCGCCGGGTCCTGGAAGTCCCTCATCGAAGCCAAGGACGCCGACGACCTGGCCACCCTGCCCATCGAGGACGGCAAGGTGACCACCAAGGGACCGGAACTGGACTGCACGGGCACTCTGAAGCCGGACAAGAAGAAGGGCAAGGAGAAGGGCGAGGAGAAGAGCGGGGAAGCCGTTTCACTGACGCTCTCGTGCGAGGGTGGCAGCGATGGCGGGCGTGGCGTGGCGTGGCCTGGGCACCGTCGGGATGAAGGGCGAGGGCGCGCCGGCCATCAGCTGGGAAGGCCCTGAGGGAGGCTGGGGCGGCCCCATCGACTCCTTCCGCAGGGCCGGCTGAGACTCCCCCGCCCACACACATGCAGCAGCCGACGAAGTCGCCCCTGCGCGGGCGGCTTCGTCGGCTGTGGCGGACCGCCGTTCCTACGGGTCACCGTCGGCCCGTGTCTTCGCGCCCGAGGACGGAACGAACGCCGGCGGCCTCAGTCGACGACGAAGACGTCGAGTCCGACGCTGTCGGGGCGGCGTTCGCCGCGGGCGACGAAGATCCGCTCGTTGAGCCAGGCGAGCCGAGGCGCGGCTGTGGCGAAGGCGGGGACGCTGCGGAAGTAGACGCGTTCGGGCGGTACCGGCTCACCCCGGACGATCGCCGCGATGTCCTCGGGGGTGCCGGAGCGGATCCCGGTGTTACGGATCGAGATCCGCTCCCCCTGGTCGGTTTCCAGCGCGTACTGGGCGTCCAGTTCGGTCAGCGTCGCGCTGTGCAGTACCTGGTTGTCGGCGCCACCGGCCAGGACCCGGCCGTGCATCCGGGGCCCGTGGAAGGAGCCCCCGACGATGGGGACGAGTCGCCGGTGGCCGGTGGGCGCCGCACCGAGGTCGACCGGCGGGCCGACGGCGATCGACACATGGGCGAAGAAGGAGAGCGTCGGGGGCGCCGGTGTGGCGGTCACGGCGTCCTCAGTTGATGCGGTCGGCGAAGCCGGCGGGCAGATCGGCCGGGCCCACGGCGACGACGCCCTCGTCGTTCTCCCCGACGTACTCGAACAGGGTGATCTTCGCGAACTCCGGTACGACGTAGATCGGGTAGGTCGGGCCGGCGTCGCGGAAGGCGCGCATTTCGTCCAGGTGCTCGTTCTGGTACAGGACGGTCTTGCTGCCGTCCTCCTCGATCCAGTGCGGGAAGAAGATCGTGCCGTGCAGGACGCGCCGGCGGGGCAGCACGTTCACGACGACCGAGGTGCCCGTCGGCTCGTTCCACGAGACCTTGTAGGTGTCGTCGGCCAGCTGCACCAGGTCGACCTCCTGATCCTTGACCCAGCGGCCGCCGACCATGCCGGTGTGGATGCGGTAGTCGATCGTGGTGGCGTTCTTCACGTACATCTCGTACTTCCAGCCGTTGGCGTACGTGTAGATGAACCGGTGCCCCACGATGCCGGCCAGGTCCTGCGGCGGTACGGGGTTCTCGACGGTGGTGGTCATGGGGTCCTCCTCAGTGGTACGCGGCGGTCGCCCGTACGGCTCCCGCCGCTTTCGATTTTGCCACAAAACAGTTTTGCTGCAAAAGCATGCCGCGCGGCGGGCAGAATAGGACCATGGACAACAGCGCAGCAGACACCGGCCACGTCGCCATCGAACTCGGCAGGCTCCTCGGGCCCCTACGGCGCGCCGTACTGCGCGCCACCCGGAACGCCGAAGGCCTGCCCGACCTGCCCGAGGCGCAGATCGAACTGCTGCGCGCGCTGGCAGCGGCCCCCGAGGGGCTGGCTCCGCGCGAGGCGGCGGCCCGGCTGCGGATCGCACCGTCCACGGTGAGCAACCTGGTGCGCGCCATGACGGCGGCCGGCCTGGTGCAGCGGGTACCGCATCCGCACAACCTGCGCACCGTGACGCTCACGGCCTCCGCCGAAGCGCTCCGCCTGCTGGAGCGCTACGACAGCGCGAGCACGGCGACGCTGGCCCGGGCGAGCGACGAGCTACCGCCGACGGACCGGGCAGCGCTGACCGCGGCCCTGCCCGCCCTGAGCCGTCTGCTCCTGACTTTGCAGCAACAGGACCCGTCGGTGGCCCGACAGCCCGCCGCACGGGAAGGGCATGACATATCCACCGATTGACCTACGGGTTACCAGCAAATACGTGTGCGGCGACGGATGAGGAGCATGCTGTGGTTGTCGACTTGCCGGCGGAGTTACGCGAGCGCGGCACGAAGCTGGGAAAGGGTGTGGGATACGCCCTGAAGGTGCTGTGCGGGCAGCTCGCGGACAATCCCCTGCTGGGCAGCCCACTGGAAGACCCTTCCCACTATGTCGCGCACATCGACGGCGAGGTTTTCGAGGACTGCCCGCAGCTGGACGTGTTCTACGCCTACGGCCCTCCCGTGCTGGAGGCAGGGCGGGTACGGATTCAGCGCATCGAAGCGGCGCAGCCGAGCCGACTGCCCCAGCGGCACGAGGAGCACGAGAAGCACGAGGAGCACGAGAAGGAGCCGGGGTTCGATGCCCAGCAGGAAGAGCTGCAGGCACGCCAGGTGGCTGCTGCGTGGCACCGGATCGAGTGCCGGCTGCGGGAAAACGCCCCCGCTTCGTACGCTTCGCTCGAGCCGGGCGCGTCCGAGAGCGAGATCACGGCACTGGAAGAAGCGCTTGGCGTCCGGGTCCCGGCTGCGCTACGGGCGCTGTGGCGGCTGCGTGCGGGAGCGGCAGGGCCTGGACTGAGTGCAGTGTTCATGCTGGGGAATTGGGCGCCCATGCGGCTCGGCAGTGTGGCCGAGGTGTACCGACGTCAGATGGACTTTCAGCGGCACGAGGAAATGCTGGCCCAGCGGCGGGAGAACGGCGACGAGTTCACGCTGTGGAAGGCTGATTGGTTTCCCGTCTGCTCTTCGAGTGCGGAGGACTGTACGTACGGGCTGTATCTCAACGCCCGCACGGGTGAGGTATGCATGTGGGGGAAGTTCGGAGAACGTGATCCCGAGTACGCCTCACTGACCACCTACCTGGAAGAGATGGCAGACGCTCTTGAGGCCCCCTCTCTTGCCGGCCTCCCCCAGCCCGGACTGGTGAACGGCACCGCCCTGACGTGGGGACGGCCGTCCGCTCCTCTCGCAGGAGCGCTGTGGGAACCGCTGAGCGGCTGAAGCGCCCGCGCGGTGCCGCCCGTACACCCGCGTGGAGGGCAGCCAGGAGCACGCTTCAGGACGCGGTGCCCTTGGCGCGGAGGCGGAAGGCGGCCGGGGTTTCACCGGTTCGGCTTCTGAAGAACTTGGTGAAAACGGTCGGGTCAGGGAAACCGAGGCGTTCGCCGACGGCGGATGCGGTCAGCGTCGTGTGCACGAGCAGCCGTTTGGCTTCGAGCAGTACGCGGTCGTCGATGAACCGCTTCGCTCCGCAACCGGCGGCCACGCGAGTGGCGCGGGTGAGGGTGCGGACACTGTAGCCGAGCTGCCGTGCGTAGTCCTCCACCCGGTGTGTGCGGGCGAAGTCCCGTTCGACGGCCTGTTGGAAGCGGCGGAACGCATCGCTGTCGCTGCCCGATTCCTCGTCCTGGCCGTGCTGCAGGTGGGCCAGGCGCAGGAGGAGGACGGAGAGGAGATGACGTACGACCTCGATGTGCATCTCCAAGGGCAGCTCGGCCAGCCGTCCGTACTCGCTCTCCAGCAGGTCCAGTGTGCGTTGCAGGACATCCTGTGCGGCCTCCGGGGGATGCAACGGCTCGGTCCGCAGTGCGGGCCGGTCCACGCGGGCGGCTCCCGTGGCGGCCGCGCCGAGGAACCCGGGCTGGAAGAGGACGACGGTGCCTTCGGTCGTCGTCAGACCGGAGCGGAACTGGAGGATCTGCCCTGGACGTACCCACAGCCAGTCACCGTCGGTCACAGCATGGTCGGTGAAGTCCACGGAGCAGGTCAGCCGTCCGGAGCGCACGGCGATCAGGTGGTGGAAGGCCGGCCGCATGGGTGAGTAGGCGTCCACGTCATGGCCCCGGGCGCGGTTCGCCAGCGCGGCCAGGGCGAGGACCTCCGCTCCGGGCGGGGCTCCCGCGGTGGCGCGGAAGGGCACTTCCGTGATGCTTGCGTGTCTGTTTCTGTCCATAACGTGTCTTCAGGATACGGCTCGACATCGGGCAGAGGCACCTAGCGTGAAGTGCAGCGGAACCGGCCAGAGGGACTGAGGGAAGTCAGGGACTCGATTGCCTTCCGGAAAGGGAAGACCGAATCGGTCCACCTTTCCAGTCGACTTTCCCAGTCGACCTTTCCAGTCGGCCTTCCCAGTCGACCTTTCCTTTCCGTACCTCGGAGCCCCCGCACCGCAACGCACCGCGTCGCGCCGCAACGCGCCGCGTCGCAAGAGGCTTCATGGAGCCCCATGAGGCCCCATGAGGCCCCATACCGCTGAAGAGCTGAAGAAAGGCGCCACCCCATGGCCTATGACGACCTTCGCAGTTTCCTGGACACCCTGGACGAGGAAGGGCAGCTCCTTCGTGTCACCGAGGAGGTGATGCCGGAGCCGGACATCGCCGCGGCCGCGAACGCCGCGCCGCGTCTGGGCGACGCCGCCCCCGCCCTGTACTTCGACAACGTCAAGGGTTTCACCGACGCCCGCATCGCGATGAACGTGCACGGCTCCTGGGCCAATCACGCCCTCGCCCTGGGACTCCCGAAGGGCACCGGGACCAAGGAGCAGGTCGCCGAGTTCATCCGCCGCTGGGCCGACTTCCCGGTCGCGCCGGAGTGGCGGGCAGACCCGCTGTGGGCGGAGAACAGCCAGGAGGGCGATGACGTCGACATCTTCCAGGTGCTGCCGCTGATCCGCCTCAACGACGGTGACGGCGGCTTCTACATCGACAAGGCCGCGGTCGTCTCCAAGGATCCCGAGGACCCGGAGAACAGCGGCAAGCAGAACGTCGGCATCTACCGCATCGAGGTCAAGGGCAAGCGCAAGCTCGCCCTCCAGCCCGTGCCCATGCACGACATCGCCCAGCACCTGCGCAAGGCCGAGGAGCAGGGCGAGGACCTGCCCATCGCCATCACGCTCGGCAATGACCCGGTCATCTCCATCGTCGCGTCCACGCCCATGAAGTACGACCAGAACGAGTACGAGCTGGCCGGCGCGCTGCGCGGCGCCCCCGCCCCGATCGCCGAATCGCCACTGCACGGCCTGCCGGTGCCGTGGGGCTCCGAGGTGGTCATCGAGGGTGTCATCGAAGGCCGCAAGCGCGAGATCGAGGGCCCGTTCGGCGAGTTCACCGGCCACTACTCGGGCGGACGCAACATGACGGTGATCCGCATCGACAAGATTTCCTACCGCACGAACCCGATCTTCGAGCATCTGTACCTCGGTATGCCGTGGACCGAGATCGACTACCTGATGGCCGCCAACACCTGCGTGCCGCTGTACGAGCAGCTGAAGGCCGAGTTCCCCGAGGTGCAGGCGGTCAACGCCATGTACACCCACGGGCTGGTCGTCATCGTGTCGACGAAGAAGCGGTACGGGGGCTTCGCGAAGGCGGTCGGCATGCGCGTCCTGACTCTGCCGCACGGGCTCGGGTACGCGGCCACGGTGATCGTGGTGGACGAGGACGTCGACCCGTTCAACCTGCCCCAGGTGATGTGGGCGCTGTCCACGAAGATGAACCCGTCCGGAGACCTGATCACAGTCCCGAACCTCTCCGTCCTCGAACTCGCTCCGCAGGCCCAGTCCCCCGGCATCGTCGACAAGCTCGTCATCGACGCCACCACCCCTGTCGCGCCGGACAGGCGCGGCAACTACGGGAACCAGGTCCGTGACCTGCCCGAGGCCGCCGCATGGCTCACCAAGCTCCAGCAGCTCACCGCCAACCGCTGACCCGGCACCAGCTACTGATCCACCGTCACCCGTACCGAGGAACTCGAGGAACGACAACCGCCATGGCCGACATCACGATGTGCCCGCGCTGCGCCCACGAGACGATCGAGCAGCTCTTCGCCTCGCCCGTCCCCGGAGTGTGGGAGGTACTGCAATGCCGGCAGTGCCTCTACTGCTGGCGCACCAGCGAACCCGCCCGCCGCACCCGGCGCGAGGCCTACCCCGACAGCTTCAGGATGACCGCCGAGGACATCGACAACGCCTCCGAAGTACCGACCGTCCCACCGCTGCTCAAGCAGGTGTGACCCACTGGCGGAGGCAGGGAGAGAGACTCCCCGGAGTGCCGGTGGTCGGCCCCCGTCAGGAACACTCCCGTGTCACTCGTCGAGGGCCTCGCCCCATGGCGTCCGAATTGCGTACTCGCACAGCAGCAGAACCCCCACACCGTCGTCGTCCACCGTCGCCGTCGGCACCGCCGGTCACCCGTTGATTCCCTCCTCTCGGTACGGCTGCGGCTCCGTGACCCAGCCGGCCGCGAGGACGAGGCCTGAGAGGCGGTGTACGGCCAGGAAGCCGAAGGGGCGGTCGAAGGTGGCGTACACCTCGGTGGTCACGTACTTCTCCTCCGGGAGCCGGGCGCTGCCTGCCATCAGCGCCATGGCGGTCACCGCTGCGGACTTGAAGCCCTTCTCGGTGAAGGCCGCGGTGGCCGCCTGTCTGGCGGAGCCGATCGCCGTCGGCCGGTCGCTGATGCCGGGGAAGTGGCCCGCGGACCGGTCGGTCGCCGCGCTCAGCCCGAAGAGGCCGGCGTGGCTCGTCAGGTCGTGCTCGCCGAAGATGTCGAAGGCGACGGTGTTGACGTGGAGCTTCGGCGGAGTGGGGCGGAAGTGGCGCGCCTCGTGCACGGTGACGCCGGGTCCGGCCGTGCCGTACGGGAGTCGGCCGCCCGGTACGACGTGGTGCCGCCCGGCGAGGATGCCGACGCCTGCCTTCAGTACCTGGCCCGGGGGCATGGTCTCGTCACCGAGGAGCAGGTGCACGTCCATGCCGGCGGTGCCCACCACTCTGAGGTCGGTCACGTGTCCGGCAGGGGTGTCCGCCACGCCGACGCGGTCCAGCAGCGAGGTGGTGCGGTGCAGCCCGGCCAGCTCGCGGTCTTCCCACGGGCCCGAACGGGGACAGGCGTAACCGGCGGCGAAGGGACGTATCCACTCGGTCTCCATGACGAGCGCGCTCGCCAGTACCAGTTCGGTGTCCCTGCGCAAGGCGACCGGCATCTGCTTGACCAGCCCGCGGGTCCGTTCCGCCGCCCACCTGTCGAGCGCCTTCCGGTCGGACCTGAGCCAACCGGTCAAGTTGCGGTGGGCGTGCGGCGGCAGCCCCGCGAGCCATTCCGCTCGCGCCTTCAGCTTCCGGCTGGTCCACAGCCCCAGCGCCGCGTCCACTCCCCGGAGTTCGTCGAGCGCGACAAGGAACGTCCGCGCGGTGTGTGCCGCACGGTCGGCGGGCAGACCGACGGCCTCCGCCAACTGGTCGCGCGCCGTGCCGCTCGCGCCGTCGGCGAGGAAGGCGAGCAGCGGCCACACACCGGCCGCGGAGAGCACCGTGCCGCTCGCGACCGTCTCCGCCCATCGTGTTGTCAGGCCGTTGACCGCGCCGACGGTCTCGTCGATCACCTGCTTGTCCGCGTGTGTTGCCCGCACTCCGCCCCCGTTTCACACTGCGCCTGCCAGCTTGATCTCGATCCACACTAGCCGGGTACGAGGGCGGGGTCGGCAGCCGGACCCCGCCCGGTGGCGGGGGGGTGGCGGGGGGGCACGGGTGGTGCAGAAACCAGGACTTCCGCCTGCCTGACCCCGCCGGCGCGGCGGCCCCAGGCAGGCACCGTGTCAGGAACACCAGGTCAGGAGCACCGGATCAGGGACACCGAGTCAGGAAGCGGATGACGAGTCGGTGGTCACGTTGTCGCGTACGCGGAGGCGTTCGCCCAGGAGGCCGCCCAGCGCGGTGAGCAGGGCGATGGCCATCAGGAGAACGGCCGCGGGCCAGGAGGTGGCGCCGCCGGCAGCGTCCAGGAGGGCGGTGGCGAGGAAGGGCAGGAAGCCCGTCAGCGCGCCCGCGAGGTTGTAGGCCAGGGCCACGCCGCTGTAGCGCAGGTGCGGTGCGCCGGGAACACGTGCGGTCACCTGCGGCCGGTCGGCGGGTGGGGGATGTGCGTTCCGGGGATGTCCGGGTGCCGGGGCGTGGGCGCTGTGCGGAGCCGCCTGGGCCAGAAGGCGGGGGTGCGTGCGGCGTAGGCGCTCCACTCTTCACCGAATCGCCGTGCCACCTCACGTTCCTCGTTGCGGGCCAACCGGAGGTAAACGCCGACGAGGACCGGGAACATGATCAGGGTGGGGATGGTGGGCCACTGCAGCAGGAAGCCGGTCATGATGAGCAGGAAGCCGTCGTACTGGGGGTGCCGGACCTTGGCGTACGGGCCGGTGGTGGCCAGTTCGCCATTCCGGGCGGCGGTGTGCAGTACTTTCCAGGAGGCGGCGATCAGCCAGAATCCGCCGCCGATCGCGACATAGCTGGCCAGGTGGAAGGGGCTCAGGTGGGGGTCGCCGGTCCAGCCGACCAGGTCGTTCCACAGGTGTCCGCCGGCGTGTGTGTCCTCAAGGAGCGGGAAACGGTTGCCGAGCCAGCTGCCCAGCAGGTAGATGGTCAGCGGAGTGCCGTACATCTCGGTGAACAGTGCCGCCAGAAAGGCGGTGTAGGCGCCCATGGCCCGCCAGTCCCGCCTGGTCTTCGGGTGGAAGAAGCCGGCCGCGAACACCACGAACAGCAGGGTGTTGAACACCACCAGAGGCCACAGCCCGTATGCGGCATCGGCCATCATGTCCTCCTCGAACGAGCCGCGGACCGGCGGCGCCCGGGCGATGCGCGATGCCGATGAAGATCGCTCGCTGATCTCTCACGGGAGGGCTGCCGGAGGGCTGCCGGACGCTCGCCTGCGGTCGTTACAGATGCCTGGACCCTGCGGTCGCTACGGACGCCTGGCTTCGGGGCGCTGGTGCCGCCGGTCGGATTCACCCAGCGGATCGCTCCGGTCTCGGTCGACGTTGCGGGAGCTGCCGCCCTGGTCCTGATGGCCGTGCATGCCGCGCATCATGAGCAGCATCATCAGCGGGCAGACCAGGACGATGGCCAACACTGCGAGTGTGCTTGCGGGCACGCCGAGAGCGAGGGCTCCGACCATGAAGATGGCGAGTGCGATTGCGTACAAGCCGTAGGGCTTCTTGTTCTGCATCGTGGGCCTCCATCGTGGGCCTCCATCGTGGGCCTCCTCTGCGCAAGGGCGGCTGGTCCGGGGACCTGTGGGCCTTGCGTCCGGCTCCGTGGTCAGGTTTTGGTGAAGGGGCCGCCGGCGTGCCCGGAACGCAGCGTGGCCAGGCTGCGTTGGTACTGCTCTTCATCTATCTCGCCGCGGGCGAACCGCTCGGCGAGCAGCTGTTCGGGCGAAGGGGCAGCGGGGGCATGTGTGTGCTCGTGCGGCCGACTGAGAGCGCGGATGGCCAGGACAGCGACTGTGATGATCACTGCCCAGAAGACCAGCATGCCGGCCGACATCGCGAACCAGCCCCACCCGCTGACGTTGTGGTCGTACCAGAACATCATGGTGTGCCACCTCCTCCGGAGCACGAGCGCCTCGTTCCGGCCTGCTGCCGGTGGACGGGGCTCTTGCCACTCACGGTCTCTTACGCGCGGGCGCGCGCCCAGGGCCTGAGCGGTCCTGAGTGCCAGGCCGTTCGGCCCCTGCCAGGTAGGGGTAGCGGCGGACGAGGATGGGCAGCCACGCAGGGAGGCGGTCGCCGTGAGTGTCCCCGATCTTGTCGTCGTTGCCGCTGCGGTCGGCGCGGTCGCCGGCCTGGCATGGTTCTTCTTCGGACCGCGCCCTGCCCACACAGCTCTGGTGGCGGGCGGGGTGCAGCGCGTGGCCGTGACCGTGCGGGGCGGTTACCGCCCCGATCTCATCCGCGTCCGGCAGGGAATGCCGGTGGAGCTGGTCTTCGACCGGCAGGAGTCCGGGGAGTGCACCTCCCGGGTGGTCTTCCCCGACCTGCGCGTGAGCGCGGGGCTGCCCGCGTACGAGCGCACCACCGTGCGCCTGAGTCCCGATACGGCGGGGTCCTACGGCTTCGCGTGCGGAATGAACATGGTCCACGGCACGCTGCTGGTCGAACCGGAATCGACAGCACGAGCGCCGGCGCCTGCACCTGAACCGGTACCGGACGCCACCAGGGGCCGTTGCCGGCGGTGGCGGGGACCGGGTCCTCGCCGGGGACCGTACGCCGGACCGGCCCTCGGGCGGCGAGAACGCGGCCCAGGCGGAGGCGGCGGAAGCCGCCGAGCGCCGTGCCGAGATCCAAGACCTGGGCCGTCGGGTCACCATGGGAGCGGTGCTGACGCTGCCGGTGCTCTTCGCCGTCATGACGCACGAGCTGTTCGGTGCCGACTGGGTGCCCGGTTGGCTGCTGAACCACTGGCTGCAGCTGGCGCTGATCACCCCGGTGATGTTCTACACCGGCCGGCCGATCCACTCGACCGGCTGGCTGGCCCTACGGCATCGCGGCGCCGACATGAACTCCCTCATCACGCTTGGCACATCGGCCGCGTACGGATACAGCCTGCTGGTCACCCTCGCCCCCGGGCTGCTGCCGAGCGAGGTGCGTAAGGTGTACTTTCGAGGCGGTCGGGGTGATCCTCACCCTGATCCTGTTGGGCCGGTTGCTGGAGGCCCGTGCCGAGGCCGGTACCGGTGAGGCGATCCGCGCCCTGCTGGGGCTGCAGGCCCGCACCGCCCGGGTGGTCCGTGACGGTACCCAGGAGGAGATTCCGGTCGAGGACGTCGTGGTCGGCGACGAACTGGTGATCCGGCCCGGTGAGAAGGTGCCGGTCGTCGCCGCCGTGCTCTCCGGGTCCTCGCCGGTGGACGAGTCGATGGTCACCGGCGAGCCGATGCCGGTCATCAAGCGCGCCGGGGACACCGTCATCGGCGCGACCGTCAACGGCAGCGGTGCGCTGCGCGTGCGCGCGAGCAAGGTCGGTGCCGACACGATGCTGGCCCAGATCATCCGCCTCGTGCGGCAGGCGCAGGCGTCCAAAGCTCCCATCCAGCGGCTCGCCGACGCCGTGTCCGGCTACTTCGTGCCCGTCGTGATCGCCATCGCCGTCGCTGCTTTCGCTCTCTGGTACACCCTCGGCCCGCCGCCGGCCCTGACCCTCGCGCTGGTCTCCGCCGTCGCGGTGCTGATCATCGCCTGTCCGTGTGCGCTCGGACTCGCCACACCGCTGTCGGTGATGGTCGGCACCGGGAAGGGCGCCCGCGCCGGCATCCTCATCCGCTCCGCCGAGGCGCTGGAGACCGCCCACAAGCTGGACACCGTGGTCCTGGACAAGACCGGCACCGTCACCGCAGGGACCCCCGCGCTCACCGATGTGCACCCCGTCGACGGCTTCGGGAAGGACGAATTGCTGGCGCTGGTCGCCGCGGTCGAGGAGATGAGTGAGCACCCCCTCGCGACGGCGATCGTCGCCGGTGCACGGCAGCGGGGCCTGGCCCTGCCCGAGGCCGACGGGTTCGACTCCGTCACCGGCAAAGGGGTCAAGGCCACGGTGGACGGCCGTACCGTCCTGGTCGGCACCGCCCGACTGCTCGGCGACGCCGGGATCGCCCCTGGCGGCCTCGCCCCCGTCGCCAGCGGCCTGTCGGCCCAGGGCAAGACTCCGGTGTTCGCCGCTGTCGACGGCACACCGGCCGGAGTGCTGGCCGTGGCCGACACCGTCAAGGAGGACTCCGCCGCGGCCATCGCCGCACTGCGCCGGCTCGGCCTGGAGGTCGTCATCCTCACCGGTGACACCGCTCGCACCGCCGAGGCCATCGCCCGGCAGGTGGGCGTGGCACACGTGCTGGCCGAGGTGCTGCCACAGCACAAGGCGGACGAGATCCGCCGGCTGCAGCGCGAGGGCCGTACGGTGGGCATGGTCGGCGACGGCATCAACGACGCCCCGGCGCTGGCCGCCGCCGATGTCGGCCTCGCCATCGGCACCGGGACCGACGTCGCCGTTGAAGCCGCCGACATCACCCTCATCTCCGGCTCGTTGACCGGCGTGGTCACCGCCGTCCGGCTGTCGCGCGCCACCATGCGCAACATTCGCCAGAATCTGTTCTTCGCGCTCGCCTACAACGCCGTCGGCGTACCCGTCGCCGCCGGTGCCCTCTACCCGCTGTGGGGGATTCGCCTCAGCCCGATCCTCGCCGCCGCCGCGATGGCGCTCTCCTCGCTGTCGGTGGTCACCAACGCCTCCCGCCTGCGCCGCCGGCGCATCACCCAGCCGCCACCGGCGAACGGTGCCGATCAGGGAGGCGGCCCGCGCTGAACTCCGATCCGGCTCGGACCCGGTGCCGGCTCGGAGCCCACCGCGGGCCACACGGCCGATCTGCCGGCCCGGTCGCACCGGCTTGGCGGAGAAGTCCGGCGCCCTCTCCGCCGCACTGCCCCGCGCCATGCCTGTGACTGGTAACCACACGGATGACCGCACCGACCAACGTCGAAAACCGATGCAAGTGCCCGACTCGGTCGGCCATCCTCACCGCACCCTCGGTGCCCGATCGTCATGGTCAGGAACATGGCGTCGGAGTCCTGCCCAGAGGACTTCTCGAGTTTCTCCATGTCTTCCGTGCCGGTCAGCGGGCCGCCCAGGACGCGGAGGTCCCGGCACCGACTACTCGACCGCAACACAAACCTTCCGCACCTGCCTTGTGTCCGCCTTGCGCAACGGCCCGGTCGGCACTTGGTGGTTCCTCCGGAAGTACCCGTGCTGGAGACTCCGCCTCCGTCCAGGCCCACAGGCGACCCGGGAGAACGCCATCGCCCACATCACCGAAGCGCTCGAAGGTTCCGTCGCCCCAGAGCACAACGGCGGGTAAGGCGCTGCCGCGGCGGCTGAACCACGCCGCGGCAGCAGGACCTGTCAGTGATCGCCGCCGGATACCACGGCGAGACGCCTGGTGAAGGTTTCACCGCCGTCCTTCGATTCGTGGACCCCGCTCTGGGTGGCGGCGACGACGTGCTTGGCGTCGACGGCGGTGAGAGCCTGCGGCTGCCCGCCGGGGACCGTCGAGACCTTCTTCCAGGAGCGGCCCTCATCACGGCTGAGGCTGAGCGCACCGGAGGGGTCGATGCCGTACAGGGTGTCCGGGGCGGGCCAGGACACGAACGCCATGACGGGGGCCTTGCCATGGCGGAAGGTCTTACCGCCGTCGGTGCTCCTGGCCACCCCCTGCTCCGTGGTGGCCAGGACCGTGTCGGTGTCCTTGGGAGCAACCGCGATGTCGAGGGCCTGAAGGGTGCCGCGCTTCTCCCAGTTCACGCCGTCCTTGCTGGCACGCAGGAGGCCGCTCATGCTGTCGTAGCCGTAGAGGGTGCCGTCGGCGTAGTCGAGGGCGTGGAAGTCGACGTCGCCGCTGAGCGACGTGTCCTTCCAGGTCTTGCCGGCATCGGTGCTCTCGATGAGGCCGAGGTTGCCGGGTGCGTCGTCTCCGGGGGCCGGATGACCGCTGGCCACGAAGGTGCCGGCCTTGGTCACGGTGAAGCCCATGAAGTCGTCCTTGCGGTCGCCGACGAGTTGCGGGGCACCGTCCTTGCCCGGGGTGTAGATGCCTTGGTGAGTGGCGACGTGGAGCTTGCCGTCGGCCGGGTCGATGCCGAGGCCGTGGATGTGGCTGATCACGGTGGCGGAGGGCTCGTCTCCGCCGCTGTCAGCGCTGTCGTCGGAGCAGGCGCTGAGGGTGAGCGCGAGAGCCGCAGCGAATGCGGCCAGGGCAACAGGGCGCTTGTTCGGGCGCATGTTCATGGGAGGGTCCTGATGATCGTGTGGCCGCACCGGGTCGATGTGCGGCGAACCGGTGTCGGCAGGGGCGATGGGCCGGTGTCGGCGGAGCTGATGGCAAGAGCGACGGGTCGACCGCGGGCCGTCTCTGCAGAGGCCCGCGGTCGACTCGTGAACCGCTTGGTCAGAGCCGGTCGAGGATCTTGTTCAGCTGGTCGACCTCGGTGGACTGGGCCTTGACCACGTCACCGGCGAGCTTCTTCGCCGTGGTGTTCTTGCCGTTCTTCTGCTCGTCCTTGGCCATGTCGATCGCACCGTTGTGGTGGTCGATCATCATCTTGGCGAACATCTTGTCGAAGTCCGTGCCCTTGGCGGCCTTGAGCTCCTTCATGTCCTTGTCGGACATCATCCCGGACATGCCGGAGCCCTCGGAGCTCCCGGAGCCGTGGTCCATCCCGGGCATGCCGCTGTGATCCATGCCGCCGCTGGGCGACGTGGGCTCGCCCCACGCCTTGAGCCAGGACTTCATCTTCTCGATCTCGGGGCCCTGGGCCTTCTCGATCTCCCCGGCGAGGTCCTTGACCTCGGCGTCCTTGGCTCGGCCGTCGGCGAGCTGCGACATCTTCACGGCCTGCTCGTGATGGGGGATCATCATCTGCGCGAACATCACGTCCGCGTCGTTGAACGCGCCCGGTGCCGGGTTGCTCCCGGAGGTGACACTCGCCGAGGGGCTCTTGCTCCCGTGATCCATGCCGCTCATGTCGTCGTTGCCGCCACAGGCGGCGAGGAGCAACCCCGCGGCGGCAACGGTGCCGACCAGGGCGATACGGCGGGTTCGCGGACGGTGGATGCTTCGCTTGATGGCGTTCATGACAGGAAACCTCGTGCTTGTCTGTCGTTGCGAAATGGGTGGCGAACAGGCAATGCGGGCAGCGGAAAGCGCCCGCGATGGTGTTCGGCCTATATCCGCAGGACTGACAGGCGAGCGAGGACGGGTCTGCGCGGTGGCGGCTCGGGACGCAGGGCGGCCAGGAGACCGGCACGAAGCCGTACCAGCCAGTCCGTCCTGCGGCGGAGCGCCGCCCAGAGGAGGCCGGCCAGGACCCACGTGCCGAGCACGGCCACGCACAGCGAGGTCATGTCCATCGCCATGCCGGGGGTGTGCGAAGACGCCTTCGCGTCGTGGTCCGCGGCCTGCGGGGCAACGACGACTGTCGGTGTCGTAGCCGCATCCATGCCATGGTCCGGGTGGGCGCTCGCGACAACACCGTGCGCGGCCGCTCCCCTCTCCATGGGCGTACCGGTCCCGGAGGTGTCCTTCGGGTGACCCAGCGTGTGCATCACGAAGATCCCCAGCGCGAGCACGACGACGAGCAGCAGGTGCCCCCAGGCACCGGCCGCTTGCATCTTCCGGCTCACACGCACAGATATGACCTCCGGACCCGACCATACCGAAGGACTCCGGCCGGCTCCCTGCTGGTCGCCAGGTGTGCCGGCGGAAGAGGGCCAGGAGGCGGTCGAGGGGCTGGTCGAGAGTGGGGACGAGCAAGGCAGCTGGACGCGCCGGTCCAGGGGGGGAAGGAGGTCCAGGGGGGAAGGAGGTGCGGGCGCCTCCGTGATCCTCGGCATCGCGGGCGGCCAGGTGCTCGACCTGCTCGGCGGGCCGCTCGTCCGCTGGCTGGGGCGCCTCCCCGCCCGAACCGCGTACTACGCTCGCATAGTAGGCACCGGCTCGGGAAGGTGATCACGGTGACCCTGGGGGCACTGGAGAACGACGTCATGCAGGCGTGCTGGCGCGAGAAGCGCCCGATGTCCGTGCGTGAGGTGCTGGACGTGCTGAACGAAAGTCGTCCGCGGCCGCTCGCGTACACGACGGTGATGACCGTCATGACTCGCCTTGCCGAGAAGGGCATGCTCGACCGGTCGCGTCACGGCCGCGGGTACGAGTACACACCGGCCGTCGCCGACGAGGCTGCGCTCGCCGTACGAGAGGTGTTGCGCACGCACGGGGAGAGCGCGGTCGCGCACTTCGCGGCCGAGGCTTCCCTCGATCCGGAGCTGCGTGAGCGGCTGCGTCGGTTGCTGGCGGAGGCCCCATGACGGATACACCGCCGGTGCGCTGCGGCGGGGACAGGGCGTTCTGGCTGCTGGTCGTCTTCACCGTCGGGCTCTGCGCTGCGGTCACGTTCGTCACATGCTGTCTCGGGATGGCTCTCGCCTGGCAGATCGCGCACCGCGGAGTGGATACGCTGCAGCTCCGGACCGTTCTGGGCGGGAGCGGCGCTGCTCGCCCTGTCCGTCGGTGGCGCCGCCCGTTCGACCGGACGGCTGTGGCACGGGCTGCGCGCAAGCCGGCAACTGCGGCGCGCAGTGCAGGAACGGGTCGCGGCGCGCTCGCCGGACGAAGCCAGGGCGCTCGAGGCTGCGGCTCTCCGAGCGGGGCTGCAGAGTGAAGTGGACGTGTTCGACACCGCGGCGCCGTGCGCGTTCACGTATGGCCTGTTGCGTCCCAGGGTGGCCGTCAGCACCGGCACGCTGAGACACACCACGGTCCAGGAGCTGAGCTCGGTGCTCTGCCCCCTGACACAGTGGCTGCGCCCATGGCGTGTCACAAGCGCACGAAGCTCACCACGAGTACGGCCAGGGAGAGCAGGAGCATGCCGAGGCAGTTGATCCAGAACGCGGAGTTCAGGGCTCTCGCACGAAGGTGGGCGACGGCGGCCGCGAGGAAGTACACCACGATGGCCGCGGTGGTCGTCATGGCGACGCCGGGCACCCAGAGCCCGGCGAGGAGCCCCGCGACCGAGGCCAGCTTGGCCGTGGTCAGGGCCCACCACCAGTCGCGCGGGAACCGTACGCCTTCCAGGCAGTCGACTATGAACTTCGGCGGGCGCAGCATCATCACGGCGTCGCCGGCTTGCGTCACGAGCAGGACCAGGACCGGCCAGACCGGAGAGGGAAGTTCGGAGAGAGACATCGGGGATTACCTTTCCTGCGCGGTGGCGAACTCGGCTCGCACGCGCTCACGCGGTGACGAACTCAGCGGTGTGCCGGATTCTGGTTGCCGTCTGCTGGTGATCGGTGGTTCCCGCAGCGAGCAGCATCAGCTCGCCCAGGTAGCTGGTGAACATCACCTGCGCGCCGAGCCGGGCGCGGGCTTCCGGCATGCCCGCGTTCACCATCGCGGCGGTGAGATTGCCCTCGGTCAGCGTGCGCAGACCGCCGAGGGCCGCGTTCTCGGGTCGGCCTCGGGTCAGGGCCCGGAAGTACGCGCGCGCCAGTTCTTCGTGCTCGACGAACAGGTCGATGAACGGGTGGAAGTAACGGGACAGGTAATCGACCGCAGGAGTGGTGGACCCGGCCTCCGGGGGCGCGGGGATGCGGGCGGCGATGGCCTGGTCGTACACCAGGCTCAGCAGTGACTCCTTGTCCCCCACCGCCATCACGGCACCTACGGAGACGCCTGCCGCCGTGGCGATCTGACGCACCGTTGTGCCGTGGAAGCCGTGCTCCTGGAAGAGTCGTGCGGCAGCCTCTGTGACGCGGGCCGTAGTACGTCGTTTCTGTTCAGCACGAGTTGGCTGAACGCGTTCACCGAACATGTTCAGGATAGTAGAAGGCGCGGGTACGGCAACGCAACGGTGTGGGCTGGGCGGTTGCAGCGAACAGTCACGGCATGGTGGACCGTCTGCGAACGGCAAACGCGAATCGGGGGCCGGGCGTTCGAGGAGGGGCGTCGAATATCGGGTGCCGTGCCGTCGGCGGGGGTGCAGACTCGCTCCATGGCGGATATGGGTGCGTTCCGGGACGCGGTGAGTGACTGGGCGGCCGGTGGTCCCGGCGGGCCGGCGAGTGAACTGGCCGTGCGGCTGGGGGTGCGGACGGCGGTGCTGCTGGAAGGGCCGAGCGACCTCGCGGCCGTCGAGACACTGGCCGCACGGCGTGGCCGGGACCTGGCCACCGAGGGAGTGTGCGTCGTACCGATGGGCGGAGCGATGAGCGTCGGCCGTTACGCCTGCCTCCTCGGGCCGCCGGGCCTTGGCCTCCGCCTGGCCGGACTGTGCGACAAGGGAGAGCAGCGCTTCTACGAACGCGGCCTGGAGCGGGCAAGAGCGCCGCACCGGGACTTCTTCGTGTGCGTGGCGGACCTGGAGGACGAGCTCATCCGCGCACTGGGCACGGCAGGAGTCGAGGAGATCGTCCGGGCCGAGGGTGACCTCCGCCCCTGGCAGACCTTCCTGAACCAGCCCGCACAACACGGCCGATCCCGGCAACAGCAGTTGCGGCGCTTCCTCGGCACGAAGAAGGGCCGCAAGATCCGCTACGGCAGTCTTCTCGTCGAAGCCCTCGATCTCGACGACGTGCCGGACCCGCTCGACGATCTCCTCACGAGCCTGTGACCAGCAGAGATGCGAGGGTACGGATGGGGTGCGGGGAGTGGTGACGTGACGGCGCCCGGGCCGGGCCCCTGTTCCTGAGGGGCCCGGCCCGAGCGAACTGCTGTGCCCCGTAGGGGTGTTACTACGGCCGCACGAGGAGGATCGAGTTGATCGGCGTCAGGTCCTTGTCCACGTAGTACCCGGGCTGGATGTAGCCCTGGCAGTCCCCCGTGCCGTTGTAGCCCGTGCAGGTGCGAGCCGTCGCTCCCCCGGTCTGGTTGTTCAGGACGTAATGCTGCCCGACCTGGTTGCTCAGGTTGTGGGCCCCGTAGCTGTAGAAGACGAGCGACGGGCGGTCGCCGTTCCACCCGGCGTTCTGCGGGTAGACGCACACGGCTCCAGAAGGACAGCCGTGCAGGCTGGCGGCCGGGGCTGCGGTGGCGTTGGCCGCACCCACCGTGGCGAGTGCTCCCACGGCGAACGTCAGCGCAGCGGCCTTGGCGATCTTTCGCATTCTTCTCCCCCTTGTTCTCCCATGGCACGACATGCCGCAGAGACCGCCGATACACCGCCCGACGGGCTGCGTCACTGTCGCAACAAGAATGCTCCACGACATACCGCGCTCACATCATCCTTTTCCACCTTGAGCGAAATACCGGGCATAAGGGTTCGACTCGTGGTATTGCCGCGCTCCTCGCGAGCAAGAGTGCCGGGCGCAAGAGCGCCGGGCGCGATCACGAGGCGGGCTCCACCAGGCCCATCTCGTACGCGCGGATCACCGCCTGGGCGCGGTCGGCCAGCCGGAGCTTGGTGAAGATGCGGTTGATGTGGGTCTTCACCGTGTGGTTGCTGATCGTCAGGCGCTGGGCGATGTCCGCGTTGGACAGACCACGGGCGATGAGCGTCAGCACCTCGGCCTCCCGGGTGGTGAGCTCACCGGCGTCGCAGTGCGGCCGGGCCGCCGACGGGCGCTGGCGGACGAACTCCGTGATGAGGCGTTTGGTCACTTCAGGTGCCAGCAGGGCGTTGCCGGCAGCCACCACCCGTACCGCGTGCAGGAGTTCGGGAAAGGTGGCGTCCTTGAGCAGGAACCCGCTGGCTCCCGCGGACAGTGCGTCGTAGACGTAGGCGTCGAGATCGAAGGTGGTCAGCATCAGCGCCTTCGTCGCGGTGCCGGGCCGGGAGAGGATGATGCGGGCGGCCTCGATGCCGTTCATCGTGGGCATGCGGATGTCGAGCAGCGCGACGTCCGGCCGCAGCTCGTCGGCGAGCCGTACCGCCTCCGCGCCGTCCTCCGCCTCGCCGACGACCTCGATCTCCTCCTGCGTCGACAGCAGGTTGGCGATGGCCGTACGGACTATGGCCTGGTCGTCGGCGATGAGGACGCGGATCATGACGCGCCTCCGCTCGCCGCGCCGGCGGGCCGCCGTACGGGCAGCTCGGCGGCGACACGGAAACCGCCGCCCGGCTCCTGGCCCACGGTGAGCCGGCCGCCCAGGAGCGCGGCGCGCTCGCGCATGCCGGCGAGGCCGTGGCCCGGCACCGCCTCCGGGCGGGGCGCGGGCGCCGGCGCGCTGCCGTCGTCGGCGACGGACAGGTCCAGCCGGCCTGGGCGGTACTCCACGTCCACCATCGCGTGCGCGCCAGGGGCATGGCGGCGGACGTTGGTGAGCGCCTCCTGCACGATCCGATAGGCCGTCAGCTCCAGCGTCCCCGGCAGGTCACCGCGCGCCCCCGCGGTCCGCAGGGTGACGCTGCCGCCCGCCGCGCGGTGCTGCGCCATGAGGTGCTCCAGGTCGGCGAGTGACGGCTGCGGGGCGAGTTCCGCGCCACCGGCCAGGGACGCACCACCGGCCGGCTCCACGCCACCGCCTCGCTCCACGCCGCCGGCGAGTTCCGCGCCACCGCCCAGCCTCGCGCCACCGGCCAGGGACGCACCACCGGCCGGCTCCACACCGCCGCTTAGCCCTACGCCACCGGGGAGTTCCGCGGCACCGCCCAGCTTCGCACCGCCGGGAACTTGCGCGCCGCTGGCCAGGGCCGTACCGCTGGCCAGGTCCGCGCCGCCAGGCAGCTGCGGTTGCGCGGCACCGTACACGGCGGTGCCCGAGCGCAGGACGCCCAGCAGTTGTCGCAGCTCGGTCAGCGAGGAACGGGCCGAGGCGGCGATCTGCTGGAAGCCGTCGCGCGCCTGCGGGGAGAGGTCAGGCGTGGTGTAGGTGGCGCTCTCCGCCTGCAGCGCGATCACCGAGACGGAGTGGGCGACCACGTCGTGCAGTTCGCGGGCGATGACGGCACGTTCCTCGGCCACCGCCCGGCGGCGTTCCTCGGCGATCAGCCGGGCCTGTGCGGTGTCGCGTACCTTACGGGTCTCCTCCCGGCTGCGCAGCGCGTCGCCGAGGCTGACCGTGGCAACGATGGCCACCGCGATCATGAAGCCGTCGACGAAGTGCGTCGCGGTGAGGGCTTCCGGCCCGTACTGCCCGTAGTAGCCGCGCAGTATGCGCAGCCAGTTGACCAGGAACGCACCGGCCGCTCCGCACGCAGCGAGGACGAACGGGGCGGTCACCCGGTGCCTGGCGAGTGTGAAGAAGCCCAGGGAACCGGCCACGCACGCGGTCACCCACAGCTGGCCCCAGGTCAGCCAGCTCGCGAAGGAGCCGGCCACGGACACGTACGCGACGGCCGGGTGCGAGCGGCGCCATATCAACGGGACGGTGGCCGCGAAGGTGGCGGCCAGGATGACCGGTGACATGGCGTCCATGCGCCGGATCTCGGGGACGGCGAGGACGGTCAGCACCCCGCCCGTGACCCACGGGAAGAACGGGGAGGCGAACCATGCGCGCGGGGAGAGCCTCATGCCTCCATCCTCGGGCCGGCCGCCCGAGGCCGCGTCGTCGTCGAGGATGATCCAACGACACCGTGTAGTACCACGGGTTGACCGCAGAGAGCGGAGCCTGCTCCGACGCGCCGGACCCCCTCCGATCCCTAACGTCCTGGTCATGTTCTCCGCTTTCCGCCACCCGCCCCTTCCCACCGAGCGCCGCTGTTGGGCGCTGTGCGCGGGGTGCGCGCTGCTCATGGGCGCGGTGACCGACCTCGGACCGCACCGCGTATGGGCGTTCACGGCCGGCGCCGGCTACGCGGCCGCCGCGCTCGCCGCCGGCCGGTCCCGGCGCTCCGGAAGCGCGGTACCGGCGGCCCTGGCGGTGGTGGGGGCGGTGCTGCTGCCACTCGTCGTACTGGTCGCGGCGGACCGGGCACAACCGGAGGTCGCGGTCGTCGAACGCTCGGCGCGGCTGCTGCTGCACACCGGCAGCCCGTATCTCGCGAACGCCACCGACGTCGCCGACTACAACCCGTACCTGCCAGGCATGTCCGTCTTCGGCCTGCCCGCCGCGCTGCTGGGCCCCGGCCCGGCGACCGACGCCCGCTGGTACTTCACCGCCGTCTTCGCCGTGACCATGGCGGCTGCCCTGCGCATCGCCCGGCGCTCGGCGCCCGTCCCCGTACTCCTCATGTCCGCCTGCCCGCTCGTGGCGCTGCCGCTGGCCACGGGCGGCATAGACCTGCCGGTCGCTGCCCTGGCCTGCCTGGGACCGGCATTCGCCGGGCGAGGTGACGGCGGGCGCGCGGGCCTGGTCGTGGGCGCCGCGGCGGCCCTGAAGTGGACGGCCTGGCCGGCGGTACCGGTGGCGCTCGCGCTGCTCTCCGTACGGTACGGCCGGCGCCCCGCGCTGCACTGCGCAGGCAGCTGCCTCATCGTCCTGGCGGCCACGGTGGTGCCTGTCGCCCTCGCCGATCCAGCGGGACTGGCCGCCAACGCCGTGGCTTTCCCACTCGGCCTGACCGACGCGGTCTCCCCCGCCGCCAGCCCGCTCCCGGGCCATCTCCTCGCGGCCCACCTGCCCGGCGGCCGGCTCGTCGCGGTCGCCGCGCTCGTCGCCGCGGCGGTAGCCATGGCCGCCTCACTGGCCGTCGCCCCGCCACTCTCCACCCGAGCGGCGGCCGACCGGCTCGCGGTCGGCCTCGGCCTCGCCATCTGTCTCTTGCCTGCGACCCGGTTCGGCTATCTCCTCCTCCCCTTCGTCCTCGTGGCGTGGCTGCGGCTCGCGCAGCCGTCGTCGCCGTCGTCGCCGTCGCCGTCGCCGTCGCCGTCGCCGGAGCGGAACCGCCGGACGAAGCCCGTCCAGACCGCCGCTTCGACCTCCCGAAAGGCCTACGCGCATGCCCCGTACGCTCATCGTCACCAATGACTTCCCGCCCCGGCAGGGCGGCATCGAAACCTTCGTGCACGCCATGGCCGCCCGGTTCCCGCCCGGCGAGGTGCTCGTCTACGCCTCCGACGCACCCGGCAGCGCCGCCTTCGACGCCCGGCAGGCGTTCCCCGTCGCCCGCGACCGGTCGCGCACGCTGCTGCCGACGCCTCGCGTGGCGCGCAGAGCGGTGGCCCTGGCAAGGAAGTTCGACTGCGACAGTGTGTGGTTCGGGGCCGCGGCCCCGCTCGGGTTGCTGGCCGGTCGGCTGCGCCGCGAGACGGACGTACGGCGGATCGTCGCCACGACACACGGACACGAAGTGTGGTGGGCGCGCGCACCAGGGGCGCGAACGGCGCTGCGCCGCATAGCGGACACGGTCGACACCGTCACCTACCTCGGCCCCGCCACCCGCGGTCCCATCGCCGCCGCGCTCGGCCCACGCGTCGCGGACCGGATGGCGCGCCTGGCACCCGGCGTGGACGCGTCGGCATTCCACCCCGTCTCCGGCGGACACGAGCCCCCGGAAACCGGCATTGCTCCCCGACGCCCGGTCATTCTCTGCGCGGCCCGCCTGGTGCCGCGCAAGGGCCAGGACACCCTGATCCGCGCATTGCCGCAGGTCCGGCGAGCGATACCCGGCGCCGTCCTGCGCCTGGTAGGCGACGGCCCGTACGCCGAAGGGCTTCGCGAGCTGGCCGCCGTGGAGGGCGTCGCCGACGCCGTACTCATCGAAGGCGGCCGCGCACACGCCGAGATGCCCGCCACCTACGCGAGTGCGGACGTGTTCGCCATGCCGTGCCGCACCCGCCGCTTCGGCCTCGAGGTCGAAGGGCTCGGCATCGTGTTCCTGGAGGCAGCCGCCGCCGGTCTGCCGGTGCTCGCGGGCGACTCGGGCGGCGCGCCCGAGGCCGTACAGGACGGCGAGACCGGTTACGTCGTCAACGGCCGCGACGTCGATGCGGTCGCACAGCGCCTGACCCAGCTGCTCCAGGACCCGGAAACCGCCCGTGAAATGGGCGCGAAGGGCCGCGCCTGGGTACAGCGCCAATGGAGCTGGGACCATACGTACACCCAACTGTCGACGCTGCTCGGCCGAAAGTGAGAGGCCGTTCGATGTGGCCAGGAACGAACCAGGGAGTGAACATCGCCGATCCACGTGCGTGGCAGAACACCTTGTGGCGCGCATACGATACGCGCCGGCCGGGCGCACCTCGTTTCTCGCCCTGTGGCGGCCCGTATCACGCACGACGCTCACGGAAAACGAAATACGGGCATACGGCCATAAGGACTCACGGGCTTACGGGCTTACGGGCGCGCACGGACTCACGCAGGCACGGACGGACGGCCGCCGCTTCACCTTCCGTCGCCCCTGATGGCTCACGCGCGTCTGCCGGCGGGGCTGCCCGCAGACGGCATGATGGAATCATGCGAACTCGGCCTGTGCTGGTTTTTGATGGGGACTGTAGTTTCTGCACCTCCTCGGTGAGATTCATCGAGCGGCATCTTCGCCCCCGTTGCGCATCGATTCCGTGGCAGCGGGCTCCCTTGGCCTCCTTCGGTGTGCCACGTCGGCGGGCTGAGCACGAGGTGCTGTGGGTGACACCCACCAACGAGGTGCACGGTGGCGCGCAGGCCGTCGCCAAACTGCTGATGAGCGCGGGAAAAGGGTGGGCTGTGCTGGGAGCGACGCTCACCTTCCCACCGATGCGCTGGCTCGCTCGTGCCCTCTATCAGCTCATCGCGCACAACCGTCATCGGCTCCCAGGAGGTACTCCGGCCTGCGCCCTGCCCGCCGACCGGCGGTAGTACGCCGGCCGGAGTCGGACGGCACGGCAACGCCCTTCACGACAGCTCCTTGAGGAAGTACACGTCCTCGTGCCCGCCCGGAATGCCCGGAAGACGGCCGGTCTCGCGATAACCCTGCCGGGCGTAGAAATCTGGCGCCTGGAAGGAATACGAGGATACGGTCATCCGCGCGCAGCCGCGCCGACGGGCCTCGTCCTCCGCCGCCTGAAGCAGACGGGCGCCCCAACCTGCGTGCCGGTGGTCCTCATGGACCCACAGCAATTCGATGCTCCCCAGGTCTCCCCAAGTGCTGCCGGTAAGGCCGCCGATGGTCTCGCCGTCTGCAGCCGTGACCCGGACACTGAACTCCGTCTCCTCGACCACCCCCGTGACAGCGCTGTTGAACTCGGTCAGCCGCTCATCCAGCAGATCTTCCAATTCCTTGTCGGCATCGCCGGTGCGCAGGACGGGCTCATCGTTGGTCATTCCGCCAGTGTGGACCACGGACGGCGGCCAGGTCAGCTTGTTTACGTCACGCAGCGGTGCGGCCGCCACCACGTACCGGCCCTATGGGCGGGCGGAGCTCCCTCGTACACCGAATATGCGATGGGCGGGAGCCTAGGCGTTGACGAGTTGTTCGGCCTGGTCGGCCAGGTCGGCCAGGTGGTCTGCGTACAGGTCGAACCGGTCCGAGGGGGTGGGCGGGTCGCCGACCGGGCGAGCGACGTAGGCGGTGCGCAGGCCGAGGTGCTGCGCCGCGCGCAGGTCCCAGGCGTGGGCGGCGACCATCAGCAGCCGCTCCGGCGGTCGTCCCGAGACGGTCACGGCCAGCTGGTAGACAGCTGGGTCCGGCTTGTACGTTCGGACGTCTTCGGCGGACAGGGCCTGGTGCCAGCGCAGTCCGGCGTGGGCGTTGATCCCCAGCAGCGCCGTCCGGCTCGCGTTGGACAGTCCGATCAGCGGGAAGCGTCCGGCGAGCCGGGCGAGCCCGGCCACGGTGTCGGGCCACGGCGCGAGCCGGCGACCCGACGAAGCCAGCGCCGTCACGGCGGCCGGGTCGTCGATGCCGACGGCCTCAGCGACAAGCCGGGCGGCTTCCAGGTCAAGTCCGTCGCTGGGGAGAAAGGGCCGGGCGCCGTCGAGGATGCGGCGCTGCTCGCGGTCGATGTGCTGCTGCCACAGCGCCAGAAGTTGCTCGATCCTGGGATCGTCGAGCGAGGGGGCGAGTTCACGAATGCCGGCGCGGATCCCGGCCGGTTCGTCGACGAGCGTGCCGAGCACGTCGAACACCACGGCGTCGATGGCTACCTCTGGCATGGGAAGAGTCTCCTGTACGAAGCAGGCGTGAATGTAGCTGCTGGCTCAACGCGGCGGGAAGCGACCTGATTCCCGTCCCGCGCACGAGAACCACATGCGCTGGTCGCCCCGCTATCGGGCTCGGCCGATGTACTGCCCGGGTGTGGCGCACCCAGGCAGCACACGTCCTGGTCGGCGGTCTTCGACCTGCTCAGACTCGAAGCTCTGCCGGGCTCCATCGGAGCTGTACCAGCGCTCTCCTGGAAGGAAAAGCAGGCATGACACACGCAGCCAAGGTCGTGGCAGTAACCGGAGCAAGCAGTGGTATCGGAGAGGCGACCGCTCGTCGCCTTGCCGCCGATGGACACCGGCTGTTTCTCGGAGCGCGGCGCGCGGAGCGTCTTGAGGCGCTGGTCAAGGAGATCACCACGGCGGACGGCACTGCGGCGTTCCGGCGGCTGGATGTCACGGATGCCGCTGATGTACGGGACTTCGTGTCCGCTGCCCGCGAGCGCTACGGCCGGGTGGACGTGGTGGTCAACAACGCCGGAGTGATGCCGCTCTCGCCGCTGGAAGCGCTGAGGGTCGACGAGTGGAACCGGATGATCGACGTGAACGTGCGGGGTGTTCTGAACGGTATCGCGGCCGCTCTGCCCTCGATGCGCGCTCAGGGCGGCGGGCACTTCGTGAACATCGCCTCCGTCGGCGCGTACGAGGTGTCGCCCACCGCCGCTGTCTACTGCGCCACCAAGTTCGCCGTCCGCGCGATCTCCGAAGGGCTGCGCCAGGAGTCCGCCGGGGACATCCGGGTCACCCTCGTCTCCCCGGGGGTGACCGAGTCCGAGCTCGCCGACGGCATCTCCGACCCTGTGGCCGGTGAGGCCATGAAGACCTACCGCGCCGTAGCGCTGCCTGCCGCTGCCATCGCGGAGGCCATTGCGTACGCCGTTTCCCAGCCTCCGCAGGTCGATGTCAACGAGATCGTCGTCCGTCCCGCCGCAAGCGCGCAGTGACCGCGGTAGCGCCCACGTTTCCAGCAGCATGAGGCCGGAGCCGGTTCGACGTACCGTACGGGGCCGTCGCGTGCGTCGACGGCGTCGTGCCGCCTCGCATGCGGGAAGCGCGCCCTCACATATGGGCCCTCGCATGCGGGAGGCGCGCCTCTCATATGGGCCCTCACATATGGGCCCTCACATGTGGGCCCTCACATGTGGGAAGCGCGCCACAGGGTGTGTTCGCGCGAGACGGCGTCCTCGGCGTTCGCCACGAAGGTCGCCCATTCCGCCTCGGTGACCGGCCGTTGGGCGCGGAAGGCGATCGTCGCCAGCTCGTGCCGGGCGACGGCGTACGCGACGGCGAGGGTCTTGTGCTGCTTGGTCTGCACCCACGCGGTGCCGCCCGCGGCGACGGCCGCGCACACGCCGAGGAGGTCCACGTCGATGACGCCCGTCACCTTCGCGACACCTGCGCAGACCCCGAGCAGTTCGAGCACCGTGAGGGTGAGCGCCCAGGTGGTGCTTCTGCGCTCGTTCCACCGCGACTTGGTGCCGTACCACTCACGCTGGTTCTCGATACGCTCCCGCAGGTAGATCGCCCGGCGTTCGTCCAGGGACAGTTGTCGCACCCGCGTCATCTCCGTGGTGACCTGCTCAGGGGTGCCCTCGACGGGGACGAGCCAGGCGGCCTCGACGTCGGCCTCGATCTCCGTGAACCGGGTCAGCAGCAGCTCGGCAGCGGTTTCGGTCGGGGTCTCCTCGGTGCCCATCGGACTACCGCCGACCATGTAGCGCCAGGTGAGCGTCTTCGCCGACTCGGCGACCGCGCGCCCCTCGTACCAGATGCGGTCCGGGCGTTCCTTGAGCAGGTACACCTCGGTGACGACGGCCGCGCAGAAGGCCACCACTGACGCGGCGGCGGCGAGGTCAGCTCCGTTGACCTGCCAGCTGAACACGCCCAGCGCGGCCGCGGCGACCAGCGCCCCCAGCTGGCACTTGGTCGCACGCAGGTAACGCCGTTGCCCTTTGAGGGAGTTGGCGTCTGCTGCTCTGAAGAGCGCTGGAAAGTCCTGGTACTCAGGCATTGCTCCCCCGTTCGGTGGATTCACCGGTCCACCCGCTCGGCCGCCGAAGCCACATGATCGCAGACGGTGCACCTGCTGGGTGTCCGTGTCTGGGTGTCCCTGTCCCGCGAACTCTTCCAGTAGCGGGTCGAGGCGCGTCTTACGGCTTCGCCTCTCGTTCGAACTTTTCGCCGTTCCAGGTGAAGGTGCGCTCCAGCCGCAAGGAGGGGCAGCAGAAGGCGTCGTCAGGGGTGTAGGCGGCAAGGCTCAGGGTGACGGACCTGCCGGAGAAGGAGATGTCGCCCACCCTCGGTCCAGGGCCGTTCGCCTTCTCCTCGGCGCTGAGGAGTACCGCGATACGCTCGGGCGCTTCCGGGGACGAAGAGCCGTCGTACACCTCCAACTGCTGCGGGAACGTGGACGCTTGGTGGCGGCAGGTGAACGAGACGAAGGCGTCGGGCACTCCCGTACCGCGGACATCGGCGAACCAGGTGTTGAGGATCTCGATCCCTTCGTTGCCCGCGCCGGTGCAGTCGATGTCGTCGATGGCGGCGGCCCAGTCCGTGTCCGCCAGTGGTGTTCCCTCCGGCGTACCGGGCTCGTCCGGTGAGGTTTCCTTGCCCGGGGCCGTCGCGGAGCTCTGGCCGGAGCGGTTGCCGGCCTTCGAGGCGTCGCTCTCCTCGGAGCTGCCGCATCCGGCGATGAGCAGGCTTGCGAGGAGCGGGAGAAGTACGGAGAGGCACAACGGGAGTGAACGGCCCGGGGGCCGCCGGGCACTGGGGGCGTAGCGCGTCATGGTCTGCTCACCTCGATCGTGTGCGGCTGGATCGGTAGGACCGGATGGTCGCGGATGCGTGACGGGTCGGCGCAGGTTCGGACGGCGACACCGGTGGCGCCGGTCAGGGCAGGGGTGCTCCGGGTGCGGTGCAGTGCCGCGTCGACCAGTCGGCACAGGTCCCGTTCGGTGCTTCCCTGCCAGAGCCGTACCTCCCCGTCCGCGCCGCCGCTGACCAGCCGGGTGCCGTCCGGGGACCAGCTCAGCGACGTGACAGTCCCGTCGTGCGCCTTCTCCCGCAGCTGCGGTGGTACGTTGCGGCGCGGTTCCCACCAGCGGATCGTCCCTGCGCCGTCGCCCGCGGCCAGCCGCGTGGAGTCCGGGGACCAGGCGAGCGCCTCGACGGAGGCGTCACCGGACGTGCGGACGCCCGGCAGTGGAGTACCGGTCTCGCCGTTCCACAGACGGATGGTGCCGTCCACCCCGCCGACGGCGATCAGCTTGCCGTCCGGCGACCAGGCCATGCTGCGTGCCAGATGCCGGGAGGCCTTCGGGGCGGCGCCCCAGGGCTGTCCGCTCGCCGCGTCCCAGAGGTGCAGCGAGCCGTCCGGCAGTACGGCGGCCACGTGTCGGCTGTCGTGGGACCACGCCACGGAACGTACCGTCTGCTCAGTGTCCTCCGCCTCACCGTTCGCCTGTTCCCCGCCGCTCGACTGCGCGCCGCCGCTCGACTGCGCGCCGCCGCTCGTTCGTGTCTCGCTGCTCGACTGCGTGCCGCTGCTCGCCTGTGTCTCGCTGCTTGTCTGTGCCTCGCTGCTTGTCTGTGTCTCGCTGCCTGTCTGTGTCTCGCTGCTCGCGGTGGCGTCCCGCGGTTGTCGGCGCGTCGGTTTTCCGGTGGCGGCGTCCCAGATCCGGACCGTGCCGCGGCGCGTTCCCGAAGCGACGCGCGTACCGTCCGGGGACCAGGCGGCGGCGAGCGCGCCTCCGCTGCCCCACCAGTGCCCGTCGGTGGTCGCACCGCGGCCGTCGGCGCGTACGCCGCGGCGCGCCTCGGACACCGAACGTGGCAGCAGCCCGTCCTGACCGACCCTCAGCAGCTGGCGGCCTTTCGGATCCCATACGACGGCCATGACGTCGTCCCCCGGCCGCCGCGGCCGTTCCGGGCTGTCGAGGACGGGTCTGCCCGTACGGGGATCCCAGACCCACACGGTGCCGTCACCGCTGCCGCCGGCGATATGGCGGCCGTCCGGTGACCAGGCCACGGAGCGGATGGCCTCGGTGGGCCCGGACAGCCGGGCCTGGTCGGGCGACGGGGGCGCGACCTCCCATAGCCGCACCACTGACCTGGCCGGTCCGTTCCGGCCGTCCGAAGCGTCGCTGACGAACACGCCCGCCAGGGACCGGCCGTCGGGAGACCAGGCGAGCCCACCGGTGAGCAGGCGGTTGCTGTCCCGGCCGAGCGCCTCACCGACTGCTTCACCCGTGCCCGCATCCCACAGCCGGACGGTCCCGGCGAAGTCGGCCGCGGCCACCCGGGTGCCGTCGGGCGACCAGCTGATCTCCTTGACGCCGTCGCCGAGCCGCTCGGACGACGATGCCAGGACCTCGCCCGTCCGCCCGTCCCGCCACGTGATACGCCCGTCCCTGGTGCCGATGGCGATCCGGCGGCTGTCCGGCGACCAGGACGGCGCCAAGAGGTCGCGCCCCGCCCGCTCGGACCACAGGAGCCTGCCCCGCCGGACGTCCCGTATCTCGAAAGACTCCCAGGTACGGGAGTACAGGAACCGGCCGTCGGGCGACCAGGTCAGATCGTGGATCCTCTCCTCGGAGCGCGACGGGGGGCGCAGCCCCTTCTGGAGCAGTCGGCCGGTCCTGACGTTCCACAGGCTGATGCCCTCCCGTTGCGAGGCCACGGCAAGCGTGTCTCCCCGGGGTGAGAGCTGCATGTCGGAGACCGTGTGCTGCGGGGACTCCTCCGGCAGCACGTGCGGGCCCGCGGTGACTTCGCCGGAGACGTTGTCGCGTACGGCGTAGGCGGGCGGGCCCTCCACGGACCCTTTATGGGTCAGCAGCAGTGACCGGCCGTTCCCGCTCCACTGGACGGACAGGGGAGTCATCCGGTCGATCCTGAGCTCGGAGGGTTCCCGGTACGTGACGACGCTCCTGCCCTCCCGCACGTTCCAGTGGGCCACTCCCCCGGTCTCGTCGGCCAGCCACAGCCGCCTACCGTCCGGGGACCACCGCAGCGCGGGTTCGAAGACGGACCTCACGGGAACTTCGCCGACCAGTCGCGCCCGCCACGAGCCGAGGTCCCGTACGGCTGCCGTGAACGCGGCACGAGCCTCGGCGAGGGGCGGGGTGATGCGCTGTTCGGCCGCGATGGCGTAGGCGAGTGCCGTGTAGGGGTCGGTGGCGTTGCTGGACTGCGCCGCGTACTGGCGGACTTCGGCGAGCGCTGTCTGGTTCCGCGCCGTGTTCCGCTGCTGCACAGCGGTCACGGCGGCGAGTGCGGCGATCACGGCGAGTGCGGCCAGGACGGCGGTCGTCAGCAGCACGTGGCGCCGCGTCCTGCGGTGCTGGCGTACGTCCTCGCCGATCAGCCTGTCCTTGGCGACACCGTGCAGCGGGGCCGCCAGGGCAGCTACAGCGCTGCGGAACTCCGGGTCCCGCAGCGACAGTTCCGGCCTGGTACGGGCCCACCCCAGGAGTACCGCGTTGGGCTCCTCCCGGAAGCGGCCCGACAGACATCTCGGCAGCGCTGTCGTGCGCCGCCAGTCGAAATCGCCCTGGGCAGCGTCCCAGGCCATACCGGGCGGCTGACGGCTGCCGTCGGGCGGCGGGTCGGTGAGGACGATGACGAGGTTGTCGACGCCCCGGTGGGTGCACCAGTACTCGACCTCCTGCTCGACCCAGGGCGCCCGGGCCGACTGTTCGCAGGCCAGGAGGATGAAGAAGCGCGAATCGTCCATCGCTTCCTGGAGGGAGGTCCACAGCTGGGAGCTCGCGGCCAGGCTGCCCTCGTCCCGGAACACCCGCAGGGCACGCAGCCGGTACCACGGCTTGGCGAACGCGTGCAGACCGTGCTGGATACCGCGGGCCAGTTCACCGTCGGCGGCCCTGCTGTACGAGATGAAGGCGTCGTACGCGTACCGGCCGTCGGCCTCCCCCGGCACGGCAGGAAGCCGGTCGTCGGCGCCACGGCGTCCGTCGTCGGCGCCACGGCGTCCCTCGGCGACCACGGGACGTCCCTCGCCGGAGACAGGAAGTCCGTCGCTGGGTAATCGGCGTGGGACCAGGAAACGAGGTGCCTTCACCACGGTGCCGGACTCCCGGAAGCTGCTGTGTCCACCGATCAGTCAGGTGCTGCCGACAGATTGGCAGAGCGGGGCTGGAGGGGGAAGAGGCCGGCCTGAGGAGGCGGGCCCGAAAAAGCCCGCCTGCGGAGTTGCGGTGGAGGGCAGAGGCCGGGTCAGATCACGCGGAAGAGGTCGGCGGCGGCGTGGACATCGGTGAAGTCCTCGATGGAGCGGAGGTTGTCGCACAGGGCCTCCAGGACCGAGCCGGCTTCGGCGGCCCTCGGGGCTCCGATGGCCACGCCGAAGACGCGGAAGCCCAGCCGGTGCTTGGCGTCGTTCCAGCCGCGCATCCATTCCTCGGTGACGTCGCATTCGTCGTCGGTGAGCATCACGATGTCGCCGCGCGTGCGGGCGGCGTTGTCGTACTCCTCCTCCAGCAGATCCGCGGCGGCTGTCAGGGGCCTCTGGTAGCTGGTGCCGCCGCCGAGGAAGGCCTCCGCGAAGTCGAGGGTCCGGGCGATGCCGGCAGGTCCGTCGGCCGGGTGGGGCGGATGGGCCGGGTCGGCCGGGAAGCGGTGGATCTGGATCTTGTCGGCGGCGGAGAAGAGGATGCCGATGAAGTCGCGCCGCGCGTGGCGGGCCTGATCCAGCAGTGCCAGGGCACACGCCTTGGCCCACGCTTCCCGGGTGACTCCGCCGGGACCTGCCTCGTACATGGAATGCGAGGTGTCGACGCACGCGATGATGGCGCCCTGACCGGTGGTCTGCTCCCCCTGACTGTCGTAGAGCATCAGCTCTCCGGCGGCGTAGCGCGCGGCGAACACCGCACGCGTCTCGGGCAGGCCGAGGTTGGCCAGCTCGGAGGGGATCACGCGGGAGAGGTCATCGCCGAGCGTGACCCCGACCAGCTCGCCGGCGGCGTTCTCCACCTTACGGGCGCGCTCACCACTGGCCATCTGCCGGAAACGGCCGATCAGCTCGGCCCACTGAGCGAGTCGGCCGGTCCGCAGCCGTTCCGCGAGCCGGGCGCGCCGGTCGAACGGCATCCGCTCCAGCTCGCCGGAACCAACGCCCCATGCGCGCATCAGCGCGGCCTCTTCCCGCACGGTCCCGGCGGCCTTCGCCACCGCGTTCCGCGCGGTGGCACGGATACCGGGGGCCAACGCCGCGAGGGCCTGCGCGGCACCCTGAGCGGCCTGCTGCGCTGCGGCCTCGGCGCGCTCGGCGGCGGTGCCGTTCTCGTCGGCCGGGGGCGGCGCGGTGCCGTCCTTGTCGGATGCGTCGGACGCGTCGGCCGCGTCGGCCGCGTCGGCGGTCAGCTGGAGCGCCTCGCCTACGACGGTCGCCGCGCGGTCGGCGGCCTGCTGAGCCTTCTTCGCCTGCTCGGCCCGTTCCTGGGCGTCTCGGAAGCGTTCCAGCATCCGACGCAGCGCGGGGGCCTGGGCGAGTACGGCCATGGCGGCGGCGTAAGGGTCGCCGGCTGTCTCCCGGTGCAGTTCGGCGAATTCCGGTGACTCCACCAGCGCGGTGACGATCTCGTGGCTGACCAGCCGGGCGGGGTCCATCTCGGCGCGCCCGCGCAACCGTGGGGCGGCCTTGTAGGCGGCCAGGAACACATCGGTCAGAAGGTCGGTGGCGCAGGCGTACCGAGCGTTCAGCTCCTCGGCCAGCTCGCGCAGCCCGGCCGACTGCTCGTAGGTGTCGCGCCACGTGAGCTGGTCGAACCGGTCCGCGACCACGGCCGAGGCGTGCCGCTCGGGCGCGCCGGCGGCCGGCCCCAGCCACTTCCCTGCCCGGCCCGCCGGCTCGTCGAGCCCGCTCGGTGTCTTACGCATGGTCATGGTCATGCTCCCCCGGTGTTCAGAGCTGGGCCTGCACCGTGCTCGCGTCCACGCCGAGGGCCTCGGTGAGCACGCGGGCACGGACGGCGCGGTGGCGGCCGGTGACGCGGTCGATGGCGGCGGTGGAGCGGCCGGCGCCCGCTGCCTCCGCGCGCAGTTTCTCCAGCCGCTGCCCGGCCTTGGCGAGCTTACTGTGGGCATTCTTGATGACCCACTCGCTCAGCGCCTCGCGGGACTGCCCCGCCATGGCGTCGAGCTGGGCCTCCAGCTCCTCGATGGCGTCGGCCAGGTCGAGCGCCTCCTTGGCGTCGGGATTGACCAGTTGCAGCACCTCGCGTTCGACGGTGGGGCGTTCGGCGGGGGAATTCCACAGGACGTGGGTCAGCACCGACAGGTCGGACTCGGCGACCGCCGGACGGCCGTCGAGGTACGCGGACGCCTGGAGCAGGCCCACCGCCTGTCTCCAGCGGCGGTCGGAGGCGACGAGTTCCTTGCGCCGCAGGGCGGCCCGCAGCGTACACACCGCATCCACGATCGCGTCGGGGACGTCCACGGCCGGGACGGCGTCCGTCACGGCGTACTGCAACGCGGCCAGCTCGACGGTGGTCCGTGCCGGTGGCGCGGGGCGGCTGACGGCGGAGCGGACGAGCGCGGCGAAGTTCGACGGATCTTCCAGGTAGCCGACCTCGATCCGGACCAGCAGCCGGTCGTAGATCGCGGCCGAATCCTCCCCGCTGGGCAGTTCGTTGCTCGCCGTGATGGCTCCGATCAGGGGGCAGCGGATCGGCTCACCGCCGCTCTCGGGGTGGTAGATCCGCTCGTTGAGGTAACCCAGCGTCTCGTTCAGTGCCGCCGTGGAGCACTTGAAGATCTCGTCGATGAACGCGACGTGCGCGGTCGTGGCACGGCCGTCGTAGACCTGCCGGTACTCACCCCGGGCCAGCGCGGCGACGTCGACGGGGCCGAACATCCTCGTCGGCGCGGTGAACTTCGACAGCAGGATCTCCCAGTAGGCCGCCCCCTCGATCCGGCCCGTGAGCTCCCGGGCCATCTCGGACTTCGCCGTACCGGGCGGGCCGAGCACCAGCGAGTGCTGCCCTGCCAGGAGGGTCACCACCAGCGTCCGTATCACGTCGGCCCGCTCGTAGAAGCGGTCCGACAGCTCGTCGGTGATCATTCGCAGCCTCTTGGCCGTGTCCTGCGTGTGTGCGCCCATGTGTGACTCCTCCCCTGGTGTTCTGCTGAGTGGTCATCGACGGAGAACGGGTGACGTGGCGGGCCGCACTGCATAGGCTCGTGGTGTGCAGTGGCACCAGGTACTCGGCTTCGTCGCCGCAGTCACACCCCTCACGTTGATTCCCGGCACCAGTTTCACCCTCGTCACGCAGCAGGTGATCGCTGGGTCGCGGTCCGACGGTGTACGCGCCGCATTCGGCTCGGCGTGCGGGCTCCTGGTACACGCGGCGTTCGCCGCGATCGGCTTGTCAGCCGTGGTCATGTCGTCGGCTCAGGCGTTGACGGTAGTGAAGCTCCTGGGCGGCATCTATCTCATCTGGCTGGGCGTGACCACGTGGCGCTCGACGCGTCGAGACGCTGACCGAGGCGCTGACCGAGACGCTGACCGAGACGTTGGTAAAAGCGCTGAACGGACGGTACGGGGACGATGGCGCCTGCCCTGGACGCAGCTCGGGGGCTTCAGCCAGGGGCTGTGGTCCAACGTCCTCAACCCCAAGGCGGCTTCGGTCCATCTCACCCTGGTACCGCAGTTCCTCACGGCCGGCCGTCCCGTCGCACCGCAGATCGCGACGCTTGCGGTCGCGCACGTGGTCGTCGTCCTGGTGTGGTTGCTGTTCTGGACGTCTGTGGTCGCCGCCGCGCGCCCAACGATCGGCACTCCTCGGTTCCGCCGGGGGATGTGCCGTCTGGCGGGAGCCGTACTGATCGCCCTGGGTATCCGCACCGCGATCGCGAGCTGAGCGCGGCTCCCTGATCAATCAGGGTCCCTGCACGCCGCACGCCGCACGCCGCACGCCGCACGCCAGCGACGCGTTAGTCACGAGTTAGTCGATCATCAGCGGCGGCGGACAGAGTTGTCTCACACACGTCAACCACCCGCCCTTGGAGGAATGAATGTCGCGCAAGACCGCTCTCCGTCGCACTCGCACCGTTGCCGCCGCCTCACTGGTCGCCGCTGCCGCGTTCTCGCTCACCGCCTGCGGAGGCGGCGGGACCGGCACCGACGCCAAGGGAGGCTCGTCTCCGGCCGCCTCGACCAGCGACTCGGGCGGTTCCTCCGGCGGCTCCGGTGGTTCCTCCAGTGGCTCCGGCGGGTCCACGGAAGGAACCGGCGGATCCACGGGCGGCTCCAGCAAGGCCGTCGACACCAAGACGGGCAGCACCTCCGACAACTCTTCGTCGACGTCGGCGAGCCACTGCACCAGCGACCACCTCAAGGCCGCGTGGTCGAACTTCGAGGGCGGCCCGGACATGGAGTACGACGGGCAGCAGACCGCCCGGGTGGTGCTCACGAACACCGGCACCAGCGACTGCACCATGGCCGGCTTCCCCGGCGTCCAACTCCGGACCGCCCACGGCGAAACCTGGGACCTGCGGCGTACCAACGGCAAGCCGAAGCCGGTCCGGCTCGACGCCGGCGGGAAGGCCGTCGTCGACATCACCTTCCTGGCGTCGACCCGCGACGACGACCGGAAGTTCGCACCGGACCAGGTGGTCATCACCCCGCCGAACGAGCGCCGGAACATCGTGCTGGACTGGCCGTACGGCGGCGCGCTGCTGGACCAGTCGGCCGCCACCCGCCCGGGAACCTTCGTCGGCCCGGTCAACGCGCCGGAGGAGTGAGCGCGGGGCAGGCATCAGCGGGCGGGTCGGACCGGGCGGAAGCGGTGCCGCCGCCACCCCCTTGCTCTGTTATTACGTAATAACGTAATGTCAGAGGCCTGGCTGGCGAGCTCCTTCGAGAAGTCCGGGACCGGAGGGACTCGGCCGACACTACGACGGGGGAACCACCGCTCATGAACCGACGGGCCTTTCTCATCACAGCGACAGCGGCAGCGGCAGCGGGCCTGCCGCTGCTGCCCACACCCGCCGCCGCGCGCGGCGGTCTGCCCAGCCGGGTGCGGCATTACCTGGCCCGGGCGCTGGCCGCCGGCAGTCCGGGCGTGGTCTGCGGAGTGATACAGGGCGGGCGCAGGTACGTCGCGGGCGCCGGAAAGAGGAGCGCGGACGGCCCGGCGCCGGACAGCAGGACGGTGTTCCAGCTCGGGTCCATCAGCAAGACGCTCACCGCCACCGCCCTCGCGCATGCCGTATGCGCGGGTACGGCCCGCCTCGATGCGCCGCTCGTCCTGCCTGCCCGGTTCCGCATCCCGCGCAAGGGTCCCCGGCGGATCACACTGGGCGATCTGGCGACCCACACCTCCGGCCTGCCCTCGCTGCCGCCGAACCTTCTCAAGGGCGCGGATCCGCAGGACCCCTACGCTCACTACACGCTGGACGACCTGGCTGCCGGTCTGCGCGAGACCCAACTGAGCACCGAGCCGGGCAGCGTGTACGCGTACTCGAACCTGGGTTTCGGGCTGCTCGGCCAGGCGCTGGCGTTCGACGACGTCGACTCGATGCTGCGGCGGGACGTGGCGTCGCCGCTCCGGCTGACGGACACCACGACGAAGCTGCGGCCGGACATGGCGGCGCGTAAGGCCGTCGGTCATCTCGCCGGGGAGCCCGCGCCCGACTGGCACGACCACGTGCTCAGCGCCGCCGGCACCTCGATGTACAGCACCGCCGACGACATGCTGAGGTTTCTGGGGGCACAACTGCGCCCGAAGCACTCGCCGTTGCAGGCCGCGATCGAATTGACCCAGCGCCCCCGCTTCACCGACTCCGGCAGCGGACTGCGGATCGGGCTCGGCTGGCACCTCGCCCCACTGCCCACGGGCCGCACCATGACCTGGCACAACGGCGGCACCGGCGGATTCAGCAGCTGCGCCGCGTTCAGCCGGGAAAGCGGAACGGCGGTGGTGATGATGGTGAACACCTTCAGCCAGGAGAGTGCGACCGAAGCACGCCCGGTCGACGCGCTCACCTTCGAGCTGCTGAAGGAGCTCGACGCAGCCTGAGCCGCGCTGACGTACGTACTCATCGCGTCGTGGACGGCCACGGGGCCCAGCTCCTCGGCCGGAATCGGTACCCGGACGGTGGTCACGGTGCCGCTCTTGACGCTCATGCCTGCCCTTACGTGTCCGGGGTGGCGTGCAGAACACCCTGTGGCTGCCGTCACGGCACCCGTTCGCTTCACCCGGTGTCAATGAACCGAACACAGCGACAAGGCGAACACAGTGACAGGGCGCCGCGGTAAGGCGGCGCATGGAGGGCTGGCGGACAAAGGGAGACAGGCTGATTCGCGGCTTCGTGGTCGCCGGATGACACGTGTCCGTGCCCGATCCGGCGACCACGATCGCGTTGGTTCCCGTAGTCAGCAGTCAGGTGAAGAGCGCCGAGAGGTCGCCCCCGCAGTCGGCGTTCCGCTCGTCGCGGCTGCTACTTGATGTACTTGTAGCGGTAGGGCTCGAACTTCCCGTTGCCCGCGAAGTAGGGGTAGGGAACGGTGCGGTTCTTGACGCGCGGCGGGGTCTGCTCGTACGTCCAGTACCTGGTCTTGGCCGGGTTTGCCCACCCCGCGAAGATCACGACGTGCTTGCTCTTGTTGAGGAGCAGGTCGCCGATCTGGAGCTGGTCCTTGGTGATCTTCTCGGTGACAGCCGGGGAGGCCAGACCCTGGGTGTTGAAACCGGGCGTGGGCAGCTTCAGAGCCATCGAGGCGTAGCCGCTGGAGTCGGTGCGGTACTGCCTGCCCTGCGGGTCGGGGTAGGTGCGCTTCTGGCTGTAGGGCACCTGGCGATCGAACCAGAACTTCGTACGGGCCAGCACTTCGGCGCGGGTGATGGTGGGCGCCGCAGTAGGCAGGGACGTGTCGGGGGCGTCGGCGGCGTGCGCGCTGGGTGCGGCGAGCGTGGCGGCAGCCACGGCCAGCGCGACGAGCGCGGCCGAACGTCGGGTGATCAACAGATGCTCCCTGGGTCGGTGGACGAAAATTGTCGGTGGTCGATGACGAACCTTGGTGCTCAATGACGAACGCTGGTGCTCGGACAACGCTGGTGCTCGATGACGAGCGCTGGTGCTTGATGATGAACGCTGGTGCTCGAAGAACAGTTACGGACGGAGAACGGCGGGGCCCGGTGCATGACGGCCCGGCGGCCCCTGCCAGACGTGATCCTTCCTGTCTGCCGGACGCCACGTCAGTCAGAAATCCGTCATTCCGCCCCAGGCGCCGAGGCACGGAGCAAGGGGCTGAATACGGCTAACCTGTCACCTCGTGACCCGGATTCACCAACTCGTCGGCGCGGTCGGTTCGGCCGCGTGGGACGCGTCATGCGCTGCGTACTACGCGTCGATCGCGCAGGCCGACGAGAGCAGCGACAGCGGCGGCACCGTCCGGTATCGGCTCCGGCCGGAGGTCGGTGACGGCACGATCGAGGTGACGTCCTTGCGGAGCGGGTTCCACATCGTCCGTTACGACGTCGCGTTCGCCGGGGCCGGTGGGCACCAGGTCGGGTACGCCTTTCCGAGCGACCACTTCGAACTGGAGCACTGCGTGGACGGGCGCATGCACATCAGCGAGGCCCGTTCCGGCGACGGCGAGCTGCACGCCCGCTCGGTGTCGCTGAGCCCCCGGTGCGCCACCGAAGGCGTCGTCACACACGGCGACGGCGAGCGGTACCGAGCGGTGTCAATCAGCGGGACCTGGGCCAGGCTGGAGTCCTACCTCGGCGGTCTCGGTGTGGACGCTCTCCCCGGCAACCGACCGGATGGCGTCGCCCGCGAGCAGTATCTGGGCCGGTCCGCCGCGTTGCGTCCGGTGGCCGGCCCGCTGGCGGAGATTTTCCTGCACCGGCGATCGTCCCCGGGGCGCCCGCTGTTCCTGGAATCGCGGCTCGTGGCAGCGCTGGCCGCACTGGTCGACGGACTCGCGGTCAGCGCCCCGGCCGCAGAGGGCCGGGGCCCTGCTGACCGGGGCCCTGCTGACCGGGGCCCTGCTCTGGAGGACCACGAGGTGGCCGCGTTGCGCCGGGTCCCCGAGCTGCTCTGGCAGGAACGCCACGCGCCGCCGACGCTGGCCGATCTGGCCCGTGCGTCGTCGATGTCGGTCCGGCGGCTCGCCACCGGGTTCCGTGCCCTCTACGGGACGTCGGTGATGGATCACCACCGGCGTCGCTGCTTGGACCGGGCTGCCGCGTTGCTCGTCGAGACGGACTGGCCGGTGGCCCGGATCGGGCACGAGGTCGGCTACGCCTCGCCCAGCAACTTCGGCTACGCGTTCCGGCGCGACCGGGGCATCACCCCCGCCCGGTTCCGGCGGGCGCACTCCTGACGTGACGCCCGCCGCCCCGCGGCCTGACACTTGGTGTCTGTCATCCACCGCCCGTCGGCGAGAGCACCGCGCTCCACATTCCCGGGCCCGTCCCTCCACACCACAACGCGGCCCGGTCGCCCACGATGTGACGAGTTACAGGCACGCTCAGACGGAGACCGATGACCCGCACCGGAACGGGGCGACTCGTGGTCGTCCTCGGTGGGCTTTCGGCGGTATCGCCGTTCGCCACCGACATGTACATCCCTGGCTTTCCCGAGATCGTCACCTCGTTCGGCACCACGGGAACGGCTGTCCAGCTTTCCCTGACCGCCTGCCTCGTCGGGCTCGCCGTCGGTCAGGTCGTGCTCGGCCCGGTCAGCGACGCGGCAGGGCGAAGGCGCCTGCTCCTGGCCGGTTCCGGCACGTTCACCGTGTTGTCCTTGCTCTGTGCGCTCGCCCCGTCCATCGTCGTGTTCGACGTCGCCCGACTGCTGCAAGGGATCGCCGGCAGCGCGGGGCTCGTCATCGGACGGGCCGTCATCAGCGACCGCTTCAGCGGCAGCCACGCGGCCCGCCAACTGACGACGCTGAGCGTGATCGCGATGACCGCCCCGGTTCTGGCGCCGGTGACCGGAGGGCTCCTGCTCGGTATCGGCTCGTGGCGGCTGGTGTTCGTGGCACTGGCCGTGACCGGGCTGTTGTTGACGACCGCGGTCAGGGCGTGGGTCCCCGAATCGCTGCCTGCCGAGCGGCGCCGGACCGGTGGCCTGCGGGCCGTACTCGCCGCGACGGGCGGACTGCTGCGGCGGCGCGAACTGATCGGCTATCTGCTCGTCCTGGGCTGTGGACTGGCCGCCCTGTTCGCCTACATCACCGGCTCGCCCTTCGTCTTCCGGAACGTCTACGGCCTGTCCCCCGCCGGCTACGGCCTCGTCTTCGCCACGAACGCCGTCGGCACCGTAGCGGCCGGCGCGGTCTTCGGACGGCTGGCCGCGCGGGTACGTCTCAACTCGCTGCTCGTCATCGGCGTCATCGTGACCGTCGCCTCAGTGCTCACACTGGTGACTCTGCTCGTCCTCGGCATCAGCACGCTCCCCACCACCTGGGCCTGCCTGTTCGGCCTGACGACCGGATTCGGCATCCTGCTGCCTGCGTCGACCACCCTCGTACTCGCGGTCGGCAGGGATGCCCCCGGAGCCGCTTCCGGCCTGCTCGGCGGCGCCCAATTCGCGCTCGGTGCCGCGGCCGCACCGCTGCCCGGCGTCCTGGGTCCTACCACCGCCATGTCGACGGCCGTCGTCGTACTCGGCTTCGTGCTGCTCTCCGCGGCAGTGCTGATCATCCTCGCCCGGCCGTGGCAAGGACACGGCGAGCCGGCCGCCCCCGGGCCCGGGCGTCCGGCCGGAAACGATGCGGCGTGCCGCCACCGGGGGGAGCCGATGTGAGGGATCCTGTATGTACGTACAAGAGGTCCTGCATGTCCTGCATGCATCGTAAGAACCGTCCGAGGAGGCCCCGTGGCATTGACCCGTGAAGAACGCGAGCAGTTCCTGGCCGAGCCGCACGTCGGTGCTCTGTCGGTAGCGGCCGAGGAGGGACGCGCACCGCTCACCGTCCCGATCTGGTACCACTACGAGCCAGGTGGTGAGCTCTGGATCCTCACGGGACGGGACTCGCGCAAAGCGCAGCTGATCGGCGCCGCCGGCCGCTTCAGCATGATGGTGGACCGGGTGGCGCCCACCGTCCGGTACGTCTCCGTCGAAGGTCCGGTCGCCGCGGTGCAGCCGGGCACCCGTGAGGAGCACCTCAGGCTGGCTGCCCGGTACCTCCCCAAGGACAAGGCCGAGGCCTTCGTCGACTACGCGGAGCGGGAGCTGGGGCCCCACGTGATCATCCGCATGCGCCCCCACCACTGGGTCAGCTCCGACCTGGGCCAGGTGTAGGACCGGACCGGGTCAGGCGTAGGACCGTAGGACCGGGCCGGCGGAGGACCGTACGTCCGAACACGGCCCGGTCCCCCTCATCCGGCGTCGAAAAGCCGTTGCGCGTCGATGCGTTGCTGTGGGCCGATCCGTTGCTGTGCGGCGAGGGCCGCTGCCGGGAAGCGGGGGTCCGGGCGCAGTGCGTGCTCGCGCAGGCAGGCCTCGGTGAACTTGATGACGTGTTCGTCGCCGTGTGCCACCGCGCGTGCGGTCAGGTCGTCGAAGGGCGGCGCCTCGGTCTCCGTCGCCCTTCGTACGGCGTCGTCCTCTCCCCTGCGGTCCCTGGTGAAGGCCAGCAGAAGGGCGGTGTGCACCTGCCACAGCGCCGCGACGGACGGCTCGTGCTGTTCGAGCGGCAGATGCGGGAGGACGAGACGGACGGCCGCGGGCGCGGTGACGGCGTGGATCAGCGGTACGGGGAAGATCTCGTCATGGGCCAGGTAGACACCGGCGAACTCCGTGGTCATCTCGCTGAGCAGCCACTGCACATGGTCCGGTGCCACGAGTCCCAGGCCCTCGGAGTAGCCGGGCAGGGTGTCGAGCCGCTGCAAGCGTTCCTTCGCCACCGGCGGGGTCACCGCGACCTCACCGCGGAACCGCGGCAGCGCGGCGACCGCGCCGGCGATGTCGAGCTCACCACGTAGGTGCGGCCGTCCCGGCAACTGGGTGAACCGGGCGGCCCAGTAGGCCAGCCCCCGTGCCAGTTCGGCCAGTTGCAGGTGGGTGGGCTCCGGTACGGCAGCGAGACTGCGGACGGCGTGTGCCGTGCGGATGGCGCCATGCGTCAGGCCGGCGAGCAGCCCCGGCAGCAGCCTCGGCCACCAGCGGGCGAGCACGGTACGCCACGGAGCGTCGTCCAGTTCGCGGAGGAAGAGCTGTTCCCAGTCCCCCGCCCTGCCGAAGGCACCCAACGCCGGTCGCCAGGAGGCCTCGTCATGGGCGTCGAGGGCGAACCGGGGCGCAGGGGGCTCATGGTGCGGCATGGCGACGCGGTAGCTCTCGACCCAGGCCGCCACCTCGTCCGCGTGTCCGAGGGTGGCCAGCGCCTCGGCTCCCATCGGGCCGTGGTTGGCCAGGTCGCCCTGGGCTCCGCGTTCGTACCCGAGGTCGTCCATGCGCTCCAGCGCATCGTTCATCGCGTCTTCATAGCCGACTTTGGTCACGCCTGCTCGCCCTCCCGCCTGGCCGACACCTCAGCGGCCATGGACGCCACCTGGTCGCCCGCCGCGTCGAAGAGGCGGGACACACCGGAGCTGGTGAAGGACGCCTTCCGTTGCACCGCGTCCTGTTCGATGTCCACCCAGCCGGTCAGGCCGCTCTCGGCGCTGAAGACTTCGCGCGCCCGGTAGCTGAAGCGCGCCTCACCGGTCCGCGTCCAGGTGCCCTGACCGGTACTCACGGGGGTGGACAGCCGCATCGCTCCAGCCGTCTCGAAAACGAGCTGGGTCTCGACCGTCCTGCCCGCGAAGGTTACGGTGGCCGCCCACACGCCGTCCGGGACAACCGTTGCTTCTTCACTTGCTGGCATTCCCATGGCAATGAAGCTAACCGCGCGCCCGCTGCCCTGACATCCCCTGGAGCGCGCAGTTGACCGACTTCTGACATTTCTCTGACAGTCGCCTGAGAAAACGGCGATCTCTCTTGCGGAAACTGACGGAGGCGTGGGGTGTTCGGCGTTGCTGATGTCGGTTTTCCCGGGCAGGGTGAATTCTCATCAACGCTCCCGTCACCGCCGTCGGCACCGGTCGCGTGACGTGAAAGGAAATCATCATGCATACCCCAGGCCACTCCCGTACGACGCGTCCTGAGGATCCGCGTTCGTCGACGCGGGAACTTGAGGAATTACGTCGCACCATCCGCGAGGGCGATCCGGTCGCCACGGAGCGGCAGCGCGCGAAGGGAAAACTGACCGCCCGGGAGCGGATAGACCTCCTCCTCGACGAAGGGTCGTTCAACGAGGTGGAGCCGCTTCGACGGCACCGGGCGACCGGCTTCGGACTCGAACGGAAGAGGCCGCACACGGACGGCGTCATCACCGGATGGGGCACGGTGCACGGCCGGACGGTGTTCGTGTACGCGCACGACTTCCGTATTTTCGGTGGCGCGCTCGGCGAGGCACACGCCCAGAAGATTCACAAAATCATGGACCGGGCTCTCGCCGCGGGCGCGCCCCTGGTCTCCCTCAACGACGGTGCCGGCGCTCGCATCCAGGAGGGTGTCACGGCCCTGGCCGGCTACGGCGGGATCTTCCAGCGCAACACACGTGCTTCCGGCGTCATCCCGCAGATCAGCGTCATGCTCGGCCCGTGCGCCGGTGGCGCCGCCTACTCCCCCGCACTGACCGACTTCGTCTTCATGGTCCGCGAGACCGCGCAGATGTTCATCACGGGCCCGGACGTCGTCCAGGCCGTGACCGGCGAGAAGATCAGCCATAACGGTCTGGGCGGCGCCGATGTGCACTCCGAGACGTCGGGGGTATGCCACTTCGCGTACAACGAAGAGGAACAATGCCTCGAAGAGGTGCGTTACCTCCTCTCCCTGCTGCCGCAGAACAACCGGGAGAATCCTCCTGTGGCGCCGGCCGAATATCCGCCGGGCCGGAAGTGCGCGCAGCTCGCGGACATCGTCCCGGCCGACGGCAGCCGCCCGTACGACATGCGCAAGGTCATCGAGGAGATCGTCGACGACGGTGAGCACCTTGAGGTGCACGAACGCTGGGCGACCAACATCCTGTGCTCGCTCGCCCGGCTCGACGGCGAGACCGTCGGCATCGTCGCCAACCAGCCCCAGTCCCTCGCGGGCGTCCTCGACATCAACGCTTCGGAAAAGGCCGCGCGTTTCATTCAGATGTGTGACGCTTTCAACATTCCGCTCGTCACGCTGCTGGACGTGCCCGGTTTCCTCCCCGGCGTCGACCAGGAGCACGGCGGAATCATCCGGCGCGGCGCCAAGCTGCTCTACGCCTATTGCAACGCCACCGTGCCGCGTATCTCGGTCATCCTCCGCAAGGCGTACGGCGGTGCGTACATCGTCATGGACTCGCAGTCCGTCGGCGCCGACCTCACCTACGCCTGGCCGACCAACGAGATCGCCGTGATGGGTGCCGAAGGCGCGGCGAACGTGATTTTCCGCAAGCAGGTGGCGGAATCCGCCGACCCGGAAGCCACCCGCGCCCGCCTGGTCGAGGAGTACAAGGCGGAGTTGATGCATCCTTACTACGCCGCCGAACGCGGCTTGGTGGATGACGTCATCGCCCCGGCGGACACCCGCGACACCCTCGTCCGGGCCCTCGCCATGCTGCGGGAGAAACACGCCGAGCTGCCGGCGCGCAAGCACGGGAATCCGCCGCAGTGAGCGGGGGGACGACAGAAGAGGCCGCCCTCTGCGCCCTGTTCCGCATCGAGCGGGGCAGCGCGGATGACCATGAGCTGGCCGCCCTGGCCGTAGTTCTGCTGGCTCGCGTACGGGCGCGAGACAGCGCCCAGGGGGCACTGTTCGGGTCCGCCGGGACCTCCGGATCGTCCGAGTCCGCCGGGTCCGCCGGTGCGGCCCGTTGGCGTGCGCACGGTTTCACCGGCGCACGCAGCTGGCGATAGGCCCGCGTTCAACGGGCCTTCGCACCCTCCGGAGCTGCGCGTTTAACAGTGGCCTGACACTCAGCTGAAATGCACGGCAAAGGAACCGAGCCGTAGCTTGCACAACGTGTCCCAAACCTGAAATTCCTCGCCTTGTCCGTGTCCGGTGAGCCGCAGATGATGGAAACTCCGCCGACGCATCGCCGGGAATACCGAGCCCGCGTATCGGCGCCCCCGTCGTACGGTCAATTCGGGAAATCCCGGAGAAGAGGATTTATGCACAGCACATTGATCGTTGCCAGGATGAACGCCGACGCCGGTCCTGCCGTCGCCGAACTGTTCACCGGATTCGATGCGACCGAAATGCCGCACCGGATGGGCACCCGCCGGCGCCAGCTCTTCTCGTACCGGGGTCTCTACTTCCATCTGCAGGACTTCGACGGCGACAACGGCGGCGAGCTGATCGAACGGGCCAAGGCCGACCCCCGCTTCGTGCGGATCAGCGACGACCTCAAGCCGTACATCGAGGCGTACGACCCTGCGACGTGGCGCTCACCGGCCGATGCGATGGCCACCCGCTTCTACCACTGGGAGGCCGCCGAATGACCGGCCGGCGAGTCGTCATCACCGGGCTGGAGGTCCTCGCTCCCGGCGGGGCCGGTGCGAAGGCCTTCTGGCATCTGCTCAGCGAGGGACGTACGGCGACCCGGCGGATCACCTTCTTCGATCCCTCCCCCTTTCGGTCCCAGGTGGCTGCGGAGATCGACTTCGACCCCGAGGCGTACGGCCTGTCACCGCAGGAGATCCGGCGGATGGACCGGGCCGCTCAGTTCGCCGTGATCACGGCGCGCAGTGCAGTGCTCGACAGCGGAGCCGATCTCGATGCCTTCGACCCGTACCGCATCGGTGTCAGCATCGGGACGGCGGTCGGCGCCACCATGGGACTCGACGAGGAGTACCGGGTGGTCAGCGATGGCGGCCGGCGGCATCTGGTCGACCATGAGTACGCCGTTCCGCATCTGTACCACTACATGGTCCCCAGTTCCTTCGCGGCAGAAGTGGCGAGGACCGTCGGCGCTGAGGGGCCGAGCACCGTGGTGTCCACCGGCTGCACGTCCGGGATCGACTCGGTCGGCTACGCGGTGGAACTCCTCCGCGAGGGGAGTGCGGACCTCATGGTCGCGGGCTCCTCCGACGCCCCGATCTCCCCGATCACCATGGCCTGCTTCGACGCCATCAAGGCGACCACCCCGCGCAACGACGATCCCGGTACCGCCTCGCGGCCGTTCGACGGCACCCGCAACGGATTCGTCCTGGGCGAAGGGGCCGCCGTCTTCGTCCTGGAGGAGCTGGAGAGCGCCGTGCGGCGCGGTGCGCACATCTACGCCGAGATCGCGGGCTACGCCACGCGCAGCAACGCGTACCACATGACGGGGCTGCGTCCGGACGGGGTCGAGATGGCCGAGGCGATCCGTCTCGCCCTCGACGAAGCCCGGCTCGACGGCGAGGACATCGACTACATCAACGCGCACGGCTCGGGCACCAAGCAGAATGACCGCCACGAGACCGCGGCCTTCAAGAAGAGCCTGGGCGAGCACGCCTACGCCACGCCGGTGAGCTCCATCAAGTCGATGGTCGGTCACTCCCTCGGAGCGATCGGTTCCATCGAGATCGCGGCATCGGTGCTGGCCATGGAGAACAACGTCGTACCGCCCACGGCGAACCTGCACACGCCCGACCCGGAGTGCGATCTGGACTACGTGCCGGTCACCGCGCGGCCGCACGCCACCGATGCGGTACTGACCGTCGGCAGTGGTTTCGGTGGGTTCCAGAGCGCCATGGTGCTGACCCGGCCGGACAGGAGGACGAAGTGAGCGCCGTAGCGGTCGTGACGGGGCTGGGCACCGCCGCCCCCAACGGGCTGGGCACGTCGGACTACTGGTCCGCCACCCGGGCGGGGAAGAGCGGCATCGGCCGGGTGACACGCTTCGATCCGGACCGGTACCCGGCGAAGCTCGCCGGGGAGGTCCCCGGGTTCACGGCGGAGTCGTACCTGCCGGGCAAGCTGCTGCCCCAGACGGACCGGATGACCAGGCTGGCTCTGGTGGCCACGGACTGGGCACTCGCCGACGCGGGCATCCGGCCGAAAGATCTGCCCGCCTTCGACATGGGCGTCATCACCGCGAGTTCCGCCGGCGGCTTCGAGTTCGGCCAGGGTGAGCTGCAGAACCTGTGGAGCCGGGGCAGCCAGTACGTCAGCGCCTACCAGTCCTTCGCGTGGTTCTACGCGGTGAACAGCGGCCAGATCTCCATACGCAACGGCATGAAGGGGCCCAGCGGCGTCCTCGTCAGCGACCAGGCAGGCGGTCTGGACGCCGTCGCGCAGGCCCGTCGGCAGATCCGCAAGGGCACCGACCTCATCGTCAGCGGCTCCGTCGACGCCTCGATCTGCCCGTGGGGCTGGGTGGCCCAGTACACCTGCGGCCGGCTCAGTACGAGCGACGACCCCGCCACCGCGTACCGTCCCTTCGCCGCCACGGCGGCGGGGCACGTCGCCGGTGAGGGCGGGGCCATCCTCATCGTGGAACGCCTTGAAGCGGCACGCGACCGTGGGGCGGACATCTACGGCGCGATCGCCGGATACGGCGCCACGTTCGACCCGCGGCCGGACAGCGGCCGGGAGCCGGGGCTGCGCAAGGCGATCGGCCTGGCCCTGGCCGACGCACGGATCCGGCCCGAGGAGGTCGATGTGGTGTTCGCGGACGCCGCCGGGGTGCGCGAACTCGACCGCGTCGAGGCCGAGGCGATCACCAGTGTGTTCGGCCCGTACGGAGTCCCGGTCACCGCGCCCAAGACCATGACCGGCCGGCTCTGCTCCGGCGCCGCGCCGCTCGACATGGCGGCCGCTTTCCTCGCCATGTCGGACGGGCTGATACCACCGACCGTCAACGTCCGGCCCGCGGCCGAGTACCGCCTCGACCTGGTCGTCGACCGGCCCCGTGCCGCCGCGGTCCGCACCGCGCTGGTCCTGGCCCGCGGCTACGGCGGCTTCAACTCCGCCATGGTCCTGCGTGACCTCGACAGCCGGAACGGCCGTACCTGACCTCACATGACCGGACGCCGCCGGTCCCGGCGGACCCGTCCCGGTCCAGTACGAGAAAGGCGCCCTACGTGGCCACCACACAGTTCACCATCGGCGACCTCGAAGCCATCCTGCTGGCCGCGGCCGGCGACGAAGGCATCGAACTGTCCGCCAGCCTCGACGTGCTCTTCGAGGAACTCGGCTACGACTCGCTCGCGCTGCTGGAAGTGAGCAGCCGGATCGAGCGCGAGTACCACATCTCACTCGACGACACTCCGGTGACCGACATGGACACACCGCGCATGTTGATCGAGGCCGTCAACAGCCGGCTGACCGCAACGGCCTGAGCCGCCTCAGTACGTATACCGCTCCTGTTCCTCGCTCATCGGAAAGGACCACCATGTCGCAGCAGAACCAGCAGGTCGCACTCGTCACCGGCGCCACCAGCGGTATCGGCCTCGCCGTCGCCAGGCTCCTGGCCGGCCGGCACCATCAGGTGTTCATCGGGGCGCGCAGCGCGGAAGGCGTGGCCGCGACCGTGAAGCAGTTACGGGAGGAGGAGGGGCTCGACGTCGACGGCACCACCGTGGACGTCAGGTCCGACGACAGGGTCGACGACTTCGTGAAGGCCGCGGTCGAACGGTTCGGCACCATCGACGTACTGGTCAACAACGCCGGCCGCAGTGGCGGCGGCGTCACGGCCGACATCACCGGGGAGCTGTGGAACGACGTCATCGACACCAACCTCAACAGCGTCTTCCGGGTGACGCGAGCGGTGCTGAACACCGGGGGTATGCGGACCAAGGACCGCGGCCGCATCGTCAACATCGCTTCCACGGCAGGTAAGCAGGGCGTTGTCCTCGGTGCACCGTACTCGGCGTCGAAGCACGGTGTCGTCGGCTTCACCAAGGCGCTGGGCAATGAGCTGGCGCCGAGCGGGATCACCGTGAACGCCGTGTGCCCGGGGTACGTCGAGACGCCGATGGCGCAGCGTGTCCGGCGGGGTTACGCGGACGCGTACGGCGCGACCGAGGAAGCCATTCTGGAGAAGTTCCAGGCGAAGATCCCCCTCGGCCGTTATTCCACTCCCGAAGAGGTCGCGGGGCTCGTCGGCTATCTGGTGTCCGACACCGCCGCCTCCATCACCGCCCAGGCGCTGAACGTCTGCGGTGGTCTCGGCAACTTCTGACATTCGACCGATCCGACGACCGATCCGACCCAGGAGATTCACATGTCCGAGTCCACGCAGCGTGAGGTCGAGCACGACATTCACATCTCGGCCCCGGCGGCGGCCGTCTACCGTCTGCTGTCCGAGGTGGAGAACTGGCCGCGGATCTTCCCGCCGACCCTCTACGTCGACCACCTCGCCAAGGGCGACCGGCAGGAACGCATCCGTATCTGGGCCACCGCCAACGGCGAGGCCAAGAACTGGACGTCCCGCCGGACCCTGGACCCCGAGCACTTCCGCATCACCTTCCGCCAGGAGGTCTCCGCACCGCCGGTCGCTTCGATGGGCGGCATGTGGGTGATCGAGCCGGTGTCGGACGGCGAGTCGCGGGTGCGGCTGCTGCACTTCTACCGTGCGACGGACGACGACCCGCAAGGTCTGGCCTGGATCGACGAGGCCGTGGACCGCAACTCCCGCTCCGAACTCGCGGCGTTGAAGAGCAACGTCGAGTTCGTGCACAACGCCGAAGCCCTGACCTTCTCCTTCGAGGACACCCTGCGGATCAACGGCTCGGGGAAGGACGTCTACGACTTCCTCAACGAGGCGCACCTGTGGTCCGAGCGGCTGCCGCACGTGGCGAAGGTGCACCTGAAGGAGGACGTGCCCGGCCTCCAGCTCCTCGAGATGGAGACCCGGGCGAAGGACGGCTCCACCCACACCACCACCTCGTACCGCGTGACCTTCCCGTACCACAGGATCGTCTACAAGCAGGTGACGCTGCCCGCCCTGATGACGCTGCACACCGGCTGCTGGGAGATACGGGAGACCCCGGACGGTGTCACGACGTCGTCCCAGCACACCGTGATGCTCAACGCGGACAACATCGAGCGGGTCCTGGGAGCCGGGGCCACCGTCGACGACGCCCGGGACTACGTCCGCAACGCGCTGAGCACCAACAGCCGGGCGACTCTCGGGCACGCCAAGGAGTACGCCGAGAGCCGGCGCTGACGATGACGAAGACGACGGAACGCCTGGACACTCAAGTGATCGTCGTCGGAGCCGGGCCCGTGGGGCTCATGCTCGCCGGCGAGCTGCGCCTCGGGGGCGCCGACGTGACCGTACTGGAGCGGCGCCCCCGCATCACCGAGGAGTCGCGCGCCTCCACCCTGCACGCGCGCACCATGGAGATCTTCGACAGCCGTGGACTGCTGACGGCGCTCGGCACACCGCCGAACGAACGCCGGGGGCACTACGGCGGCATTCCGATGGACCTGACACTGCCCAGTACGTACCCCGGGCAGTGGAAGGTGCCGCAGTACCGGACCGAACGGCTGCTGCAGAACTGGGCGCTGACCCTCGGCGCCGACATCCGGCGCCGGTGGGAGGTGCGGGAGCTGACCGACGACGGCGACAGCGTCCAGGTCACCGCGGACACTCCGCAGGGCACCGCCCGGGTCCGCGGCGCCTACCTCGTCGCGTGCGACGGTGAGGACAGCACGGTGCGTACGCGTACCGGCGTCGGGTTCCCCGGCCGGAGCACCGCCCGTGAGCTGCTGCGCGCGGACGTGACCGGCCTGGACGTACCCGACCGGCGGTTCGAGCGCCTGCCGCACGGGCTGGCCATCGCCGCGCGCAACGCCGAAGGCGTCACCCGGATCATGGTGCACGAGTTCGGCCGTGGGCGGGCACCCCGCACCCACGCACCGGATTTCGCGGAAGTGTGTGACGTGTGGCACCGGGTCACCGGGGAGGACATCAGCCACGGCAAGGCGATCTGGGTGAACGCCTTCGGTGACGCCAACCGTCAGGTGACCGCTTACCGCCACGGGCGGGTGCTGTTCGCCGGAGACGCGGCCCACCAGCAGATGCCGGTGGGCGGCCAGGCACTGAACCTCGGCCTCCAGGACGCCGTCAACCTCGGCTGGAAACTGGCACTGCACGTGAACCACCGGGCACCGGTCGGCCTGCTCGACACGTACCACGACGAACGCCACGCGGTCGGCGCGCGGGTGCTGGCGAACGTCAGGGCGCAGTCCCTGCTGCTGCTCGGCGGCGCGAACGTGGCACCGCTCCGCACGCTGATGAGCGAGATGGTGTCCGTCGAGCGCAGCCGCACCCGCCTGGCGGGCCTGATCAGTGGCCTCGACATCCGCTACCCGGTCGGTGCCGGTGACGACCCCCTGCTCGGTGCCCGGCTGCCGGACACGGTCCTGACCGCGCCGAACGGGACCACCACCACGACAACGCTGCTCCGTACCGGCCGGGGCCTGCTCATCGGTTTCACGGGGGACCTGACGGCGCCGCTGTACGAGATCGCCGGCCGGTGGGCCGACCGCGTCATGACGGTACCGGCCCGTCCGGTGGCGGACGCCCCGCTGGCCGGGCGGGGTGCGGTGCTGGTCCGGCCGGACGGCCATGTGGCGTGGAGCGGCTCGGACCATGACGTCAGCCTCGCCACCGCCCTGCGACGCTGGTTCGGCCCGCCGGGCCGGGCCGCCGAGAACCAGACCCGAGGAGAGGTCTCGTGGACACGGATGTGATCGTCGTCGGTGCCGGGCCCACCGGGCTCATGCTCGCCGGCGAACTGCGCCTGGGTGGAGCCCGCGTGATCGTGATCGAGCGGCTGATCGAGCCCACCGGTCAGTCGCGCGGGCTGGGTTTCACGGCCCGCGCCATGGAGGTCTTCGACCAACGCGGCCTCCTGGCCCGCTTCGAGGGGCTGGAGACGAGCCCGCTCGGCCATTTCGGCGGGATCCGGTTCGACTACAGCGTGCTGGCGGACTCGCACTTCGGCGCCCGCGGAATTCCGCAGTCCAGAACGGAGGCGGTGCTGGAGAAGTGGGCGACCGAGCTGGGCGCGGAGCTCCGCCGCGGCTGGGAACTGCGGGAGCTGGCCGAGGAGGCCGACGGCATACGGGTCTCCGTGCGTACGCCCGGCGGCGAACGGTCGTTGCGCGCCGCCTACCTGGTGGGATGCGACGGCGGCCACAGCACCGTACGGAAGGCGGCCGGCTTCGACTTCCCGGGCACGCCCGCGACGCGTGCCATGTACCTCGCCGATGTCACCGGATGTGCCCTGCGCCCCCGGCCGCTCGGCGAGCGCCTGCCCAACGGCATGGTGATGGCGGCGCCCCTGGAGGAAGGGGTGGACCGCATCATCGTCTGCGAGCACGGCACTCCGGCCACCACCCACGACGAGTCGCCGGGCTTCGGCCATGTCGCCGACGCGTGGTACCGGATCACGGGTGAATCCCTCGCGGGCGGTGACACGCTGTGGGTCAGTTCGTTCACCGACACCACCCGCCAGGTCACCGCGTACCGGCGCGGGCGCGTCCTGCTCGCGGGGGACGCCGCGCACGTCCACCTTCCCGCGGGCGGCCAGGGCCTGAGCGTCGGGGTGCAGGACGCCGTCAACCTCGGCTGGAAGCTCGCCGCCGTCGTACGGGGCGGAGCGCCGGACGGACTGCTGGACAGCTACCACAGCGAACGGCACCCGGTCGGGAAGCGGCTCCTGATGAACACGCGTGCGCAGGGCATCGTGTTCCTGGGCGGAGCGGAGAGCGAGCCGCTGCGCGAACTGTTCACCGAGCTGCTGGCCCACGACGAGGTGAAACGGCATCTGTCCGGTGCCGTGAGCGGCCTGGACATCCGCTACGACGTCGGCTCCCGGCACCACGCACTGTCCGGCAGGCGGCTGCCTCCCCGCAGGCTCCGGACCCCTGGCGGCACTGTCACCACCACCGAACTGCTGCACACGGCGCACGGCGTGCTGCTCGACCTCACCGACGACCCGGAGCTGCGCGCGGCCGCCGACGGCTGGCGGGACCGCGTGAACGTCACGGTCGCCGTTCCCGAGGGCGGTGAGGCGTTCGCCGATGCCACAGCCGTCCTGGTCCGGCCCGACGGCTACATCGCATGGGCCGACGACGGCACGGACACCATCGGGGCGCTGACCGGCTCACTGCGCCGCTGGTTCGGCGCACCGGCCACCGTTGGAACGGTGCCGCAGCCGTGAGAGCCACCGCGCCCGGGCCGTCCCGGGGAGTACGCCGGATCAGCCTGGACGCCGGTGGAATCCGGCTGTCCGCGATGCTGAGCCGGCCGCCCGGCGCGCCGCGCGCGACCGTCGTCGCCCTGCACGGTGCCGGCATGACCTCCGGTTACTTCGACGGCCAGGCGCTCCCGGAGCTCTCCCTGCTGACTCTGGGAGCGCGCCTCGGCTTCGCGGTCCTCGCCGTGGACCGGCCCGGCTACGGCCGGACCGCGCCCCACTGTCCCGAAGGGCGGTCGCTGCACGAGCAGGCGGCCACCCTGGCGGCAGCGCTCCGGGATTTCCGCCGGCGGTTCCCGGCGGGCGAGGGCCACTTCCTCCTCGCCCATTCCTTCGGCGGGAAGCCGGCGCTGCTCATGGCCGCTGAGCACCCGGAGCCCGGACTGCTCGGCATCGACATCTCCGGGTGCGGCAGTCGGTACGCACCCGGAGCCCTCGACGCGGCGGGCGCCCGCGAGGGTTGGAGGCGGAGCTGGGGACCGCTACGTTTGTACCCACCGAACACCTTCACGGCCGGGCACGGCACCCTCGTCACCACCCCGGCGCGGGAACGGGCGGACCTCGCCCACTGGCCCGACGTGTTCCGCGCTGTCACGGCCCGCGTCCGGGTTCCCGTCCGTTTCACCTTCGCCGAACACGAGCCGTGGTGGTGCCACGACGAAGACACCCTTGCCGACCTGCGGTCACGGTTCAGCGCCGCACCGCACGTCCGCACCGAGCGGCAGTGGGGCGCGGGCCACAACATCAGTCTCGGTTTCGCGGCCCGCTCCTACCACCTGCGGTGCCTCGGGTTCGCAGAGGAATGCCTGATGCGCCGCACCGAGGCCGCGTGACGGCGTACGGCCTCTTCGCACCCGCTTCTGAGAACCGCATACAGGACGGAACCGCATACATGCCGACCGACACAGAACGGACACGGGTCGAACCCAGTGGGAAACGGGTGCGCGTGTACCTCCGCGGCCATCCGGTGGCCGACAGCATCCACCCGCTGCTGGTGTGGGAGAACCCCCACTACCCCACCTACTACTTCCCCCTCGCCGATGTCGCCCAGGACTCACTGAGCCCGGACGGGGACAGTACACACTCCTCCGGCCGTGGCGACGCCCAGGTCTGCACCGTCCATGCCGGCCCGGCCCGGGCACCGGGCGCCGCACGGCTCTACGGGAGCGCCTCGGACGAGCAGCTGCGCGACCACGTCCGCTTCGAGTGGGACGCCATGGGCGCATGGTTCGAGGAGGACGAAGAGGTCTTCGTCCATGCCCGGGACCCCTACACCCGGATCGACGTGCTGGCCAGCTCACGCCACCTGCGCGTCGAGGTCGACGGCAGCGTCGTTGCCGAGTCCACCCACGCCAGGCTGCTGTTCGAGACCGGGCTGCCGACCCGGTACTACCTGCCGAAGCCCGACATCCGGATGGACCTCCTCGAACCCACCGACACCGTCACCCGCTGCCCCTACAAAGGCACCGCCGAGTACTGGTCGATCCGCGTCGGTGACCAGCTCCGTACCGACCGCGCCTGGTCGTACCGGTCACCGCTGCCCGAGAGCCAGAAGGTCGCCGGCCTCGTCTCGTTCCACGGCGTGGACGTCTACGTCGACGGTGTACTGCAGGACCAGAGGCACCACCGGCCGGGTCCCTGACTCCCCCGCCCGGCGCCGGACGGCATTTCCGCGCCACTTCATACCGGTCCGTCGACAGCCGACGGTGGTTTGCGGCACCGTCGGCGTGCGGGCGAGAGGAAGGAGCATGCCATGACAGTGGTCGAATACCGGAGCAATGCGATCGTCGAGCTGATGCAGGTCAGTGAGCAGGACTGCGACGAACGCTGGCTGAAGAAGGCACTGCAGGCAGCAATCATGGTGGAACTGGCCACTATTCCTCCCTATGCCTGCGGACTGTGGTCGATCAAGGACCCGGCGAAGGACAGGAATGTCTTCAGCGCGATCCGGGAAATCCTCTTCGACGAGATGACCCACCTCGGACGGGTCGGCAACATCCTCAGCGCTCTCGGAGAGCAGCCCGTACTGGCGGACCCGAAGTCCGTACCGGAGTACCCCGGTGCGTTACCCGGTGGCGTACGGCCCGAGCTGACCGTCCAGCTCAGCGGGCTCGACAAGCCGGCACTGCGGATGTTCTCGGAGATCGAGAAGCCCGACCGGCCGCTCGCCGAGGCAGCCGCCATGGAGACCTACACGTCGATCGGCGCTTTCTACAGCAGGATCCGGGACGTCCTGCGCGCGAACAAGGACCTGTTCCGGGAGCCCGGGCCGCAGATCGACTACGACATGTCCGCCCGTGGCCTGGAGAATTCCGTGGAGCCCATCCGCGGCTGGGAACAGGCGGACCGCGCCATCGAAGCCATCATGCAGCAGGGCGAAGGCACGACCGCCTCACCCGAGAACCCGTTCCCCGGAAAGAAAGGGGAACTGGCGCACTACTACGTGTTCCTCGAGATCCACCAAGGCCGACGGCTGATCAACGTCGGGGAGAAGTGGGAATTCCGCGGCGAGGAGATTCCCATGCCCTCGGTGTATCCCATGGCCAAGGTGCCGAAGGGCGGCTGGGCGACGGACCGGAAGAACGCTCCCACCGGAGCCGTCAAGCTCATGGTCGAGGCGTTCAACGCGCACTACGGCGTGCTGCTGCGCTCGTTGGAGGCCGCCTGGCGCGAGCAGAACGACAGGGAACGGAACAGTCTGGTGCTGCGCGCCATCGCGTCCATGAGCAGCATGCGTGCCCTGGCACGCGTCCTGATGCAGCTGCCGCTGCCCGGCAACGCCAAGGCCACGTACGGCCCGGAGTTCCGCTACTCGACGCAGAATCCGTGAGGTGATGCCTCGGCCGGCCCCGCGCCGGCCGGGTCATTTCTTGATCTCGCAGATCACGGCGCCGGAGGTGAGGGAGGCGCCGACCTCGGCGGTCAGCCCCTTGACGGTGCCGGAGCGGTGCGCGTTCAGCGGCTGCTCCATCTTCATGGCCTCCAGGACGACGACCAGGTCGCCCTCCTTGACCTCCTGGCCCTCCTCCACCGCGACCTTGACGATGGTGCCCTGCATGGGGGAGGCGAGGGTGTCGCCGGAGGCGGCGGAGCCGGACTTCTTGGCGGCCTTGCGCTTGGGCTTGGCGCCGGCGGCGAGGCCGGTACGGGCCAGCGACATGCCGAGCGAGGAGGGCAGGGAGACCTCCAGGCGCTTGCCGCCGACCTCGACGACGACGGTCTCGCGGCCGCTCTCTTCCTCGGCCTCGTCCGCGCCCGGCGCCGCGAACGGCTTGATGTCGTTGACGAACTCGGTCTCGATCCAGCGGGTGTGGACCTGGAACGGGTCGGTGGAGCCGGTCAGCTCCGGCGCGAAGGCCGGGTCCTTGACCACCGTGCGGTGGAAGGGGAGGGCGGTGGCCATGCCCTCGACGGTGAACTCGTTCAGCGCGCGGGCGGCACGCTGCAGCGCCTGCTGCCGGGTGGCGCCGGTGACGATGAGCTTGGCCAGCAGGGAGTCCCAGGCCGGGCCGATCACGCTGCCGGACTCCACGCCGGCGTCCAGGCGGACGCCCGGGCCGGCCGGGGCCTCGAACTTCGTCACCGTGCCGGGGGCGGGCAGGAAGTTGCGGCCCGGGTCCTCGCCGTTGATGCGGAATTCGAAGGAGTGGCCGCGCACCGGCGGGTCGTCGTAGCCCAGTTCCTCGCCGTCGGCGATGCGGAACATCTCCCGCACCAGGTCCAGCCCGGTGACCTCCTCGGTGACCGGGTGCTCGACCTGCAGGCGGGTGTTGACCTCCAGGAAGGAGATGGTGCCGTCCTGGCCGACCAGGAACTCACAGGTGCCGGCGCCCTCGTAGCCGGCCTCCTTCAGGATCGCCTTGGAGGCGCGGTAGAGCTCGGCGTTCTGCTCGGCGGTCAGGAACGGCGCGGGGGCCTCCTCCACCAGCTTCTGGTGGCGGCGCTGCAGGGAGCAGTCGCGGGTGGAGACCACGACCACGTTGCCGTGCTTGTCGGCCAGGCACTGGGTCTCCACATGCCGCGGGCGGTCCAGGTAGCGCTCCACGAAGCACTCCCCGCGGCCGAAGGCGGCCACCGCCTCGCGGACGGCGGAGTCGTACAGCTCGGGGACCTCCTCCAGGGTGCGGGCGACCTTCAGGCCGCGGCCGCCGCCGCCGAAGGCGGCCTTGATGGCGATGGGCAGGCCGTGTTCCTCGGCGAAGGCCACGACCTCCTCGGCGCCGGAGACCGGGTCCTTGGTGCCGGCCACCAGCGGGGCGCCGGCGCGCTGGGCGATGTGCCGGGCGGCGACCTTGTCGCCCAGGTCGCGGATGGCCTGCGGCGGCGGGCCGATCCAGATCAGTCCCGCGTCCAGCACCGCCTGGGCGAACTCGGCGTTCTCGGAGAGGAAGCCGTAGCCGGGGTGGACGGCGTCCGCGCCGGAATCGGCCGCGGCCTGCAGGACCTTGGCGATGTCCAGGTAGCTGGTGGCAGGAGTGTCACCGCCCAGGGCGTATGCCTCATCCGCCGCGCGGACGTGCAGAGCGTCCCGGTCCGGGTCGGCGTAGACGGCTACGCTCCCGATCCCGGCGTCCTGGCATGCACGGGCGACGCGGACAGCGATTTCGCCACGGTTGGCGATGAGCACCTTGCGCACGATGGCTCCCTCCTGAGCGATGCGCACCTACGAGTTCCTCTCCGGCGCCCTCTGGGCACCGTGCCGTCACGCGAGGCGCAGGCGGAAGCCCACGCCTCGCACAGTGGTGATCCAGTCACTGCCGCCGAGCTTGCTGCGCAGGCTGCTCACATGGGTGTCCAAGGTCCGGCGGGACCACGAGCCGTGCCACACCGCCTGCATGAGCTGCTTCCGCGACACAACGGTGTGGGGGTGGCTGGCAAGGACGTGGAGCAGTTCGAACTCCTTGCACGTGAGCTCGACGGCCACGCCGTGCAGGGTCACCTGGCGCGCGTCCGCGTCGATGCGCAACGGTCCGTGGTGGATGACCCGGGTACTGGGCGGCCGCGGGCGCGCACGTCGCATGACGGCATCGATGCGCGCCATCAGTTCCAGGAAGTCGTACGGCTTGACCAGGTAGTCGTCCGCGCCTGCCCGAAGGCCGAGAACGCGGTCCAGGCCGCTCCCCCGTGCCGTGACGGCTATCACGGGGATGTCGTGCTGCGTACGGATGATGCGGCAGACCTCCAGGCCGTCCAGGTCAGGGAGTTCGAGGTCGAGCAGCAGCAGATCGGCCTCGTCGTAGACCCGCAGGGTCTCCGCCCCCGTACCGACGGTGCTGACCTCGTGTCCGTGTCGTTGGAGCCCTGTGACCAGGTGCTCCGCGTCTTGTTTGCGGTTCTCCGCGACGAGCACCCGCCATCGCCCGGCGGCGGTCGCCTGGTCGGACGGGTGCGGTGCTTCGTGGTCGATCTGGTGTACTGAACTCGGCATCGGATGTCCCCCTCATCCTTGATCTACCGGTACCGGCGGGCCCGCGGATAGGCGGCCCGTACCTGCCGCAGGGCCCATCGCATCCGGGGCACAGCCGTCTCCGGGTACTCCCCGTAGGCGCCGGCGAGCACGACGGCACAACCACGGGTGCCGTGGTGCTGACGGACCGCCTGCCGTATGGCTGTCTCCACCTCGTCCTTGGTCGGCTGGGAATCCACTGCCAACGCGCTGCTGAAGAGCGCCTCCGCCCTGGCGGCCGAAAGGAGGTCGTATGAGTCGGTCATCATGGTACTGCTCGCCCTCTTACGCGGTGCGAACGCGGTCCGGGCCACCGGCGGCCCGGCGCTGCGACGTCCTTGCCCCATCGTGCGTTCCGGCGTTGCAGAACCCGTTGCAGTGATCGTTACAGCGGCCGCTGAGCGGCCCGGCACGACATCGGACTCGCGTCACGAAGCCAGCACCCGCGGACTCTTCCGCCCGGTTCGGCAGGACGCCAAGTGGCTGATGACCGTATCCGCCAGCAGCGGAGTGTCGATGATGTTCAGGTGCCCACTGACCGGAATGCTGGCGGAAGCGACGTGCCCACCGGCCGTCGCACTGGAGATCGGTACCACGAGATCGGCTTTCCCCCCGATGAGCAGCCAGCGGACGCGGCCACCGGAATCGATGGGAGGCAGCTCGTCCAGGAGTGCGGACTTGAGGCGCATCTGCTTGGCGGCCGGGCCGAGACCGGCATACGCGAGCGGAGCACCGTGGTGCGGTGTCGCGATGGTGATGGCGCTCAACGCATCGGCGTCCGGACCGAGGAACTGCAACGCGTAGCGTATCGCCAGCCCGCCGAGGCTGTAACCGATGAGATGCACCCCACGCGTTCCGCTGCGCCGGGCGGCTGCGGACGCTTCCTCCGCGACCGTCTCGGCGATTTCCGGGACCCCCATCCTCAGCGAGTTGTACTGCACGACGGTGATGTTGTGATAACCGCGTTGCCGCAGGCGTACCAGCAGGCTCTCCCAGCACGCTGTGGTGGAGAGGTACCCCGGAACGAGCACGATCGGTGTCTGCCGGCTGTCCTCGGGCGGCCATGCGAGGTCACCGTCCTCCGGCCGGTCCGAGGGCCGGTTGTTCCGGCGCCGCCACGGTGCGGCTTTCAGTGTGGTCTGGAAGGCCGACGCCAGTGCCAGCACCGCCGCCTCGGCGGGCATCGATACCACGGCACGCACGCTCTGCTGCAAAAGCCCCGTTGCTTTCATACTGCTGTCCCCGTGCTCTGGTGCCAACATGTCGCCGGTCACCGCACTGCGGCTGCGGCGCCTTCATCCTGCTCCCGCGTGTTGCACCGTTCGCTGCAGTCGCCGCTGCAGCGAACGGTGCAGCGAGTACTGCAACCCGGAACGGCACCGTGGAATCCGCAAGCTTTCGCAGCGAGCACGAGCCACCGGCGAGCGCCGATGAGCCAGAGAGGAAGTGCCATGCGTGTCATCGGTCAGCAGCGGGACACCGAGCGTCGGTGGCTGCCCGCGGGCGATCCCCGGTCGTTGCCGAGGTTGGACTCCGAGGCGGCAGGCCGGAACGCGGCAGGCGAGGACGTGCAGGTCGTGTACAGCGCACGCGGCGACAAGTTCATGATCGTCCCCCGGTCGGAGGTGGCGGCATGACCGAGGGCAGGACCTCCGCTGAGCGCCAGGCGGTACTGCGCGCCTACGAACTCATCGTCGACGCGGGCGAAACGATGTCCCGGCACGGGGTGCCCGGGCACCGGTCGGCGGAAGTGAAAGCCGCGGCAGCCCGGATCGAGACCTTGGACGAGGCCCTGAGCAGAATCCGTGAGATCGGGAAGATGGCGGCGGCGGTGATCGCGGCTCAGGCGTAGCCGTCCGCCGGCAGCAGCACCGGTTCAGGCGTAGCCGCCCGCCGGCAGCAGGACCGGCTCAGGCCTCGCCCGGCATCTTCCCCGGCTGCGGAGGCTGGTCGCTGCTCTGTGTGCCGCGGCCGGGCTCCTCACCGGGCATCAGCCCCTTCGCCACGCCCTCGCCGGGCATGAGGCCGCTGCCGGCCTGTTCCCCGGGCATCGGTGTGGTGCTCTGCCCTTCGTCCGGCCCCGTGTCGGCGGGCGGTACCGGCGGGCTCTGCGGCCTTTCCCGTACCCGGCCGGTCAGCGCCGCTCGTTCTTCCTCGGGGGCTGCTGACAGGGCCGTTTTCCGGACGCCGGGGTCAGGGTCCTCGAGCAGGCCGGTGAGGACGGTGACGGCGGACCCGGCAGGCAGGTTCACCGCGGCGCTCGCTGCCGCCACCCGAACCGCCGGATCACCGCTCCGGGTGGCGGCCACGATGGCGTCCTGCCCCGCGTCGCCCTCCAGCAGACCGGCCGCGTACGCCGCCTTCGAGGCGAGCATCAGGTCATCGCCGTCGATCAGTGCTCGCAGATGGGGAAGGCTGTTGCCGCCGAGCCGTGCGGCGGCCTCGTAGTCCGGCTCCTCGGAGCTGAGGATCTTGCGCACGTCCTCCATGGAAACGCTCATCGCAGCCTCTCAGACGTACTGAATGAACGGGCTGTCCAGCATTATCTTGACCTCGTCGGCGACGAGGTCGGGAGGCGGGTTGGTGATGTCTATCGTCCCTTTGCCCATCATGAGGCGATTCTTGTTACTGACGTGGTAGAGGCCCAGCAGATGGCCGATCTCATGGGCGAGCGTCCATGGTGTCGCCTTCTGGACGACCACGGCACTGGGACGATTGGCGGGATGCGCCGCGCAGCCGTTGAACGGTGGTTTCGTGGAACGTACGAAGTAGACCACCATGTCTTTGCTGCTCGCGTCGGCGCGGTGGGCGAACAGCTTCTTCTGCTCGGCCGTGACCTCCGCCTCCCGGCACTTCCCGATGTCGATGTCGTCCAGCTCCGGCAGGGTGAGGTTCTCCGTCGTCACCAGTTGCACCGCGATCCCCACGGTCGCGAACACTTCCCGCGCCCGCGCGACGGCGTCGGCGACGGAGACGTCCGGCGCGGTGAGGACCTTGGCGTGCAGCCGCACCGTGGGCAGCGGCTGCCACCACTTGTGCCACACCGTGCTGTCGATGCCCGTGGCGCACACGTCGATGCGGTTCGCCCCCCAGCAGACGGCCGCGGGAGCGCTCGCGAGGAGACCTTTGCGGCTTTCCCATTCGGACCAGCCGTTCTTGAACGACTTGTGCCACAGCGCCGAATCAGCACCCCGCGCGAAAACGTCCAGCCGCCCGGACGACCAACTCGCCGCGGCAGGCGCACTCGTCAGCACCCCGCCCAGACTCTCCCACCCCGACCAACCGTCCTCGAACGACTTGTGCCACAGCGCCGAATCAGCACCCCGCGCGAAAACGTCCAGCCGCCCGGACGACCAACTCGCCGCGGCAGGCGCACTCGTCAGCACCCCGCCCAGACTCTCCCACCCCGACCAACCGTCTCCGTACGACTTGTGCCATATCGCCGAATCCGTGCCCCGCACAAATACGTCCAGCCGTCCGCTCTTCCTGCTCGCCACGGCAGGGCCGGAGGTAAGGACGCCACCGAGGCTCTCCCAGCCGGACCATTCGTTGTCGAACCACTTGTGCCACAACGCGAGGTCGGCGCCCCGGGCGAAAACGTCGATACGGTCGCGTCCCCAGGAAACCACCGCGGGCGCCGACGTCAGGACGCCACCCAGGCTTTCCCAGTCCGACCAGTCGCTGTCGAAGCATTTGTGCCACAGCGCCGCGTCCGTCCCCCGCGCGAAGACGTCGAGCCGCTCAGGGCCCCAGGACGACACTCCCGGGCCGCTTGTCAGTTTCCCTTCGAGGCTCTCCCAGCCCAGCCATGTCATGGCATTCTCCCTTGCTGAAGCGACCTCATGACGGGAGGCAGGAAAACGCTACTGGCCCGCCCCTCGGCGGATAACCACGGAATCAAGCCAGAGGCAGCAGATACGCCGGAAGAGCGGCGGCACATGAGCGTGTGGCGTCCGGTTCCCGTACGTACGAGCGCTGCGCCGCCATCGGCGCAGGAGGCGCGCCGGGCGCTACGCCTGCGACCGTATGGACCGGTCAGGCGGGCACCCATAACATGAGTTCTCCGAGGCTGAATCCGCGTGCGTCCCTCAACGTGTTGCTCTCAACTCGTTGCCTTTCAACTCGTTGCCTTTCAACTTGTCGCCTTTCAAGCTGTGCCACCGCCGCTGCCTTTTCTTCGTGCCGGATTCTCTTCTCGCCCAGGGGGACTTATGCGAGTAATTGTTCAGATGCGGCCCGAGCTGGATGTCATGCAAGCCGTCGTCGACCCCGCGGTCACCACTCCGCCGGCCGTTGACGTGGCGGGGTCGGTTCCCGGTTTCGCCGTGGATCCGGCCTTCGTGCCGGTGCCGATCGCCCGGCCGAAGCCCGCCACGCCTGGTGGTGATCCCCTGTCACTGGACCAGCCACTCGTGTTCTCCATGGCTCCGGAAGACGCGAGTGTCCTGGTGCGTGGCGAGATCCAGGACTACGACACCACCAGTCGCGTCGCCATGCTCGCGACGGCCCGGCCGGACATCGTCGGCCTGTCCTCCGACCCCGTCATCGCAACGATGCCGACATGTGGTGGGACTCCCCCGGTCGGCAACTGGCAGGACGTACAGCACGCCGTCGCCGAGCCCCTCAGGAAGGAAGGCCTGGACGGCCGGGACGTCCCCCTTGCCATCGTCGACAGCGGCATCAACGTCGCGCAGGTGGGCGAGGTGCTGGGCTCCCCCGTGACCGTCGACGCCGAGCACAGCTGGAAGCCGGCCGGGCTCGACGGAGACTTCGGCCGGTTCGCCGTGGACCACGGCACCATGTGTGCATTCGACTCGCTGGTGGTCGCGCCGCACGTCGACCTGCTCGACATTCCGGTGCTCTTCCCCCGGCGCCGGGGCGCCACCGCCATGGAAGGCCTGCTCTCCGACGCGATCGCGGCCTACGCGCACCTGCGGACGCTGCTGGAGGAGATGCCGCCCGAACAGCGCATGCTGGTCGTCAGCAACAGCTGGGGCTCCTACGACCCGAGCTGGGACTTCCCACCGGGTCACCCGGGCAACTACTCCGACAACCCCGCCCACCCGTTCAACCTCGCGGTGGCCGCCCTGGAGCAGGCCGGCGCCGACATCCTGTTCGCCGCGGGCAACTGCGGACGCGACTGCCCCGACCCGCGCTGCAAGTACGCCGACCGCCCCATCGGCGGCGCCAACTCGCACCCCGCCGTACTGTCCGTAGCGGGCGTGGACACCCGGAAGGCACGGGTCGGCTACTCCTCCCAAGGCCCCGGCCGGCTCACCCCGCGCAAGCCCGACGTCGCCACGTACACCCACTTCGCGGGCTCGCAGGCATTCGGCGCCACCAGTCCCGACTCGGGGACCTCGGCGGCCTGCCCGGTGGCCGCGGGCATCATCGCGGCCGTGCGCACCCAGTGGTCGGCCAAGAAGATCCCGCCCTCCCGGATGCGCACGCTGCTGCGCCGCACGGCCGACGATCTGGGCGTTGCGGGCTTCGACTACGAATGCGGCTACGGCATCATCAACACCACCGCCGTCACGGAGGCACTGCGCCGCCGCAGCCTGAGCAACGAGCGTTCGTAGGAGGCCCATGACTCCGGGAAGCCCTACCGTTCTCGTCACTGTGGCACTCCCGCCGCACACGACGCTCCATGGTGCCCAGCAGCGCTTCGGACTCGCCGACGCCGAGGTCGACCGGCAATACGGGCTGGTGTCCGTCGACCCGTCCCAGCAGCTCTACGCCCTGCTGGTCACCGAGGAGGCCGCGGAGCGGATCAGGGGGATGCCCGGCTTCCACGGCCCGTACGCCAATCCCAGGATCGAGCCCTTCGGCCCCTTCTCGTCCGATGCCGAGGAGCACAGTTCCGATGCCGAAGAACGCAACGGCGAGTGAGAGTATTCAGGGTACGGATCGCCGTGGCGAGGCGGGTAAGGCAAGTGCCACGGCCGTTTTCCCGTCGAGGAACACCAGCCCCATTTCCTGAAGGTCGCGCAGCATCATCTGGACGACTGCGGCGGAACGGTTGATGCCGAGGGCGCGCTGCGCGCCCGCCGCGGTGACGGGCCGGCGGCTGCAGGCCAGGTAGAGGTCGGCCATCGTGCCTTCGAAGGTGTACGTCCCCTCGTGCCCTTCATGCCTGCCGTCATAGATCTGGACGAAGTGCGGTGCCGACCAGTACGTCAGTACGGGCGGCCGTTCGCCCTGCCAGGCCGCGTTCCAAGCATCGACTTCCTGCCGGACTGCGGCATAGTCGGCGTCCGGCAGGGCGTCGGCCAGCTCGTAGTCGAAGAAGTAGGCGATCCGGTGGAGGTCGGCGTCCGGAGGATAGACGTACCGGTAGCTCTTCTCCGGCTGGTAATGGGACAGGAGCTCGTCCCGCTCTTCGTAGAGCGGGCTGAAGCGCTCCAGCCAGATCCGGCCGGCCCCTGATGGCGGCTGAAGGTGCAACAGGCGGGGTATGAGCGCCGCTTGGTCCTCGTAGTCCTTGCGTGTTTCGCCGGGGAACCCCCAGAGGAGATTCCAGGTCACTTCGATTCCGTAGTGCTGTGCCCAGCGCAGCAGGTTGATGTTCTGCGCGGCGCTGACTCCCTTGTGCATGAGCCGCAGCACGTGCGAGCTCAATGACTCCAGTCCGGGCTGGATGAGGGTCACACCGGCATCCGCCAGCAACTTGAGCTGAGACCGGTTCAGATTGGCCTTCACCTCGTAGAAGAGGTCGTAGCTCGCTCCGCTGTCGACGAGGGCAGGAAAGACCGTTCTCAGGTAATTCATGTCCAGGATGTTGTCCACGGCGTCGAAGCAGAAGCTGTGATGGCGACGCGCCAACTGAGCGAATTCGTCGAGTACCCGTTCCGGGGATTTCGCTCTGAACCGCATGCTCGTCGCGTTCAGCCCGCAGAACGTGCAGTGATGTTTTGCGCCCCACCAGCAGCCTCTGGCCGTCTCGACGGGTATGCGTACGCTTCGGCGGGCGGAGCGACGAAGCAGGCCCGTCTCCTCGGCGTGGCGGAAGTACTCGTCGTAGTCCGGCACCGGCAGGTCATCGAGCCGGTGCGTCGGGGGCAGCGGCGGCACGACGACGACATCGCCGCCGCCCTCCTTCCGGTAGGCCAGACCGGGGACGGTGCCGAGGTCGCCGCCGGCGGCGAGAGTATCCATCAGCTGGGGGAACGCGATGTCGCCTTCCCCGATGACGGCGGCGTCGACACAGCCTGCGGTCCGTACGAGTTCCGGTCCCATCTCCCCGTCGAAGTTCGCCCCGCCGAACAGGATGAACAACTCCGGATACCGGCTCTTCAGCCGTCGTGCCAGCGCGAAGGAGGCCGTGTTCTGCTGGAACGTCGAGGTGAATCCCACGAGGCGCATCTCGCCCCAGGGGAAGGCATCGACGAGCGAGTCGAGATAGTCCGGCACGTCCCGGTCTCGCGTCCGCAGCAGCTGCTCTCGCCAGTCCTTCTCCGCTTCACCACTCAGGGCGGCGAGTTCGGGACCGAACTCATCGAGCAGCTGGGCATCCGGGTCCGGGGCCGCATCGCCGAAAGCGGCGCGGGAGAAGAGCCATTCACCGATCATGCAGCCGCGATGCCCGGCGAGGGCACGGTAACGGTCCACACCGATGCGCGCGGCAAAATCGAGGTTGGCGTGGAAGGTGTGTACGGGGAAACCGTGTGCGTCGCCTATCGCCTTGAGCAGGCCGAGTTGGATCGACGGACAGTGGATGTCCATGAAGGGCATGGAGACGAGGACGGCAGGCCAAGGCGAACGCTGTACCCCTTCGCTGCCGCCGGTGCGGCCGGCCCTGTGCGGGTCGAGCATTCCGTCAAGGCGTCCGGTCGGTGGGCTCGTTCTTGCCTGCCGCCCGCATCCGGATAGGATCACCGATCTTGCTGTGACGCCTCGGCTTTTTCTTCCGCCCTCGCGAAGCCGGATCGAAGGCCTCGCCGGACTCGTCGACGGCGTTCGTCGCTTCCGCTTCGGCACCCGCGGTGAAGCTGCCTTCCTCCCGGACGTCCGCCGCTTCCGCGGCAAGATCGAGGACGTCGGCGAGCAGCATTTGCTTCTCAGCGGGAAGGCCGGCCGATATCGCCTCCAATTCATTGGCGATTAATTCTATGTCCGCACGGCTCACTGAACCTTCTGACATGATGACCTCCCGATGAACGACCTGTCACAGGTAGGCACTATCAGCGCCAGCTATTCTGCCGGGGACCCCTCCACGCGTCAAGAAGGGAATTTCTCTACGGCTTCGGACGCGCCAACTCAACGTACCGGGAATAGTACGGAATTTTTTGCGCCGGATGATTATCGATTATCCGCCGAGTTCATCCAGCTTGGTGCGCACCTGGGCGCCCTCCGGATGACCGAGTTCCTCCAGGATCACCAGAGCGCGCTGCCACGCGGCGCGGGCCGATGCGGCGTCTCCGACCTCGCTGTGGGCATCGCCCAGTGCGGACAGGGTGTCGGCCTCGTTGTACCGGTCACCCAATTCACGGTAGAGGTCGAGAGCGTGCTGATAGCACACGATTCCCTCTTGTGAGTGCCCGAGGTGATGGTGAATGTAGCCGAGGCTGTCCCAGGTCTCGGCCCGGCCGAGCCGGTCACCGATCACCTTCTGCAGGTCCAGCGCGCGCCGGCAGTACGTCAGAGCCTGCTCGCGGTCCCCCAGGTGGGCGTGGAACCAGCCGACCGCATTGAGCGCCTTGGCCTCGCCGGTGCGGTAGCCCGCGGCCTGGAACAACTCGAGGGACCGCTGCGCATGAATGAGCCCGTCGCGGTAGCTCGCCTGCCGGTCGAGGAGCAGGGCGAGGCTTCGGTAGGCGTACGCCTGGCCCGTGTAGTCGCCGAGTTCCCGGAACAACTCGACGGCCTGCCGGGCGTGGTCACGTGCTTCGTCGTGCCGGAGGAGCCGCGCATGGGCCATCACAAGGCTTCCGTGCGCGATCGCCTGCCCCTCCACGCTCACCTCGCGGCCGGCGGCCACCAGCGCCGTTTCCTGCACCATGGCTGCGTCGTGCCAGTGTCCCAGTCGGTCGAAGAACGGCATCAGAGCCCAGGCCAGCTGCCAGACGTGGGTGTCGAAGCCGCTGCTCTCGGCCTGACGGAGCACCGCGAGGAGGACGGGATGCTCGGTCACGAACCAGTCCAGCGCCTCGTGATGGTCCGCGAACCGCTCCGTGGTGACGGTGCCCCGCGCGGACAGCTTCAGGTAATCCTCCCGGTGCGGGTCGAGCAGCCAGCTTCCCTTGTAAGCGGTGTGCAGGTAGTAGTCGAAGACGCGGCGGAGCGCCGCCCTCCTGTCGTCTTCCGCGTCGTGGGTGCGGGTGAGGTCCGCGGCGTAGGCGCGCAGCAGATCGTGCAGGGTGAACCGGCCCAGCGTCCGCTCCGTGATCAGCTGGGCGCCGGCCAGTTCGGCCAGCAGCGGCCGTACCTTCCTGACCGGTACACCGGCCAAGTGGGCGGCCGGCAAGGGCGCGATGTCCGGACCCGGGTGCAGCCCGAGCAACCGGAAGAGCCGGGCTGCCGGTGCGGTGAGCTTCTCGTACGACCACGAGAACACGGCCCGGATGTTGGTGACGTCGTCCCCGCCGTCGAGGGAGTCCAGCCGGCCTTCGACGGCCTTGAGCTCCTTGGCCAGCGCGGCGAGCGGAAACTGAGGATGCATGGCGGCACGCGAGGCGACGATGGCCAGGGCGAGCGGTAATCGCGCGGTGAACGTGATGATGTCGTTCACCGCTTCCGGCTCCGCGGCGACCTGCTGCCGGCCGATGCGGTGGGCTAGCATGTCGCGCGCTTCCGCCGAGGACAGCAGATCGATGGTCACCGGGCGGGCGCCGTCCGTGGCCACCAGACTGGTGAGCTGGTTCCGGCTCGTCACCACGACGAAGCAGGACGAGGAGCCGGGGAGCAGGGGACGTACCTGTTCGGCGTCGTGAGCGTTCTCAAGAACGATCAGCATCCGCCGCCCCGCCAGCAGACTGCGGTAGAGCGCCGCCTGCCCGTCGGTGTCGATCGGCAGGCGCTTCGGGGGTACGGCCAGTGCGTCCAGGAATCCCCGGACCGCCTCAGCCGGTTTCATGGGCGTACCGGTCGGGTCGAAGCCCCGCAGATTCACGTACAGCTGCCCGTCAGGGAACCGGTCGCGGATCTCATGGGCCCAATAGTTGGCCAGGGCGGTCTTGCCGACTCCGGCGGCCCCTCCGATGGCGGTGATGACCACTGCGCCCGCGGTGTCGGCTCCTTCCTCCGGCAAGAGGGAGTTCAGGCGCGCCAGTACGTCGGTACGGCCGATGAAGTCCACGGTGCGGTGCGGTAACTGGGCCGGTACGACCGGCGCGTGCACCGTTTCCGCGGCGTGTGGTTCCGGTTCGGCTTCGACGGCCGGCGCGGGCTGCGGTTGCGGGGCGTCCAGGGCCGGGTCGGCCGTCAGCACCTGCTCGTGCAGGCCTTGCAGATAATTGCTGGGTTCGATGCCGAGTTCGTCCCTCAGCATGCGGCGTGCCTGCCGGAAGACGCTCAGGGCGTCCGCCCGGCTTCCGGACCGGTAGAGCGCCAGCATGAGCAGGCCGTGCGGTTTTTCCCGCAGTGGGTGGTCGGCGACGAGCTGCCGTAATTCACCGATCAGGTCGTGGTTGCTGCCGAGCGTCAGGTCCAGTTCGATGCGTTCCTCCAGCACACTGAGGTGCCGCTCGTCCAGTCGCTGACGCTCGGTGTCGAGCAGCGGGCTGACGAGTCCTTCGCACACGCGCCCCTGCCACAGTCGCAGCGCTCCGTGGAGTGCTTCGGCTGCCGCCGGCACGTCGCCTGCGGTGGCGGCGGCATGTGCATGCGTGACCTGTTGTTCGAACTGGTGCAGATCCAGTCGGCCGGCCGGCACGGACAGCTGGTAGCCGGCATCGGTCCAGGCGAGAAGGCGGGACGGCTCGCGAGGCGGGCGGTCGGGTTCGAGCACTCGCCGTAGTCCGGATGCGTGCCGCTGCAGTAGGTTCACTGCGTGCGCCGGCGGATCGGAACCCCAGACCGCATCCATCAGTTGGCCGTAATCCAACGGTCGGTTCGCGTTCAGCAGCAACACCGCGAGGACCACCCGCTGCTGCATCTGGCCAAGTCTCAGTTCGGTCCCGCCCCGCCGCACGCGCAGCGGGCCGAGCACCTCGAATCGCAGTGTGTCCGGCTCTGTCAGCTCGCTCATTCCCGCCCCCTGGACGCGAGACGACCCTGATCAGAAACGCGTCGGCCGAATCCGCTGCGCCTCGCCGGGCCGAAGCCCCTGCTACGCCCATCATGCTTCGCCCATCGTCCGCTGCGGTGGATTCTGCGCGTCCGCACGCACGGTGGAATGCGTGCATGAGCTTCGCAGCGGCCGGCCCGACCGGCCCCGCGAGCCTTCCGGGACGGCAAGCGAGAGATATGGTGGCCAATTCAACCGGTTTTCTGTCGCCTCTTCGGCCAGCTTCACCGTTCAGCGGCTGGCTGTCGACAGGTTTAAGGACGCATTCGGCTGTTTCGTCCGTACCGACCAACAAGTGTCGGCCATAGTGGTCAGTTGGCGATGTCTGGGCGCAAGCTACTCGGGAAGGTCACCGGCGGCTCACCAGGCCCGCCGGAGAGTCGAGCGCGTGGCCGAACGAGCAGAGGGGCGGACGCATGGCGGACGGCAGGGACGCGGTGGCAGCGGCGAAGCGGCCACGGTCGAGCGCGTCTTCGGGGGCGGGGGGACGTTCGCGTCATGCGGTGGTGATCGGGGGTGGCCTGGCGGGCCTGTTGTCCGCCCACGTCCTCACGCGTCACGCGGCGGAAGTCACCCTCGTCGAGCGCGACCGCTTGCCGGCGCAGGCGCCGGACCACCGCCCCGGCGTGCCGCAGGGCCGGCACCCCCACATCCTCCTCGAAAGCGGCCAGCAGGCGCTGGACAGCCTGCTGCCCGGGTTCTCCGGCCAGCTGCGGGCCGCGGGCTCGCCTCGCGTGGGGCTGCCCGCCGACATGGTGCAGTGGCAGGAACGCTGGTTCGCGCGACTGCCTGCCATGCAGACCATCTTCACCGGCTCGCGTGCCCAGCTGGAGCAGTTGGTGCGGGAGCGGGTGTTCGCCGACGCCGCGCTCCGCGTGCTCGACGGCACGGACGTCGTCGGTCTGACGGGAGATGCCGCGCGGGTCCACGGTGTCGTACTGCGCGAGCGCGGCAACGGCGCTCGGCGGGTGCTCGACGCTGACCTGGTGGTGGACGCCTCCGGGCGCGGCTCGCACGCCGACCGCTGGCTGACCGGGATCGGCGCTGAGCCTGCCGCGGAGGAGCGGCTGGACACCGGGCTCGCGTACGCCTCCCGCCTCTACCGCGACACCCGTGGTGAGCTCACGCGTGACGGCGTCGCGGGCCGGGAGGGCGGACGGAGCACCGACGCGTTGGCCTATTACGTGTTCCCCAGTCCGGCGCACCCCAACGGCGGCGGCATCCTGCCGGTGGAGGACGGCCGCCACCTGGCCATTCTCTTCGGGCTGCGCGGTGACGAACCGCCCACTGACGGGGAGGGGTTCCTCCGGTACGCCGCATCGCGTCTCCCGCACCCCTTCATCCATGACTGGCTGACGCATTCCGAACCGCTCTCCCCCGTTCACGGTTTCCGCAAGACCGCCAACGTCCGACGCCGCTACGACCGGCCGGGCCGTCGCCCGGCCGGTTTCCTCGCCGTCGGCGATGCGCTGTGCACCTTCAACCCGATCTACGGCCAGGGCATGGCCGTCGCCGCCCTGACCGCCGTGGCCCTGCGCGATGCCCTGGCGGACCCCCGCCGCACGCCGACGACGCTGCGCGTCCAGCGCGCACTGCTGAACGCCTCGCGGCAGGCGTGGGACATCTCGGCCGGGGCGGACAAGTCGATGCCGGGAGCGGTCGGAGACAGGGCCATGACCAGGACGCCGCTGGCTCAGCGCCCCGGCAACTGGTACCTCGGCCGAGTGCAGAGGCATTACGCCACCGAGCCCGTGGCCGCGGCCGCCTTCCGCTCGGTGCTCGACCTCTCGTCCCCGTTCACCGCGCTGTTCGCGCCCAGGGTCGCCCGTGCGGTGCTCCTGCGTCCGGCCCCTCCCGCACCGGCGGACCCACCACTGCACCGGCCCTCCGAGGACACCGGCTGAGCCCTCAGAGTCTGTGTCACAGTTCACCGACGTCACAGTTCACCGACGAGGACGAGGCAGTGCGCCCGCCGCGCCAACGACGTCCCGTTCGGCCTCGCCGCCTCCGTCCGGACCGAGAACGCGCGCCGCAGCCACCGCGTCGCCGCCCGTCTGGACTTCGGCACCGTCTGGGTCAACTCGCACCTCACACTGGCCGACGAGGTCCCCTGGGGCGGCTTCAAGGGTGCCGGCTACGGCCGTGACCTGTCGCCGTACGCCCTGGAGGACTACTCCCGCACCAAGCACGTGAGGCACCACCACGGCCGCTGACGCCGGCCGCCCGACCGCCCGACCGTCCGGCCGTCCGACCGTCCGACCGTCCGACCGCCAGGGCTCGGCACTGAGACGCGGGCCTGGTGGCCATGCATGCATGTGCCGGGGCCGGCCAGACGTACCACTGGACGTACGACGTCGTTGCGCACGACTACCGTGGTGCCATGGCGTTGCTGTCCCACCTCCACCACTTCAACCAGCGGCACCCATGGAGCCACAACGACCACTACGGCCCCTGGGTCGCCGCGCAGGTGACCGCGTCCGGGGCCCGCCACGTCCTCGACGTCGGGTGCGGCGCGGGGAATCTCGCCGCGTTGCTCCGCCGTCGCGTCGGCACCGTCACCGGGCTCGAACCCGACCCCCGGATGGCCCGCGCCGCGGCGGAACGCTTCGCGGACGATCCTGCCGTCACCATCGTCGAAGCCGGATTCACGGCACGCCCGCCTCAGCGGCGCTGGGACGCGGTCACCCTGGTCGCGGTCCTGCACCACCTGCCGCTCGTGCCCACCCTGCGGGAGCTGCGGGGCTGTCTCGTCCCGTGCGGGCGCCTCGTGATCGTCGGCTGCTACCGGGAGAACGGGCCGGCAGACCGGCTCGCCGCCCTGCCGGCCGCCCTCGCGAATCCCGTCATGGGGCTGGTCAAGCACCCCGCCCGCGCCGCTGCGCCACCCCTGCACATGACGGCGCCGGCCGCCGAACCGCAAGAGACCCTGAGCGACATCCGGGCCGCGGCCGCGCAGGAGCTGCCCGGCGCCCGGATTCGCCGTCGCCTGTTCTGGCGGTACACGCTGGTCTACGACGCGCCCGCCGCACACGGCCCGGCCGCCTCGGCCTGATCCCCGCTGGCACGGTCATCGGCCCGTCCGGCATCCCTAGCTCCCGGCCCCGGGGCATCGCCGTCTCCGTATCGGCTCTCTTTCTGCTGATCCTGCTGACGGTGCTGGTCCTCCTGATCGTGAGGTAACGCGGTACCGGCCGTACGGAGCCGGGGAACCACTCCGGCAATGCCGGTGATCAAGGCGGCCACCCCGTGCGTTAACGTGCTGTCGCATGGCCATGACGCACGCCGGGCCCACGGGGGACCCTCGCACGGAAGAAGCGGACCGTTGGGTGCCTCCCACCTCGGTCGAACACGCACTGCTGGCGGCCAAGTCGCGCGGCGACTGGTGGACATACCTCAAGGTGCTGATGACGGAGGAACTGTTCACCGTGCTCTTCAAGGAGGAGTACGACCAGTTGGGCGATGACGCCGCGACGCTGCTCCTCGGCGACCCGGCCGGCGGGCAGTCCGTACCGCTCTACACCCGCGGAATGCTGCCGAGGGAGGACGACCTCGTCGTCTGCAAAATGCCGTTCCCCATCTCGGCGACGGAGACCGCGGACGGTGCGTTCGCCGGGGTGTTCGTGAACCCGGGCAGCCCCTGTTCCCTGCACATCCCGTACCACGCCGAGAAGTTCCGCGAGTGGCGCCGCCTGATGCGCCGCGCCGAGGGCCGCGGCCATGACGACGACGAACTGTTCACCAAGCACACCGGTCCGCTGGCCGGCCCCTGGCGCACGGCCTCGCCTGCGGCGGCCATCTCGCCGTGCACAACCAGGTGCTGTGGAACGAGGTCGGCGAGGTCTACGACGACTACACCTGGGACGTCGAGTGCCTACGGGACTCCTGGGGCGTCACGGACCGGGACGGCTGGCAGGAGCAGCTCACGTACCTGCTGCGCGGTGAGAACAGCCCGCCGCACCCGGAGTTCGCGCTGCGGGTCCGCAACGCGCTCCTCGCACACCGGCCCGGCCGTCCGGTGGACCCGGAGGAGTGGCGCGGACTGGCCGTCGCCGAAGTGCGGGACAGGGGCGGCGACGAACGGGACGCCGCCGAAGTACGGGACGCCGTCGGCCGGATCCTCCGCTACGAGGGCCGTTTCCGGGCCGACGGCCTGCTCACGCCCGACGGTCCCGGCAGCGTCGTCACCTCGGCGCTCGCCTACGACTACGGGCGCGCGGTCAACTTCGCCCGCTGGGGCCTGGGGGCGCGCTACGCCGGACAGGAGGAGACCGAACAGGCGGTGATCCGTGCGGGCGAGCTGTCCCGCGCCGTGTACTCCTCCTGGGAGGGCTTCTCCGCCGGCTACATCCTCGGCCGCGCCCTCCGCTTCGACGAGGAGTCCTTCGGCCACATGTACGCCTCAGCGCTCAGTCCCCACGAAATCCTCACCACCCACCCCGAAAGCCCGTGGCGCAGCATCCCCTTCCGTCAGCCGTGATCCCCTTGCTGTGCCGCGATGCCCCGAGCGCCCAGCAACTGGTCGTGCTGACGAGCTCCTGACGAGGTCCTGACGAGGTCGTCTAGAAGATCAGGACCGGCTTGATGACCTGGCCGGTGGCGGCCGCCCGCGCGGCTTTCTCGATGTCGGCGAAGGGGAACCGCGTGATGAGCCGGTCGATCGGGAGCTTGCCTTCCTGATACAGGGCGGCCAGTTGCGGGACGGCCGTGGCGGGGTCGGCGTCGCCCTCGGTCACGCCGTGCAGGCGCAGCCCCTTCGTCATCACGGGGAGGGTGGGGAAGTCGGCGGTGCCGATGCCGACCAGGGCCAGCTCGCCCCGTCGGCGCAAGGAGGCGATGGCGTGGGAGATGACGGACGGTCGTCCGGTGGTGTCGATGGCGTGGTCCGGGTCCCCGTCGTTGGCCGCGCGCACGGCCGCCGCCACGTCTTCGCTCGCAGCGGGGTCGACGGATGCCGTGGCGCCCAGCTCCTCCGCCAGGGCGCGCCGTGCGGCGAGCGGTTCGACGACGGTCACATGGCAGCCCGCGGCGACGGCGGCCATGACGGCGCTCAAGCCGACGCTTCCGGCACCGAAGACGACGAGTGACGTGCCGGCCTCGGGCCGGAGGACATTGGTGACGGTACCGACACCGGTCTGCACACTGCACCCGAGGGGTGCCGCCACGGCGGGCGGCAGGTCGGCGGGGACCTTGACGGTGTTGCTCTCGTCGGTGAGTACGTAGGTCGCGAAGCTCGACTGTCCGAAGAAGCTGCCGAAGACCGGGCCGCCCTGGCCGGCGAGTGGGGTGCTGCCATCGGCCCGGGTGCCAGCGGCGTTCAGGGCGCCCGCGCTCAGGCAGTAGGCCGGGGCGCCTGCGTCGCACTGCGGGCAGGCACCGCAGCTGCGGTAGCTGAGACATACCGTGTCACCGGGCCGCACGGCGGTCACCGCTTCGCCCACGGCCTCGACGACCCCGGTGCCTTCGTGCCCGAAGACCATGGGCAAGCGCTGCTCGGGCCATATCTGCCGCATGCTCAGGTCGGTGTGACAGATGCCCGCGGCAGTGATCCTGACCAGGATCTCCTCCGGGCGGGGGCCTTCGAGGTCGAGATCGCGGACGGTGAAAGGACCGCCTTGGGTCTCCACTACTGCTGCCTGTATACGCACGTGCTTCCTTCGGTCGTGGGCCGGGTGTGGGGGTGTGGAGGGAGTGGGGACGGGGCGTGTTCGGGGAGGAATCGGCCGGCACTGCCACCAGCGTATTCGGATCATGAGCTGACCAGCGGCCGTTGATGTGGTTCCGCCGCTCCACGCGAGCCGGTTATCCGCTTGATCAAACGATCACGGGAGCCGTATGTTGCCGCCACAGTGCCGACGAACGCGACACCAGGGGGCCCGATGAACCGCGTGACGGTGAACGACGCCACGCTTTCCTACGACGACTTGGGCCCGGCGGACGGCATGCCGTTCGTACTGGTCCACGGGCATCCGTTCAACCGCACGCTGTGGACCCCGCAGGCCGAGGCGCTCGCGGCGGCCGGGTACCGGGTGATCACCCCCGATCTGCGCGGTTACGGGGACAGCAGTGTCACGCCCGGCAAGGTGCTCCTCTCCTGCTTCGCGGACGACATCGCCGGCCTCCTGGACCATCTCGGCATCGAGCGCGTGGTCATCGGCGGCGTGTCCATGGGAGGCCAGATCACCATGGAGTTCCACCGCCGCTACCCGCGACGGGTACGCGCGCTCCTCCTGTCCGACACCTCGTACTCCGCCGAGACGGCCGAGGGCAAGGAGTTCCGCAACAGCCTCGCCGACCGGCTGCTCGCCGAGGGCATGGACGGTTACGCGGGCGAGGTCATCGACAAGATGCTCGCCTCGTACAACGTCGCCGCCCTCCCCGACGTGGCCGCACGCGTGCTCGGCATGATGCGTGCCACCGATCCCCGGGGCGCCGCGGCCGCACTGCGTGGGCGGGCGGAGCGGCCCGACTATCGGGAGACCCTCGCCGCCGTCGTGGTTCCCACACTGATCGTGGTCGGCGCGGACGACGTCTACACTCCGGTCGCCGAGGCGGAGGCCATCGGCCGTCTCGTTCCGCACGCCACGCTCAGTGTCATCGAGGGCGCCGGGCACCTGCCCGGGGCCGAGCAGCCCGAGCGTTTCAACACCGTCCTGCTGGACTTCCTTCGTACGCGGGTGTCCACCCTGCACTGAGCGCCTGTGACAAACCGCGACCGGCCGCCGCGTGCGGACACTCGCATGCGGTGCCGCGCGTCGTTCGCGATCATGCCGAGATGGTGCACCCTCTCGAATCCCTGGTCATCCGGCACACGCACCGCCTGCCCGCCCCTTGCGGGCCAGCCGGGCAAGGTGATGTCGCGGCGCTGCGGTTCGACGCCGCGCTGATGTCCGTGGGCTTCCAGCTCTCGGCGGATCTGCTGGAGCGGCTGTCGGGGCTCTCCGAGGCGGCCGTCGCCGACACCGCCGTACGCACGCTGGACAGCGTCCGCGAGACCGTCGGCGACCACGTTGAGCACAACGTCTACTTCCTCGGCTTCCCGGCCGACGTGCCGGACACGTTCGACTTCTGGACGCGGTGCATCGCCGAGGCGCTCGCCGACGACGCCTCGCGTGAGGGCACCCTCGCGCAGCTCCGTACCGGTGTGGCCGACCTGCTGACCCTGCCCTCGTACGGCACGTATCCGCACACGTACGCCGAGATGCCGGCCGCGCACGAGGAGTTCGCGGAGCGGAAGCGCCGCATCGACGTCCTGGACGCCGAGACGCGGCGCCGCCTCCCGGAGCCGGGGCACCTGCTCATCGACCCCGGCATCCTCGATGTCGCGCTCCCGCTGAGCGGCCGGGCGACGACCGGCGGGTTCGGCGTACTGCCCCGTGGTTCCCTCTCCCCCGTCGACGGTGAACTGCTGCGCTTCTTCGTCCACTGGAAGCAGCGGAGCTGCCGCACCGACTACGACCTGTCGGCGGTGCTGCTCGACGCCGATCACGCGGCCGTCTGCCGGCTGTCGTACACCGCCCTGACGGAGGTCGGCGGCGAGCACTCCGGCGACGTCACGGAGGCGCCCGACGGCGCCTCGGAGTTCATCGACCCGCGGCTGGACACCGTGCGCGGCACCTTCATCGTGCCGCAGGTCAACATCTACGCGGGCGAGGGCTTCGAGGCGGTCGAGGAGTCGTTCTTCGGTTTCATGCTGCGCGATGCCGCGTAGCGGGGCCGTCCTTTCGAGGCCGCGCACCGTGCGGATGAAGTCGGAGTTGCGCGGGCCGGGCAGGGTCGCACTGCCATTGGCTTTCCTGCGCGGGAGCGACGGCCGTTGGCGTGCCAGGTGGCTCCCTCTGTACCTGCGGGGCGATCCGCACGCCAACCGGGTCGAGGAGAACCGGGTGTCGGTCGCCACGCTGCTGCGTGGCATCGTCGAGCGCGAGTACCGCACGGTCCGCCGCCTCACCGGTCTGCTGGCCGAGCGCGCCACGGCCACCACGCTGTGGGACGGTGTGACGGTGCCGGACGGCCCCGTCACGTACATCGGCATGCAGCGCCCGGACGGGCTGCACCCGGACTCCGTGACGGTCACCCCGGAGCATCCGCGTGCTCTGATCCCCGGCTGACCGTTGACGTTGTGTCTGGCGAGGCCATGGAAGGACTTCCTTCTCATTCCTCTTTGAACTAGTCCCTCCGCTCTCCTCGCCCTCGAGGTCACGCCGGGGTGCCGAGCGGTTTCGGCACCCCGGCGTCGTCGTTCCTTCCGCTCCTCGGGGCTGTCAGCTCGACTTCGGCAGAGCGTGTGCGAGGAGGATCTCCGCGGCTGCCCGTGCGTGCCGGCCGTAGTCCGCCTCACCGAGCACCATCGCGCGGCTGGCCGCTCCGTCCGCGAGGGTGACCAGTTGCTCGGCGAGTGCGGTGGGGTCGGCGGCGCCCAGTTCCGTCACCAGCGCGGTGACGAGGTGCACCATCAGCAGTTTCTGCTCGCGCGCGTACGAGTGGATCGCACTGTCCGGGTCGGGGAATTCCGCCGCGGCGTCGACGAACGGGCACCCGCGTACGGGACTCGCCTCCGGCGCCGGATGGTCGAACAGCCGGAGCAGGCGCTCCCGCGGGGGCAGGTCGTCGCGGGTGAGTACGCCCTCCAGTGTCCGTCCGGCGGCGGACAGCTCCCGCAAGTGGGCGATGACCAGGTCGCTCTTGGTCCGGAAATGGGCGTAGAGGGTGCGTTTGGACACCGGCGCCGCCTCCGCGACCTGCTCCATGCCGGTGGCGTTGATGCCCTGCTGCGCGAACAGCTGGGCGGCCGCCGCCAGGATGCGTTCGCGTCCGCCGCGTCCGCCGCGCCCTCGTCGTTCGGTCTCCGTAGTCGTCGCACTCACAGGGCAAGTATACGCGGGCGTTTACTTCCGGCGGGCCGGACGTTAGGGTCGGGACTCAAGTAAACGCTCTCGTTTACTTGACGTGCTGTCGTCGAGGAGTGATCCATGAGCCTGTGCCCGTCCCACCCCACTGAGCTGAGTGGCCATGCGGAGAAGCTGATCCGTGGCCGTCGAGCGACGCGTGCGTTCCGGCCCGAGGCCGTCCCCGAGGAGACGATGCGTGCGGTCTTCTCGCTGGCCGGCGCGGCACCGTCCAATTCCAACGCGCAGCCGTGGCAGGTCGAGGTGGTGAGCGGGGCGGTGCGTGACCGGCTGGCGGACGCGCTGGAGGCGGCACACGCCGAGGGGCGCACGTCGGTCGACTACGCGTACAGCGAGGACATGTACGCGGAGGTGCACCAGGACCGACGGGCCGCGTTCGGCGCCGAGCTCTACGGGGCGCTGGGCATCGGCCGCGACGACCGTGCGGCCCGTGCGGCCTACGATGCCGAGAGCCTGCGGTTCTACGGGGCACCGCACGTCGCGTTCCTGTTCGCCCCCGACAATGCCGGGGCCCGGCTGGCCGCGGATGTCGGCGCCTACATGCAGACACTGCTGCTGGCGATGACCGCGTACGGCGTGGACAGCTGCCCGCAGGGACTGCTGAGCTTCTATGCCGACACGGTACGCGGTGAACTCGGTGTCACCGGAGGAAAGCTACTGGTGGGGGTCTCCTTCGGCTACGCCGAAGCGACCGCTGCGGTCAACCGCCTCACGACCGGGCGGGCCACGCTGGAGGCGACCACGACGTTCCACGGCTGAGAGCCTGTGTCATCGCCCCGGCCTCGGCAGCCTCTTCCGGCCGACCTGTCCCGTATCAGTGGCAGTCCCCCGGAGCAATGACCGGAGCGGCCGTGGTCAGGTCGATCTCCGAGGGGAGTCCATGGCGTGAGGCGTGGCAGGGCCAAGGCGGAGCGGGCCGTCTCGGATGCGGCCGAACGGTTGCCGGCGGCCGGGACGTTGTTGCGGCGGCTGCCGGCGACCTCGGACGGCCGGGCGGCCTTCCGCACCGACCAGCATGGCAACGACCGGCCGTACCGCGAGCGTTGGGCGCACGACAAGGTGGTGCGCTGCACGCACGGAGTGAACTGCACCGGGTCGTGTTCGTGACAGGTGTACGTCAAGGACGGGCTGATCACCTGGGAGACGCAGGCGACCGACTACCCTTCGGCGGGCCCGGACCGGCCGGACTACGAGCCGCGCGGCTGTCCGCGCGGCGCGTCGTTCTCCTGGTACACGTACTCGCCGACCCGCGTGCGCTGTCCGCATGCCCGCGGTGTGCTGGTGGAGATGTTCCGGGAGGCGAAGCAGCGGCTGGGCGGCGACCCGGTGGCCGCCTGGACGGAGATCACCGGCGATCCGGACAAGCGGCGCCGGTACCAGGCGGCGCGCGGCAAGGGCGGCCTGGTACGGATCGGCTGGGACGAGGCGTGGGAGATCGCGGCGGCGGCCCATGTGCACACGCTGCGCGAGTACGGGCCCGACCGGATCGCGGGCTTCTCCCCCTTCCGGCGATGTCGATGGCCTCGCACGCCGTCGGGGCGCGGTTCCACGCGCTGATCGGCGCGCCTCGGCTTCCCCGTCCCACTTCGGCTCCGCCGCCCAGTTCGTCGGCAGGGCGAAGGTGCCGACGGGCTGTCCGAGCATCGGTTCGGCGGGCATCCGCAGCATCGTGAGTCACAATGCGCCGTCGCCTGACGTCAGGCGACCCACTACCACGGGATCCAGCCGGAACCACCCTGATGGGGGCATCTGTACCTGGGCAGGTCCCGCCAGGCAGTTCAGGTGGACAGCTTCCACGGGGTCCCGTTCCTCACCTGCCTGCGGTCCGCGCCGACCGACCCATCCGAGACGGAGCCGGCAACGGCTCGGCCATTACCCACGCCTGATCAGTCAACTCATGACGTCGCGCCACGAAGAGGCCGGGGCGACGCGGTCGTCGCGGCCGTGGATGAGCAGGGTGGGCGCGTCCGAACGCGCCTGGCACAGTTCGTGGCGAACACCGCCCTTGAGCCCCTGCGAGTGGCCGCCGCCGGGGCCGAAGGCCGTCGGCATCCGCCGGGCCGGTCGGAGTACGGTGCCTCGCCGCGCGGCCGGAACGGTCACCTTTTCCGCCCCGAACGGTCCCCAAAGACGGCCGGAACGGTCACCTCCCCCGGGTCGGAACGGTCACGGCCCTGGACCGAACAGTCACCCCCAACCGGAACGGTCCCGGCCGGAATGGGCCCCACCTCAGCTGGAAAGGTCGCCACGCCCGGTCGGAATGGCCTTCCGTTCCGGACCGAACAGTTTCCCGTACCGGGCCGAACAGTCCTCCGCCCCAGCCGGAACGGTCACCATAATCGGCACGAACGGTCGTCCGTGCCCGGACCGGACACCGGGCGGGATACCGGTGACGGCCATGAGCGAACAGAGGCACGAACCTTTCGTCGTCGGGTGTCCCGTTGCCTGCCGAATAATGCGCCGTGACCGCGTGTTCGCTTCAGTGCAATCCTTCGGTGCCCCGGCAGGTCACTGACCTTGTGCGGGAACTCGACCGCGGAGCAGGGGCGTTGGGGAGGCCGGAGGCCGCGTCATGCCTTCGGGAACCGTGAGGAGTCGGGAGGGCGGCGAGAGCGTGTACGCAGGCTCCAGGGGCAGCACCGGGTGGGCCCCGCGGTCGTCGTCGCCCTGCTCGCGCTTCCTTTTCCCGCGACAACCGCGGGGAGGGCTCCAACTGTTAGGTATCCTTCCGGATGCTGTGACCGGGTTGTACAGTATCCGCGGTTCCGACCGCCGGCATTCTTCCCGAAGTTCTTCCCCGACTGTCGAGCGCCACCCCCCGCTGCACAACGGAATACCTCCGGAGATTTCTTCGATCCGGACAAGGGAGGCTTTATGATGGGCGAAGCCTTGAGTCAAACGGATTGCATAACGGTCAGCCCCGACACGGAAAACATTCCCATCGCCCAATTACTACCTGGCGATTCCCCCAGACTCGGAGGTGAGGACAGGGAACGCATACTGCTCCTCGCCGAATCACCGGATCCGTTCCCTCCCGTCGTCGTCCATCGGCAGACGATGCGGGTCATCGACGGCATGCACCGGCTCAGAGCCACCGCCCTACGCGGTGACACGGTCATCGCTGTCCGCTTCTTCGAGGGCACGGAGCACGACGCGTTCGTGCTCGCTGTCCGGCTCAACGCCCGACACGGCCTGCCGTTGTCCCGCGGCGACCGCACGGCCGCGGCGACCCGCATCCTCACCACGCATCCGCAGTGGTCGGACCGGTCCATCGCGGCGGCCACCGGACTGGCGACGAAGACGGTCGCCCGCATCCGCCACCGTTCAACTGGGGACGTTCCCCAGTCGAACGCCCGTGTCGGCCGGGACGGCCGAGTGCGTCCGGTCGATCCGGCCGAAGGCAGAAGACGCGCCGCCCGAGTGATCGCCGCTCATCCCGGCGCCTCCCTGCGCCAGATATCCCGCGAAGCGGGCGTCTCCCTGGGTACCGCACGCGACGTGCGCAGACGCCTCGACAGCAATCAGGATCCGGTGCCTGAGCGGCGACGAGGACGCCCCGCGGAGGCCGCGCCGCGTCCGGTGAGCCCCGCTTCGCCGCTCGTCACCCATCGCTCACCCCTTTCCACCGCGGTACCGAACCGGGAGGAGCTCCCGGCGGGAACGTGCGAACGCACGGAGGTCGTACGGTCCACGCGGCCGGCCGGTCCGGGACGGCCTCCCGCAATCCCCATCTCGACCCTGGAGAAGCTGCGCAGGGACCCGTCGCTGCGCCACAGCGAGGTGGGGCGCGTGCTGTTGCGGCTTCTTGACACCAATTGCTCCGGCGCCACGGAACTGGACCGGGCGGCGGCCAGCGTACCCACCCATTGCGCGGAGGCCATTGCCGAGGCCGCCCGCGCGTGCGCGGCCGTCTGGAGCGAATTCGCCACGCAGGTGGAGGCCCGCGGCGACGTGGCGGATTGACCCGCCGCGGCCGACAGTACCGCCGCGCCGACGCCTTGAGTTCCTGCCTGCCCACGCGGCGGAAACGGGGCGTCGGCGCGGCGGGCGCTTTTTGGCGTACTGCGCACCCCGACCGGTTCTCGGCCGCCCATTCCTGTCCTGCCGTCGCGCCTTTGCCGCGCGAGGTGGAGGAAACGCACCGGCCCGCGTGCGGTCACCCGGCGGCCGGCCTCTCGTCGCCCGGAACACCGGGCGCGCCTCGGCGCGAGGTGGCGTCCTCCGCACCCACGGCATCTCCGCACACCCTGCTACCAGGCGAAATGACGCGGTTCACGTGGCGTTCCCTTGCTCCGCGCGCCGCCTTCCCCAGCGCGCACCCGGGCCTTCGACGCCGCGTACCGCAGCGGAGATGAGCGTCGCCCGCTGTTCAGATTCGTTTGCTTGACAGCTCTTTTGGGGCCACACCATGATGATTTCTGTTCGGAAACCATCCCGCTTGCCAGGGCGCCTCCGCCGAGGCACGGGCACTTTTTCCGCTTCTTACACCAACGGGGGACCACGCTCGCCGTTCCTCGTACGGGTCAATGGAGGGCGTCTTGCATGTCCGCAGATGAAGCGCTGGAACCGCTCGAATCGCTGCCCACGCTGTTCGAGCGAATCGTCTCACGACACGGTGACCGTACCGCGCTCGCCGAGGGACCGCCGAAGGGTGACTCGCTGACGTACGCGCGCCTGAACTCCCTGGCGAACCAAGCCGCCCGCGAACTGGCGCGCCGCGGCGTGGCACCGGGTGCGGCCGTCGGCCTGCATCTCGACCGGTCGGCCGGGCTGTACGTGGCCATGCTCGCGGTCCTCAAGGCGGGCGGCCACGTCGTGCCGCTCAACCCCTCGCATCCGCGCCAGATGATCGACCACATCGTCACCGAGGCCCGCGTCCGCCTGGTTGTCCACCAGGGTCCGGCAGCCGGCGACCGGGCACCCGACCCGTCCCGTTGGCCCGGCGTGGACGCTGTCACCGACGACGAACTACTGCGGTGCGCCGCGCAGTTGGCCGCACACAACCCTGAACCCGTAGCGGACCCGGAGGACACCGCCTTCGTGCTGTACACCTCCGGTTCCACCGGCAGGCCGAAGGGCACGCGCCTCGCGCACCGGGGACTTACGCGTCTCGCCCTCCCGGTGCCGGGCCTCTCCCTCACCGAGGAGGACTGCCTGCTGCAACAGGCCGCACCTTCCTTCGCCGCCTCGATGAACGAGGTCTGGCTGACGTTCCTCAACGGCGCGAAGCTCGCTGTCCTGCCGCCCGGCCTGCCCTCCCTCAGCGGCGTCCGGCAGGCCGTCGAGGAGCACGGCGTCACGGTGCTGAGCCTGCCGGGCGGACTGTTCAACCTGCTGGTCGACAACGAGCTGGAGGCGCTGGCGAAATTGCGGGCGGTATTCGTCAGCGGTGACTTCCCGTCACCGCGCCACCTGCGGCGCGCCGCCCGCGACACGTCCGCGAAGATCTTCAACGGTTACGGCTGCACGGAGAACTCCGCCATTTCGGCGCTGTTCCCGGTGGACCCCGAAGCCCTCAGCGACACCGGACCGGTGCCCGTGGGCAAGCCCCTGCCTCTCGTGGAGATGGCGGTGGTGGACGAACGGCTGGCACCCTGCGCGCCCGGTGAGCCCGGTGAACTGGTCATCTCCGGTGCGGGACTCGCCCTGGGGTACGTGGACGCCGCGCTCGGCGAGGGCAGGTTCCTCACCTCCCCGGACACCGGGGCGAGGCTGTACCGGACCGGGGACCGCGCCCGTACGACGCCCGAGGGCGACATCGTCGTGACCGGCCGGGGCGACGGCCAGGTCAAGGTGCGCGGTTACCGGGTGGAGACCGGTGCGGTGGAACTGGCGCTCAGGACGGTCGACGCGATCGACCAGGCCGTGGTCAAGCCGTTCCGCGACGACGACGGCGAGGCGCGCCTCGTCGCCTTCTACACCACCCGCACCGGCAAGGCCCTGGACGCCGTCACGCTGACCACGGCGCTCATGGCCGAACTGCCGGACTACATGGTCCCGTCGGCGTACCACCACCTCGACCGGATGCCGACCACCGTGAACGGAAAAACCGACCGTTCCGCGCTCAGCGAGCCGGACGACGTCAAGGAAAGGAAGCGTGCGAACCCCATGGCGAACCCGTTGGAAGGCGTGGTCCTGCAGGTCTGGCGGGACATCATCGGTGACTCGGAGGTGGCGGCGGATGACCCCTTCCTCGGCCACGGCGGCAACTCACTGCACTTCGTGCAACTCGCCTCGACCCTGGAGAAGGTGCTCGCCGTCAAGGTGAGCGCCGAGGAGATCTTCCGGCACGGGGACGTGCGCAAGCTCGCCGCTTACATCGAGGAGAAGCGCGCCTCCGGCCTGCCTCACTGACCGAGCGCACGCCCGGTCGCCCGGTTGCCCCGGCCGGCCGAGCGCTGCCCCGCCGCATTCCCGCTTCACTCAGACACCTGGAAGGCGCGACTTGATGGACACCATCCTGGAGGGTGTGGTCCTGCGGATCTGGCAGGACGTCACGGGCGATGCCGACAGCACGGTGGCCGCCCCCTTCACCGGGCACTCCTCCGCCTCGCCCGAGATCGTCCGGTTCGCGGAGACGCTGAGGGCGGTGTTCGCCCTCGACGTGACGCCGCACGAGGTGTTGCGCCACGGCGACGTGCGGGGGGTCGCGGCGCTCATCGAGCGGGAGCGCGCGGCACACGAGGCAGACACCACCGAGGTGGCGAACGGTGCCGACGGGGACACGGCCGCGACACCGGACGTGGCGTACGGGCCGGAGGGCTCGCTCCCTGCCTCGCACGGTCAGGCGGGCATCTGGTTCCTCGACCAGTTCTCCGCCAACCCCGCGGCGTACAACGCGCCCTTCGTGGTGCGGTTCAACGGCCCGGTGGACACCGAGCTCCTGCGGCAGAGCCTGCGCACGGTGGTGTCGCGGCACGAGGCCCTGCGTACGACCTTCGCCGTCGAGGACGGTGCTGTGCGCCAACACATCGCGGACACCGCCCGGTTCGACTTCTCGGTACGGGAGAGCCGGGACGAGGAGCGGTTGCGGGAACTGGTCCGCGAGGTCGCACGGACCCGGTTCGACCTGACGCAAGGGCCCCTGCTGCGGGTCTGCTGCGTACGCCATCACGACGGGACCACCCATGTAGTGTGCAACGTCCACCACATCGTCTTCGACGCGGCCTCGGCGGGCGTCTTCCTCACCGACTGGCTCAGTGCCTACCAGGAGGCGGCAACCGGTGCAGCGCCCGGCCCCACTCCGGAGCCCGCACAGTACCGGGAATTCGTCCGCCGGCAGCAGGCGACGCTCACCCCGGCCGTGCTGGAGGACCACCTCTCCTACTGGGAGGAACGGCTGCGTGGTCCGCTGCCCCTGCTGGACCTGCCGCTGGACCGGCCGCGGCCGGCCGTCGCCTCCCACGACGGCGAGGTGCTGCGGTTCGGCATCCCCCCACAGCTGTGCCGGCGGCTCCAGGCCCGGGCGGCGGAGGAGGGCGTCACACCGTTCATGCTGCTGATGAGCGCGTACTGCGTCTTCCTGCACGCATACACGCGGCAGGAGGACATCTGCATCGGCACGCCGGTCTCGCTGCGCGACACCGACGAGACCCGGCACGCCATCGGCTACTACGTCAACATGGTGCCCACCCGGCACCGGCTGGCCGACGGCATGACCGGCAGTGAGCTGTTCCGGCAGGTCGCGCGGGAGGTCACCGGGGCACTCGCGCACCGGGACGCGCCGTTCGACAAGGTGGTGGAGCGGGCGGACCCACAGCGCAGCCAGAGCTACTCCCCGCTGTTCCAGACGACGTTCGTCATGCCGAGTTCCGGTACCGGTTCCCTCGAGCGGCTCGGGCTCGACGTCGACCTGGACCTGTACGTGAGTCACAGCGCCAAGTACGACCTGACGCTGGTCGTGGAGCAGGACGGCGCGACCCTGCAGGGCATCTTCGAATTCGACACCGCGTTGTTCGACCGGGACACCGTGCGTGCGATGAGCCGTCACTTCCTGCACGTCCTCGACGCGCTGGTGGAGCGCCCCGGTGCCGCGATCGGCGGGATCGGGCTGCTCGACGAGGCCGACCGCCGGCAGCTGCTGGGCTGGTGCGACCGCACCGCCGAGACACGGGCCGACCGGACGGTGACCGAACTCTTCGAGGCCCAGGTGGCCCGTACGCCGGATGCGACGGCACTGGAGTGCGGAGGCACGTCACTGACGTACCGTCAGCTCAATGCGCGCGCCAATCGGACAGCCCGTGCACTGATCGCTCGTGGCGCCCGGCCCGGGCAGCGCGTCGCCCTCCATCTCGACCGTTCCGTCGACCAGATCGCCGGACTGCTGGGCGTGCTCAAGACCGGCGCCTCCTACGTGCCGCTCGACCCCCATTACCCCGCCGACCGCGTCACCTTCATGCTCCATGACGCCGACGTGCGGCTGGTGGTGACCGACGACGACGCGCCTCACCTGCCCGCGGAGGCGGACCGGTTCGTGATGGGCCGCGACGTGCCCTCCGGTCCGGAGCGACCCGAGGACGACCAGGACCTCGGCCGCCGCAAAGGCACCGACGACGAGATCTACGTCATCTACACCTCCGGCTCGACCGGCCTGCCCAAGGGCGTCGTCATCAACGACGGCACCATCGCCAACCTCGTCGCCGCGCAGACGGCGCTGTCCCCCTGCGGTGCGTGGACGCGGACGCTGCAGTACATGTCGCTGTCGTTCGACGTCTCGCTGATGGAAATCCTCGGCACCCTGTGCGCGGGCGGGACGCTCGTGCTGATACCGGAGGAACTGCGCACCGACCTGGACCGGCTGGCGGACTTCATCGCCCGCGAACGCATCGGCCGGATGTACCTGCCGTACATCGCCGTGCACCAGCTCGCGGCGGTCACCGCCAGGTCGGACCGGGTGCTCGACGGGCTGGTCGAGGTCGCCTCGGTGGGCGAACAGCTCACCGTGACACCGCAGATCCGCGAGTTCTTCACCCGTCATCCCCGCGCCCGGCTGCTCAACATGTACGGGCCCTCGGAAACCCACCTCGCCACCTCCCACACACTCTCCCGGCAGCCGGCGGACTGGCCGGACGCGCCGCCCATCGGCGCCGGCATCCCGGGCCTGAAGCTGCTCTGCCTGGACCAGCGGATGAATCTCGTGCCCGAAGGCGTTCCCGGTGAGCTGTACATCGGTGGTGACGTCATCTCTCCCGGGTACCACAACCGTCCCGAGGAGACCGAGGCCCGCTACCTTCCCGACCCCTTCGACCCGTCAGGGCGCGGCAGGCTGTACCGGACCGGCGACCTGGTGCGCGTCACGCGGAACCGGGAGTTCGAGTACCTGGGCAGGACGGACGGGCAGATCAAGATCCGCGGGTACCGCATCGAACCGGCCGAGGTCGAGTCGGCGCTCACCGCGCTCCCGTCCGTCACCGCTTCAGCCGTCGCCCCCATCGCCTACGGCCCCGGCGACACCCGGCTGGTGGGATTCGTGGTGACCGAAGAGCCCCTGGACGTCGCCACCGTGCGGCGTGGGCTCGGCGGCCGCCTGCCGGACTACATGCTCCCCTCCGCGCTGGTGCGTCTGGACCGCATTCCCAAGACCCCGAGCGGCAAGATCGACCGCAAGGCGCTCCCGTCGCTGTTCGTCACGGACGAGCCGTCCTCCACCCGGCGCGAACCGGCCACGGAGCGCGAGCGGGAGATCGCCCGCGTATGGGCGGACGTCCTCAAGACGGGCCAGGTCGGCGCGGACGACGACTTCTTCGCCCTCGGCGGGCACTCCATCCTCGCCACCGCGCTCATCTACCGTCTGCGGCAGGCCTACGGGGTCGATGTGCCGATGCGCACGCTCTTCGAAGACCCCACTGTCTCCGGCATGGCCGCCAGGATCGACCGGCTGCTGAACGGCGACGACGACGCGGGCCCGGCACTGTCCGTACCCGATCTCCTTTCCGATGCGATCCTGCCCGGTCATATCGGCGCCTCGGCGACGGCGGGTGCCCACGACACCATCGCGACGAGCGGGCCCCGGGAGGTCCTGCTGACCGGTGCCACCGGTTTCCTCGGCGGCTATCTGCTGCGCGAGCTGCTCACCGCCACGCCGTGCCGCGTGCACTGTCTGGTGCGCGCCACGGACGAACACGCCGCCTGGCAGCGCCTGCGGGCCACCGCGACGGCGTACGGCTTCGCGGACACCCTGACCCCGGACCGGGTGACGGCCGTCCCCGGTGACGTGTCCCGTACGCGGTTCGGTCTGGCCGACGACGCCTACGACGCCCTGGCGGCCGGCGTCGACACCGTCTACCACGCCGCGGCGCGCATCAACTTCGTAGCGCCCTACGCCTCGGTGAAGCCGGACAACGTGGGTGGCGTACTGAACGTACTGGAGTTCGCGACGCGCGGCGTGGTCAAGCCCGTGCACCACATGTCCACCCTGGCCGTGTTCTCCCCCGCCGGGCACCCGGGCGTCATCACCGAGGACTGCGTGCCGGAGGAGCACCAGGCACTGAGCATCGGCTACACCCAGAGCAAGTGGGTCGCCGAACGCCTCGCCCTGACCGCCGCCGAACGCGGTCTGCCGGTCACCGTTTACCGCATCGGACGCATCGGCGCCGACAGCGCCACCGGTGCCTGCCAGGCCGAAGACTTCCTGTGGCGCCAGATCAAGAGCTTCATCCAACTGGGCCGCGCCCCCGAACCCAAGAACGTCACCAGCGAACTGCTGCCGGTGGACTTCGTGGCGAAGGCGGTCGTCGCCCTCTCCCGGGACCACACCGCCACCGGCGGCGTACGGCACCTGTTCCACCCGGACGGTGTGCCGTTCGAGGTGATTCACACCGCGATCCGGGACAGTGGGTATCCGCTGCTGGACGTGGCAGCCGGCGAATGGGTGCGCGCCCTGGAGGACGCGGCGCTCACCACCGGCGACAACGCCCTGGCCGCCGCCGTACCGCTCCTGCGCGAAGGCGCGCTGGAACTCGGCGAGAACGTGTACGACAACGCGCACACCACGGCGCTGCTTCAGCGCGCCGGGCTGTGCTATCCGGAGATCTCGGCCGGCTACTTCCGGGCGATGATCTCGTACTTCCAGGTCACGGGTGAGCTGAGCAGCTGAGCGACGTGCTCGCGCCGCCCCCGCGCCCGGCTCATCCCCTACGACAAAGGCCCGTCATGGAAGCATTCCCTTATTTTCCCACCGCCGGTGCCGCCGTCCTGGACGCCACCGAGCGGCCGGCCGCGCAACAGCCGCAGTGGCCGGATCCCCTACAGCTGGCCGCGGCGCGGGAGGAGGTGCGGGCCGGCCCCGCCCTCGTCGGCTGGGACGGTGTGCGCCACCTCGGCGACCTGCTGGCCCGCGCCGCGACCGGAGAGTTCTGCATCCTCCAGGCGGGAGACTGCGCGGAGGACCCGGCCGAATGCGGCGCGGACGACGTGGTCCGCAAGGTCGAGATGCTCGACGTCCTGGCCGACATCATGCGGGTCGGGTCCGGGCGGCCGATGCTCACCGTGGGTCGCATGGCCGGGCAGTTCGCCAAGCCCCGCTCCCAGCCCTACGAGGAACACCGGGGCCACACGCTGCCGGTGTACCGCGGCACGATGGTCAACAGTCCCGAGCCCTACGCCGCGGCCAGGGTCCCCGATCCCCGCCGTCTCGTGCGCTGCCGCGACCTCGCCCGCAGTGTGCTGTCCGCCGTCGACGACCTCGGGCGCGGCGACGGGGCCGCGGACACCGAACGGATCTGGACGAGCCACGAGGCACTGGTTCTGGACTACGAGGTACCGCTGGTGCGGCCGGCCGGGGACGGCGGACACTACCTGGCTTCCACGCACTGGCCGTGGATCGGCGAGCGCACCCGGCAGCCCGACGGCGCGCACGTGCGGTTGCTCGCCTCGCTGCGTAACCCCGTGGCCTGCAAGGTGAGCGCCGACGCCACCGTGGACGAGGTGCTGCGGTTGTGCTCGGTGCTCGACCCCGGCCGCGCGCCGGGCCGGCTCACGTTCGTCGCCCGCTTCGGCGCGCGCAGGATCGAACGGCTGGAGCCGCTGGTACGGGCCGTGCGCGAGGCAGGGTATCCGGTGCTGTGGATGTGCGACCCCATGCACGGCAACACCACGCGCGGCGAGAACGGCCTGAAGGTCCGCAGGCTGGACGAAATCATGGACGAGATCCGGCTGTTCGTGTCCGTGGTCCAGGCGGGCGGCGGGGTCTGCGCCGGGCTGCACCTGGAGACCTCGCCGAACGAGATATCCGAGTGCGACGGCGCGGGCATCGTGCCCGGCCAGGGCGGCGCCTACCAGACCTTGTGCGATCCGCGGCTGAACCTCATGCAGGCCGTCGCCGCCTGCGCCCACTGGCAGCCCAGGAAATCCGCAGCGGAAACAGCGAAGGAGGACCGACTGTGCGACACCAAGCTCGACACGATGGGGTGACGCTCGTGACCGGTGCGGCCGGTGGTATGGGCGCCGCCGTGGCCGCCCGTCTGGCCGAGCGCGGTGACCGGGTGGCCCTGCTCGACCGCGACCACAAGGCGCTGGAGCCGGTCGCCGAGAAACTCGCCCATGGTGCGGCGCCCCGGCCCGGCCGCACCACACCGGACGGCGCCTGCTCTCTCCACGTCGCCGACGTCGCCTCGCGCGACCAGGTGGAGGAGGCCGTCCGCGCGGTGGAGGAGCACCAGGGACCGATCTCCGCACTGGTCAACGCGGCCGGCGTCCTGCACACCGGTGAGCTGACCGACTACGACGACGAGGCCTGGCACCACACCCTTGCGGTGAACACCACCGGCGTCTTCTACACCGGCCGCGCCGTGGCTCGCCGTATGAAGGAGCGCCGGTCCGGAGCCATCGTCACCATCGCCTCGAACGCCGCGCGGGTGCCACGGGCCCACATGGGGGCCTACGCGGCCTCCAAGGCGGCCTCGCAGATGCTGACTCTCTCCCTGGGGCTGGAGCTCGGCCCGCTGGGGATCCGCTGCAACGTGGTCGCCCCCGGGTCCACCGACACCCCGATGCTGCGTTCGATGTGGTCCGGTGACCAGGACCGCGCGGCCACGCTGGAAGGCGACCCTGCGGCCTTTCGGGTCGGCATACCGCTGGGCAAAGTGGCAGTGCCGGACGACATCGCCCACACGGTGGCGTTCCTGCTCTCACCTCAGGCGAGCCACATCACGCTCGCGACGGTGGCCGTCGACGGTGGCGCGGCGCTGGGTGCGGCATGACCACGACCACCGCCTCACAGGCCATCTCCGTGCAGTCGTACGCCATGCCCATGCCGGAACAGCTGCCCGCCGGCCGCGCGCACTGGCGGGTCAGCCCCGACCGCGCCGCGCTGCTCGTCCACGACATGCAGCGCTACTTCCTCGGCTTCTACGACCACACGACCGATCCCTACCGCTCCCTGCTGGCCAACACCACCGCGCTCAAGGCCGCCGCGGCCCGGCACCGGATGCCGGTGTTCTACACAGCGCAGCCCGGCTCGATGTCCGCGCGTGACCGCGGACTGCTGGCGGACGTGTGGGGCCCCGGCATGGACGCCACGCCGGAGCAGCGCTCCGTCGTGGCGGAACTGGCGCCTTCCCCCGGCGACACGGTACTGACCAAGTGGCGTTACAGCGCGTTCTTCCGCAGCGACCTGCTGGACCGGCTGCGCGCGGCGGGCCGCGACCAACTGGTGATCTGCGGGGTGTACGCGCACGTGGGCTGTCTCGCCACCGCGGTGGAGGCGTTCAGCCACGACATCGAGGTGTTCCTCGTCGGCGACGCGGTGGCCGACTTCGGCCCGGAGGAGCACCGCACGGCGCTGCGGCAGGCCGCGCGCACCTGCGCCGTGGTCCCGCCGGCCGGTGCGGTGCTGGACGCCCTGGAAAGCGGGGAGAGGACATGACCACTGCGTCGAGCCTCCCGGGCCCGGGCACTCCCTACGCGCTGCTGCACCGTCCCGGGAGCGGTGCCGGCGACCGGGTCGAGGTGCTGGTGGGTCCGATGCACGAGGCCCGGAGTCTGGATGAAGTGACGCTGGAAGGCGACGGCTGCGAACGGCTCGTGCTGATGCCGTACCGCCAGATCGCCGAACGCGGCTACGCCTGCCCGGACGACGGCGAACCACTGCTGGTGATGCAGGTGGCCGAGCACACCTCGGTCCCGCTCGCGGCACTGCTGGAGGACCTGCCCGGCCGGCCGCCCGCCCTCGGCCCGGTGGACTTCGACCGTGACGACGACGCCTACGCGCATACCGTCCAGCGGATCGTGGAGAACGAGATCGGCACGGGCGAGGGCGCCAACTTCGTGCTGGCCCGCAGCCTCAGGGCCCGCCTCGACGGGTTCGGCGACGGCACCGCTCGTGCCGTGCTGGGGCGGCTGCTGACCGGCGAGAGGGGCGCGTACTGGACCTTCCTCGTGTACACCGGCGACCGTTACCTGATCGGGAGCACCCCGGAACAGCACGTGCGTGTCGACGGCGACACCGTGCGGATGAATCCCATCAGCGGCACCTATCGCTACGGGGAGCAGGGGCCGGACGAGGACGGGCTGCTGACCTTCCTGAAGGACCCCAAGGAGGCCGACGAGCTGTACATGGTGGTCGACGAGGAACTGAAAATGATGGCCGAGCTGTGCCACGGCGGAGTGCGGGTGTCGGGACCCGCGCTGCGGCGGATGTCACGCGTCGCGCACACCGAGTACTTCCTCGAAGGCCGCTCCCGTCGCTCGTTCACCGACATCCTGCGCACGACGATGTTCGCCCCGACGGTGACGGGCAGCCCGCTGGAGAACGCCTGCCGGGTCATCTCTCGGTACGAGCCGGACGGGCGCGGTTACTACAGCGGCGTCATCGCGCTGGCCTCCACCGGCGAGGGCGGGGAACGCAGGCTCGACTCCGCCATCCTCATCAGGACCGCCGACATCCGCGCCGACGGAACGATGCGGCTGACGGCCGGGGCGACCGTGGTACGCGACTCCCGCCCGCACGCGGAGACCGCCGAGACCTCGGCCAAGGCGGCCTCCCTGCTGAGCCGGTTCACCGGTGTCGGCCAGGCCGGTCGCACGAGTCCCGTCGAGGCCCCGGTCGCGGGCACGGAGGTGTCCCCGGCGGTGGCGGAGGAGTTGCGCGCCAGGAACGCCGGCATGTCCGCCTTCTGGCTCGGCTCGCACGAGGGCCGACGCCGCGTGACGGACGACGACCCGCGCTCGGTGCTGATCGTCGACGGCGAGGACGCCTTCACCGCCATGCTGGGCTACCAGTTGCGCGCCCTGGGCAATCGGGTGTCGGTCGTCCCCTGGCATGCGGCCGCGGAACTGGCCGCCGGGCCGGCCACGGAGACCGGCCACGACCTCGTGCTGCTCGGCCCCGGGCCGGGCGATCCCACCGATGTGCGCGGGGAGAAGATCACCCGCCTGCGGGAGACCGCCCGTGCCCTGCTCGGCCGCCCCGGTCTGCCTGTGGCCGCCGTCTGCCTCGGGCACCAGTTGGTGTGCCACCTCCTGGGGGTCCCCCTCGTGCGGTTGCCGCGGCCCAACCAGGGCCGCAGACGCAAGGTGTGGCTGCACGGACGGTGGTACAGCGCGGGGTTCTACAACAGCTACACCGCCGTCACACCACAGGACGTCGTCGAAGAGACGGCCTTCGGCCGGGGCCCTGTGCGCATCGTGCACGGTACCGACGAGGAAGTGATCGGCCTGCGGGGCCGGAACCTGGCGACGCTCCAGTTCCATCCCGAGTCCTTCCTGACCGACGACGGGCCGGCCATCCTCCGCGCCCTGCTGGCCGACGCGCTGTCCACGGCCGACGACGCACCGCACCACACGTACGAGGAAGAGTTCGCCCATGGCAGCCGCTAGCAGCACGAGCACCGCGCACGGCACAGCACGGGAGGCGGTCTCCCCGCGCGCGCTCCGCACGTTTCTGGGCAATTTCGCCACCGGCGTCACGGTGGTGACCTACCGGCGGGGCGACTTCCTCAACGGCGCGACCGTCAACTCCTTCACCTCGGTCTCGCTGGACCCCCCGCTGGTCCTCGTCGCTCTGGACCGCCGTAGCCGCAGCGCCGCCCACGTGGCAGCGGGCCCGTACACCATCAACATCCTGGCCCACGGCCAGCGGGACCTGGCGATGCACTTCGCCGGCTCGACGGCTCCCGCCACCGTTCCGTGGATCGACGAGGACACCGAAGCCCCCCGGCTGGGCGGCGGCGTGGGACACCTGCGCTGCGAGCCGTGGCGCACCTATGACGGCGGCGACCACCTGCTGGTCGTGGGGCGGGTGCGGGAGTTCGCTGCCCACCGGGGCCGGCCGCTGTTGTTCTTCCGTGGCGCGTTCCCCGACCTCGCCGGACAGCCCACCGACACCGCCTGGGCCTGGTCGCTGGATGACCCCACCAGCGGACCGCAGTTCGCCGCCAACGACTAGACAGACCATGGAAAGGCAGACATGACAGCCGAACAGGTCCGACCCCAGGGGCCCCAGGCGGAGCAGCAGCCGCACGCCCCCGCCCGGATGCCGTACACGGGCGACGAGTACCTGGAGAGCATCCGCGACGGCCGGGAGATCTGGGCGTACGGCGAGCGGGTGGACGATGTGACCAAGCATGCGGCATTCCGCAACACCGCGCGCATGACGGCCCGCCTGTACGACGCCCTGCACGACCCGCAGCGCGCCTCCGTGCTCACCGCGCCGACCGACACCGGAAACGGCGGCTTCACCCACCGTTTCTTCCGGGTGCCACGCTCCGCGGCGGATCTGGTCGGCGACCGCGACGCCATTGCGGCCTGGGCGCGCATGAGTTACGGGTGGCTGGGCCGCAGCCCCGACTACAAGGCGGGATTCCTCGCCACCCTCGGCGTCGACCCCGACTACTACGGTGATTTCGCGGACAACGCCCGCCGCTGGTACACCGAGGCGCAGGAGCGGGTCAGTTACTGGAACCACGCGATCATCAATCCTCCGGTCGACCGTGGCAAGGCGCCCGACGAGGTGGGCGATGTGTTCGTGCACGTCGAGCAGGAGCGCGACGACGGCCTGATCGTCAGCGGCGCCAAGGTGGTCGCCACCGGGTCGGCCCTGACCCACTACAACTTCCTGGCGCACTACGGACTTCCCGTGCGCAAGCGGGAGTTCGCGCTGGTGTGCACGTTGCCCATGGATGCGCCGGGGGTGAAGCTCATCTGCCGGCCGTCGTACGCCATGGCGGCGGACCGGGTCGGCAGCCCCTTCGACTACCCGCTGTCGAGCAGGCTGGACGAGAACGACGCGATCTTCATCCTGGACAAGGTGAAGGTGCCGTGGGAGAACGTGTTCATCTACGGTGACCAGGCCAAGGCGGCGACGTTCCTGTCGGCGTCCGGGTTCATGCACCGGTCCACCTTCCACGGCGTCACCCGGCTCGCGGTCAAGCTGGACTTCCTGGCCGGGCTCCTGCTCAAGGGCGTCGAGATGACCGGCACCAAGGACTTCCGCGGCATCCAGACTCGGGTCGGCGAGGTGCTGGCCTGGCGGAACCTCTTCTGGGGACTGAGCGACGCCATGGCGCACAATCCCGACACCTGGCGGAACGGCTCGGTGATGCCCAACCTCGACTACGGCATGGCGTACCGCTGGTTCATGACCCTGGGGTATCCGCGGGTACGCGAAATCATCCACCAAGACCTGGGAAGTGCGCTGATCTATCTCAATTCGCACGCCAAGGATTTCCAGGAACCGGAACTGCGCCCGTATCTGGACAAGTATGTGCGGGGCTCCTCCGGTTCCGATGCGGTGGAGCGGGTCAAGCTGATGAAGCTGATCTGGGACTCCGTCGGGACGGAGTTCGCGGGCCGGCACGAGCTGTACGAGCGGAATTACTCGGGGAATCACGAGAATGTCCGCACGGAATTGCTGGTCGCCCAGCAGGCGTCCGGCCTCGTCGACCACTACAAGGGCTTCGCGGAGGAATGCATGGAGGAATACGACCTGAACGGCTGGCGGGTCGGCGATCTGCTCGACCCCGACGCCTGAGTGGCCGGGGCGAGCAAGCCGGAGGCGGTGCGGGTACCGGTTGCGGTACCCGCACCGCCTCCGGCGGTGTGCTGGTTCAGCCCGTGACGAGCACGTAGGTGAACCCGTCGTGCCCACGTACGCCCACCGTCTGCAGGGTCGTCGCGCTGACCCGCGGCTCAGCGGCGACCATCTCGTGGAACCGCCGCACTCCCTGCACGGCCGGGTTCGCACTGGCGGCGTCGGTCACCGCGCCCTCCAGGACGACGTTGTCCACGATGATCACGGTGCCCGGCCGGGACAACCGCAGTGACCAGGCGAAGTAGTCCGGAACGCCGGCCTTGTCGGCGTCGATGAAGACCATGTCGAACGGGCCGAGCCCCTCGGCCTCCAGGGCAGGCAGGGTGTCCAGAGCCTTGCCGGTCCTCAGGTCGACGCGGTCGGCCACCCCGGCGGCCTGGATGCGGGCCCACGCCTTCTTGGCGAAGTCCTCCTCGCGTTCGCAGGTCACCAGCAGCCCGTCCGGCGGCAGCGCCCGCGCCAGCCAGATGGTGCTGTAGCCGCCGAAGGTCCCGATCTCCAGGATCTTCGCCGCCTTGCCGGTACGCGCCAGCAGATGCAGGAATTTGCCCTGCGCGGGTGAGACAGCGATTTCCGGAAGCCCGGCCTCACGGCTGGCCCCGGCGGCGTCGCGCAGCGCCTCGTCCTGTGGCACCAAAAGGTCACTCGCGTAGATGTCGATGGCGGTCCACTGCTCTTCCATCGCAGCCCTCTCTTCGATCAGCTCCGGTGGTCAAATGGTCTACCGGACGGTGCCGTACGGATGCAATATGGACGCTTGAACCCCCTTGATTAACGAATGGAAATCACCGTAGTCTCCCCGTAGCCTTCCACCCCCTCGCAAGAGCGTTTCCTCGGCAAGCGAATCCCGGCAGGTGAATTCTTCCCTGCGATCCGACGAACGAGAGGACGAAAGTGCGGAACACCATCACGCGCGAGGCGTCGCCCGGCGCATCGCCCGAGCACGCCTTCCGGTTCCACCACATCGGCGTGCAGACCTCCGACCTGGAGAACTCGCTGGGCTGGTACCGGGAGTTCTTCGGCTGCGAGCAGAACTGGTCGCTGGAGAAGTTCTCCGACCTCACACGCAGCCGCCTTCCCGGCATCACCCGCCTCGTCGAACTGGCCGCGGGCGACCTGCGCATCCATGTCTTCGAGCGCGCCGCCGACGCCACGCCCGCCCCTGTGGCCGAGGTGCCGCAGTTCCAGCACCTGTGCCTGGCCACGAGGTCTCCGGAGGAGATGACGGAGTGGCGCGACCGCTGGCTGGAGCTGTACGAGTCCGGCCGCTACACGTTCGTGCGCGACGAGGGGCCGACCGACATCGTGGTGGACGAGGACGGCGTGCTGAGCCTCTACGTGCTGGACGTCAACGGCCTGGAGTACGAGTTCACCTACCTTCCGGAGGGTGTGGAATGAACACCGGAACCGGCACCGTCCTCACCGAACTGCCGGACCACGGGCGCTGGGACTTCGGGGACTTCCCCTATGGACTGGAGCCCCTGACCCTGCCGGAGCCCGGCAGCCTGGAGGCAGCGGACTCCGGCTCGGTACCGGCCGAGTTCACACTCACCTGCCGCCACATCGCCGCCATCGCCGCGGGCGGCGGGCCGGCGGAACGCGTCCAGCCCGCCGATTCCTCGGACCGTCTCTACTGGTTCCGCTGGATCACCGGCCACCAGGTGACGTTCATCCTGTGGCAGCTGCTCTCCCGCGAACTGGCGCGCCTGCCCGAGGAGGGACCGGAAAGGGACGCCGCGCTGAAGGCCATGACGCGGTACGTCCGGGGCTACTGTGCGATGCTGCTCTACACCGGCTCGATGCCCCGCACCGTCTACGGTGATGTCATCCGGCCCAGCATGTTCCTCCAGCACCCCGGATTCAGCGGCACCTGGGCGCCGGACCACAAGCCGGTCCAGGCCCTGTTCCGCGGCAAGAAGCTGCCGTGCGTGCGCGACTCCGCGGACCTGGCGCAGGCCGTCCACGTCTACCAGGTCATCCACGCCGGCATCGCCGCGCGCATGGTGCCCAGCGGCCGCTCCCTGCTCCAGGAAGCCTCGGTGCCCAGCGGAGTGCAGCACCCGGATGTCCTGGGCGTCGTCTACGACAACTACTTCCTGACGCTGCGCTCGCGCCCCTCCTCCCGCGACGTGGTGGCTCAACTGCTGCGCCGCCTGACCGCCATTGCCCTGGACGTCAAGGACAATGCTCTGTACCCGGACGGCCGGGAGGCGGGGTCCGAGTTGCCCGAAGAGCTGACCCGCCCCGAAGTCACCGGTCACGAACGTGACTTCTTGGCCATCCTCTCCGAGGTGGCCGAGGAGGCGACGGGTTCCCCGGCGCTGGCCTCGGACCGGTGACGATGCGTCACGGAATCGTCATCCTGCCCGAGAACCGGTGGCGGGACGCCGCCCCGAAGTGGCGTCTGGCGGAGGAGTACGGCTTTGACCACGCCTGGACCTACGACCATCTGATGTGGCGGTGGCTGCGCGAGGAGACCTGGTTCGGCTGCGTGCCGACACTGACCGCCGCCGCCACGGTCACCTCGCGCATCATGCTGGGCACCCTGGTCGCCACCCCCGCGTTCCGCCACCCGGTGACGCTGGCCAAGGAACTGATGGCGCTGGACGACGTGTCCGGGGGCCGGGTCATCTGCGGTACGGGGGCAGGGGCCGGCGGCTACGACGAACCGGCGCTGGGCGGACCGTCGTTGACGCCGGGCGAGCGAGCCGGCCGCTTCGCGGAGTTCGTGGAGCTGATTGACCTGCTGCTCCGGCAGCCGGAGACCACCTATCACGGCCACCACTACACCGCCGAGGCCGTGCACATGCGGCCGGGCTGCGTGCGGCAGCCCCGGATGCCACTGGCGGTGGCCGCCACCGGCCCGCGTGCGATGCGGCTCGCGGCCCGCTTCGCCGACACCTGGATCACCGCTGGACCGCCCGGACGCTTCGAGGCGACGCGCTACGACCGCATGCTTCCCGCACTCGAAAAGCAGGTCGACGGGTGGGAGAAGGCGTGCGCCGCGACCGGCCGCGATCCCGCCACTGCCCGCCGGCTGCTGGTCACGGGAGCGGCGGTCGGTGGCGTGCTGGACTCCGTCGAGGCGTTCCGGGACGCCACCGGAACCTTCGAGGAACTGGGTTTCACCGACATGGTGGTGCACTGGCCTCGCCCGTCGTTCCCGTACGAGGGAAGGCCGGAGGTACTGGAGGAGATCGCCCGGACCGTCCTGCTGCCGGGCCGCGACACGCCTGCCGGCGGACGTTCCCTGCCCCTGGGAGGGCCGCGTGCCTGACGTCGAGATCGTGAGTATGTTCGCCGACGGCCCCTCCTCCGGCGGGCTCCTGGCCGTCGTACCGGAGGCGACCGGGCTGACCGATCACCGGATGCAGTCGCTGGCGGCACGGACCGGCACGCCGGAAACGGTGTTCGTGCTGCCCGCCACCCACCCCTCGGCCGACTACCGCATCCGCGTGTTCACTCCGCAGGCGGAGTCCCCCTTCGGGGGGCATCCGAGCCTGGGCACCGCGGTGACGCTGGTCCGCCTCGGCCTCCTCGCGTCCGGCCCCGTGGTGCAGCAGTGCGGGGAGAAGCTGCTGTCCCTCACGGTGGACGACCACCACGGCACCATCGCCGCCGGGAACCCGCTGGAGAGCGCGGCCGTCGCCCCCGCCCCCCTGCTGGCCGCCGCCGGACTGCCCCGCTCCGCGCTGGCCGACGAGGGGCCGGGCCGTGCGGGCCGGGCGGGATTCGGCCCCCGCTTCCACTTCCTGCCCGTCCGCCCCGAGGCGCTGCACGAGGCCTCCCCCCACCCGGAGGCGCTGCTCGGCGCCGGGCTGAAGGACGTCTTCCTCCTGCACTGGGACGCCCGCCGACGACAGGCGGACGCCCGCATGTTCGCACCCGGGTACGGCATCCCCGAGGACCCGGCCTGCTCCTCCGCCGCGCTCGCGCTGGGCCTGTGGCTGCTGCACAACGGGCTGCTTCCGGCGGAGCCGGCGACGCACGAGTTCCAGGTGCGGCAGGGCGTAGGGACGGCGCGCCAGGCCCTGCTGACGTGCACGCTCACCACGTACGACGACGACGATCCGACGGCCACCGTCTCCGGCCAGGTCGTTCCCCTCGCACAAGGCACCGTCCCGTCCGCCGGCCGGAACCCTGCCGCCGACGCGGCCTCCTCCCACTGACCGAGGCACGGACGTACCGTCCGCACGCCGACCCGAGGAAAGGAACCTCATGCTCAGCCGACCCGAACTCAAGGGTGCCCGCGGAGCCGTCGCCGCCACCCACTGGCTCGCCGCCGCGGCCGGTATGGACATGCTGTCGCAGGGAGGGAATGCCTTCGACGCGGCCGTCGCCGCTGCCTTCGTCACCCAGGTGGTCGAGCCCCATCTCAACGGCCCGGCCGGGGACGTGCCGATCCTGGCCTACGATGCCCGCACCGCCCGTGTGGACGTGATCTGCGGGCAGGGACCGATGCCCCGGGCCGCCACCATCGAGGCGTTCCGCGACCAGGGGCTGGCGGCGATACCGGGCTCCGGGCTCCTGGCTGCCTGCGTGCCCGGCGCCTTCGGGGCGTGGATGCGGCTGCTGCGGGACCACGGACGGCTGACACCGGCGCAGGTGCTGGCCCCGGCCATCGGGTACGCCGAGAAGGGTTTCCCGATCCTGCCGAAGGCCGCGCAGATGATCGACGTGCTGGCGCCGCTGTTCCGCGAGGAGTGGACCGAGTCCGGCCGTACCTACCTGCGAGGCGGGAAGCCTCCCGCCGCCGGAGCGCGGACGACCAACCCCGAACTGGCCCGTACCTTCCGGCTGCTGGCCGAGGAGTCCCAGGCGGCAGGCGGTGGCCGTGAACGGCAGATCGAGGCCGCCGAGACCGCCTTCTACGAGGGCTTCGTGGCCGAGGCGATCGACAAGTTCGTCACCGGCACCCCGATGCTCGACGCCACCGGGCAGCGCCACGCCGGCCTGCTCACCGGTGACGACATGGCATCGTGGCGGGCGACGGTCGAAGCCCCCCTGGTCGGCGAGTACCGCGGCCACACGGTCCACAAGAGCGGCCCGTGGTCTCAGGGTCCTGTCTTCCTCCAACAACTCGCCCTGCTGGAGGGCTTCGACCTCTCCCGCACGGAGCCGGGGAGCGCCGACCACCTGCACACCGTGGTGGAGTGCGCGAAGCTGGCGTTCGCCGACCGGGAGGCGTGGTACGGCGACCCGGACCACACGGACGTACCGGTGGACATCCTGCTGAGTGCCGAGTACGCGGCCGCGCGCCGTGCGCTGGTCGAGGAACGGGCGTCGCTGGAGCTGCGGCCCGGCTCGCCCGGCGGCCGGATACCGGTCATGCCGCCGGTGTCGGGCCCCGCCGTGGCCGACGGCCCTGAGTGGCTGCGGCAGTTGGGCGACGGCATTCCCGCAATCGTCCAGTTGACCCAGGCCAAGGGCGACACCTGCTGCGTCAGCGCGACCGACAGCGAGGGCAACATGGTGGTCGCCACGCCCAGCGGCGGCTGGCTCAAGAGCTCCCCCGTAGTGCCGGGGCTGGGCTTTCCGCTGGGCACCCGGGGGCAGATGGCGAACCTGGTCCCCGGCCACCCCAACGCCGTCGCTCCCGGCAAGCGCCCACGCACCACTCTCTCCCCCACCCTGGTGCTGCGCGACGGTGAACCGTACATGGCGTTCGGCACGCCCGGTGGCGACCAGCAGGACCAGTGGACGCTGAACTTCTTCCTGCAGCACGTGGACTTCGGCTCGGGCGTACAGGAGGCGGTGGAGGCGCCGGCGTTCCACACCGACGCGGTGCCCTCCTCCTTCACCCCGCACGTCGCCACTCCGGGCAGCGTGGTGGTGGAGCACGGCTGCCCCGAGCGCGTCGTGGAAGAGCTGCGCTGGCGCGGCCACGTCGTGCGGATCGCCCCGGCGCGGTCGCTGGGCAAGGTCTGCGCAACCGGACGGGCGGCCGACGGGCTGGTCTTCGGTGCCGCGAGTCCGCGTGGCGAACAGGCGTACGCGGTAGCTCGCTGAACCAGCGGATGTTAACTTGGTTTCCAAAAAGAAACCATAGGGGTTCGCGGTCGGGCGGACGACCGCTCTCGGCAGGAGGACGATTTCATGGCGGGCCAGCGGAAGCGGCACACCGAAGACTGCATCATTCTCCAAGGTGCCCGGCAGAACAATCTCAAGAACGTGTCGCTCACCATTCCCAAAGGAGAGCTGACCGTCTTCACCGGGGTGTCCGGCTCCGGGAAGTCCTCCATCGTCTTCGGTACCGTCGCGGTGGAGTCCCAGCGCCAGCTCAACGAGACCTACAGCTGGTTCATCCGCAACCGCCTGCCGAAGTACGAGCGCCCGGATGCGGCCGTCATCAAGAATCTGTCCACCGCGATCGTGGTGGACCAGCGTCCGGTGGGCGGCAACTCGCGGTCCACGGTCGGCACGATGACCGAGGTCAACCCGGCACTGCGGGTGCTCTTCTCCCGCCACGGCAAGCCCTCGGCCGGAGAGTCCAGCGCCTATTCGTTCAATGACCCGCACGGTATGTGCCCGGAGTGCGAGGGCCTGGGCCGGGTCGCCCGGCTCGACCTCGGCCGGCTGCTGGACGAAGACCTGTCGCTCAACGAGGGGGCGATCCGCTCGCCGCTGTTCGCGGTGGGCGGCTTCCAGTGGCAGCTGTACGCGCAGTCGGGACTGTTCGACCCGGACAAACCGTTGCGGGAATTCAGCCAGCAGGACCGAGAGCTCCTGCTGTACGGCGAGGGATTCAAGGTCGAACGCCAGGGACGCAAACTCACCTACTCCAACGAGTACGAGGGAATCGTCGTCCGCTTCAACCGCCGTTATCTCAAAGGCGGCCTGGAAAGGCTCAAGGACAAGGAGCGGCAGGCGGTCGAAGCGGTCGTCGCGGCCGGAGCCTGCGAGGCGTGTGGAGGCGCCCGTCTCAACGAAGCGGCACGCGCATCGAAGATCAACGGGAAGAACATCGCCGACTACGCCGCGATGGAGATCGCCGACCTCATCCCGGAGCTGGAGAGCATCGACGTCCCGGCCGCCAAGCCCGTGGTGGACGCCGCGCTGTCCGTGCTGCGGCGTATCGAGTCGGTGGGCCTCGGCTACCTGAGCCTCGCCCGCGAGACCTCCACACTGTCCGGTGGTGAGGGCCAGCGGCTGAAAATCGTCCGCCACCTGGGCAGCAGCCTCACCGACCTGACGTACATCTTCGACGAGCCCAGCGTCGGGCTCCACCCACGCGACGTGCACCGGCTGAACGAACTGCTTCTCGCGCTCCGGGACAAAGGCAACACCGTGCTGGTCGTGGAGCACTCCCGCGACGTGATCGGCATCGCCGACCACGTGGTGGACATGGGGCCGGGCGCCGGCACCCACGGCGGCGAGGTGGTCTTCGAAGGCACCGCGGCCCAGCTGAGCAAGGCCGACACCATGACCGGACGCTGGCTGAGCCGCGAGACCGGGCTCAAGGAACGCGTCCGCACGCCGCGCGGCACACTCGCCACGAGGCGAACAAGCCTGCACAACCTCCAGGACCTGTCGGTGGACATCCCCGAAGGCGTCCTGACCGTGGTGACGGGCGTCGCCGGATCGGGCAAGAGTTCCTTCGTCCACGGCGCGCTGGTCCCGCAGTTCCCCGATGCCATCGTGATCGACCAGGAGGCGATCGGTTCCTCCTCCCGCTCGACGCCCGCCACCTACGTCAACATCATGGACACCGTGCGGAAGCTCTTCGCCAAGGCCACGCACACCGAACCGGGCATGTTCAGCTTCAACTCCGACGGGGCCTGCCCGGCCTGCCAGGGCCGGGGCGAGATCCAGAACGACCTGGCCTACATGGAGCCGGTGACCACCGTCTGCGAGCGGTGCGAGGGACGCCGCTACCGTGACGAGGTGTTGGACCTGCGCTTCAACGGCAAGAACATCGTGGAGACCCTCGCCCTGACCGTCGAGGAGGCGCTGGACTTCTTCACCGAGAAGCCCGTGGTCCGCCGGCTTGCGACCCTCAGCGACGTCGGCCTTCCCTACCTCACCCTCGGACAGCCGCTGTCCACGCTGTCCGGCGGTGAACGCCAGCGCATCAAACTCGCCGACCGGCTCAGGGAGACCTCAGGGCTGTTCGTCTTCGACGAGCCCACCACCGGTCTGCACATGGCCGACGTGGACCGGCTGATCGACCTCATCGACACCCTCGTCGACAAGGGCAACACGGTCGTCGTGGTCGAGCACGACCTCGACGTCGTCAAACGCGCGGACTGGATCATCGACATCGGACCCGGCGCGGGACGCGACGGCGGCCGCCTTGTCTTCGAGGGCACCCCGCGCCGGCTCCTCGACGCAGCGGACTCCCTCACCGCTGCCTACCTGAAGAAGGACCTCAGCCGAGCCGGCAGGTGACCGGATGGGCCGCTGCCGGCGTACGCATGCCGGCAGCGGCCCGGGAGCCACCTCGCGCTCGGCATCCGCTCATGCGCCGCACCGGCTCATACCCACACCGGTGCACGATTCGAAAGGACACCCACGAGAATGCCCCGAGGCACGCTCAAGCCGCGTCTGGCCGATGACCGGATGCGGTTCGGACTGATGTGGCTCAGCTCTCCCACGCCCACCACCACCTCCAAGGAGGTGGCGGACCGCAACCCCGACCCGTTCGACGTCGACGCCCAGATGGACCTGGCCCGCCGGGTGGAGGACGCCGGTTTCGACTACGTCTTCTTCGCGGACGGCTACATACCCCACGGCGAGAACAGCTGGCGCATCGGCCACGCCGAGCCCCACATGTCGGCGCCCGTCTTCGCACCGGTCGTCATGGCCGCCACCCGGCACATCGGCGTGGTCACCACCTTCCACACGCGCTACTTCCCCCCGGCGGTCATCGCGCGTATGGGCGCCAACCTCGATGTGCTCAGCGGAGGCCGCTGGGGCTGGAACATCGTCCCCGGCTGGAAACCCGACGAGCTGTCGCTGCTGGGCATCACCGTCCCCGACGCCAGCCACGAGACCCGCTACGCCACCACGGCCGAGGCGGTGGAGGCGGTCAAGCAGCTGTGGGCCGCACGCGGCGGGCAGGTCGACTTCGAGGGCGAGTACTTCCGGTTCAGCGGCAAGATGATCAGTCCGCATCCGCTGCAGGACCCGCCATGCCTGTTCAACGCGGGCGTCTCACCGGTGGCGCAGGAACTCATCGCCGACACCTGCGACTTCGCCTTCACTCCGCTGCCGGACGACTACGCCAAGATGCGGGCCATGGTGGAGGGCCTGGCGGAACGTACCGAGCGGCACGGCCGGTCCCCCCTGGAAGTCAACATGGCCGGAGCCACGGGCATCATCCTGGGCAGGTCCGACCGCGAGGCGCAGGAGAAGTACGACTGGGTGCGCGACTCCCTCGACATGGACTGCGCCCGCGACATCGCCACCGAGCTGATGGGCGGCAGCGAGACCTACAAGGCGAACTACGGAGGGGAATTCGACGACATCGCTCGCACCCTGGGCATCGCCTGCGGCAGCAAGGTGCTGGTGGGCTCACCGTCAACGGTGGCGGAACAGATCCTCGACATGCACCGGCAGACCGGCATCCGCGGCTTCATGTTCCTGCCGTCGCTGTACGCGGCGGAGGACATCGAACTGATCGGTCAGGTCTTCCCCTACCTGGAGAAGGCCGACGTCTGGACGCCGCCCGCGGAACGGGGCTGGAGCTGGTAGGAGACGCCGCCGGCACGTCCGGAGAAAGGCGGTGTGTTCGCCGGCTCCGCGCCGGGCTGCGCGCACACCGCCTCGGCGCGGCAGGTGCGGGACGGCTCGGCGGCCGGCCGCCGGCTCACAGATCGCGCAGCGGAAACGGCGGAGGCGCGGCGTTCAGGGCATTCGCCACCTTGCCGCACAGTTCGACGAAAGCGGCCTGCTCCGCCGCCGACAGGACATCTTCGACGACCCTGGCGTTCTCCCGTCGCCCTCGGGCGGCGCGGGCCAGAAACTGGTGGCCACAAAGCGTGATCGAGGTGGTCTGCTCGCGTTTGTCCTCGCTCTGAGCTGACTGCTCCACCAGTTCCTGGTCCTTGAGAATGCGCAGCGCTTTGGACATGGTCTGCCGGGAGACTCCGAGGGACTCACTCAACACCGAGGGCGTCATCGGCCCGCGGAGTCGCAGGAGTTCCAGCACGTCGTACTGCTGCCATGTCACGCGTTCGGGCGTGGCACGCGTCCTGCGGGCGACCAGCGAACACGTCAGGTAGGCCAGGGTGTCCTCGATCTCCGCCCGCAGACCGGGCCGCTGGACGGACGACTCGCCACTGGTCGTCATTCGCCTCACCTCTGATCTGCTCGATAACACGGAAACGGTGAATCGGGGTAAACGTATCACGATTTACTGGTTAGTTGAACGCGAGACGACGTCCCGCAGGAAACCACCTTGCCGGGGAGAGACCATGCGTCTTCCGGCCACCTCGCCTTGCGCCCTCGCTACACGGGCCAGATCTTGACGGAATTACGCCGTGGATGCAATGTGCTTTCCCAACAGAAATCATCGCTGCCTTTCCACGGGCAGCCGCACCGACCCGACGAATCCGAGCGAGGAGACCGCGTATGTGTCTCACTGCCACGCGGAGCCATGACCGATCACCGCACTACGCCCGGGCCGGTCGGTTCCGGCACGGGCGCGACGGGCGGAGGAGCACCGATGCGTGAACCCACACAGAGCGAGGTGCGCCACGCCCTGGACCAAGGGTTCGACGGACTCCGGCTGCCCGAGAAGGTCATCGTGGTGGGCGCGGGACTGGCCGGCCTGGGCAGCGCCTATGAACTGGCGCGGCAGGGCTGCGACGTCACGGTGCTGGAAGCCACCACCCGGGCGGGCGGACGCGCCTACACCGTGCGCGAGCCGTTCGCCGACGGCCTGTACGCCGAAGCGGGCGCCATGACGGTGACCCCGCACTGCCACTACGCGATGCACTACCTCAGTGAACTCGGTGTCGAGCTGGAGCCGTCCGACCTGCTCAACGCCAATTTCTCCTACTTCCTCCGTTCCCGGTTCATCCAGCCGGAGGCCGCCGACCTCGCGCGAAGCGGCCTGCCGCTCAGCGACAAGGAGAAGGGCCTGGACGTCGGCGCGATGATGGAGCGCTACGTGCGCTCGCTCAGCCGCGAACTCCAGCCGGACCTGGGCAGACCCCAGTGGACGCTCACGGACAGACTCGCCCCCTTCGACCGCCGCTCGGTGACGGAGGTACTGAAGGAACGCGGCGCCTCGGACGCGGCCATCACTCTGCTGGAACCGATGTTCCTGGAGATGCGGGGCGGCGACCTGGACACCGCATCCGCACTGTCCTGGCTTCGGTACGAGTCCAGCCCGCGCTCTCTCACCCTGGCCGACGAACGCTGGGCCAAGATCAAGGGCGGCACCGACCGCTTCCCCGCCGCGTTCGCGGAACACCTCAAGGGGCGCATCCACTACGCCAAGCCCGTCGTCCGGGTCACCCAGGACGACACCGCCGCGCGGGTGACGTTCGCCGACAACGGCGGCTTCCACACGATGACGGCCGACAGGGTCGTACTGACCGTACCGTTCAGCGCGATGCGGCGCATCGACCTGTCCAACGCCAGGCTCTCGCAGGCCAAGCACGCGGCCATCCGGCAGCTGCGGTACGCATCGATAGTGCGTGTCTACCTCCAGATGCGCAAACGCTTCTGGACCTCCGCGCGCACCAGCGTCTCCACTGACCTGCCCATCCGCTGGGTACGCGACGCCACCCCCCAGCTTCCCGGCCCGCGGGCCATACTGGAGGCTTTGATGTCGGGCTGGCGAGCGAAGGCGGTCACCGCGATGTCGCAGGAGGAGCGGCTGCGCTTCACCCTCGAAGAGGTCGACCGGATCTTCCCTGGTGCCAAGGACCACTTCGAGGTCGGCACCTCGGTGGCCTGGGACCAGGAACCCTTCGTCGAGGGCGCCTATCTCCTGCCGGAGGTGGGACACACCGCACTCATGCCCGCCATACGACGGCCGGAGGGACGGATCCACTTCGCCGGCGAGCACACCGCGTACGAGCCCAACGGTGGCTCCATGACCTACGCACTGGAATCCGCCGTCCGGGCCGTCCTCGAACTCAGCGCACCGGACACCCCGTGACGCGCCCCCCTGCGTCGTTCCTTTCGCGCCCGCCCTGGTTCCTGCGCCTGCGTCTACGCCGCCTGAGCAAGCACACCGGCACGCCCCGCCCGCAGCCCGGACGCCCCACATCAGACACCACCCCGTGGCTGGCCCTCAACGAGGCGTGGGAGCGCCGCCGGGGCCTGTGACCCGGCGCCGAACCGACGTTGCGGCCCGCCGCACGTCGGTCGGCCCGCGCCCCCTGTGGAGGCTCCGGCTCTCACGGGACACCGATCACCCGGAGCTCGGCTCGTTCAGTTGGGAGTTCGGGCAGTACGGCGGTGGTGCGCGCGGATGACCCCGTGGGGCCTGCCGCGCGCTCAGCCGCACGTGTCTCAGGCCAGGTGGAAGACCTCGGTCAGGGGGCGCATCGCCTGGTCCGGGCCGCCACCGTCCAGGTCCTCGAAGAAGCCGGCCATCTCGTGCTGCCAGCGGGCGTTGACCTCGGTGGCCTGCATGGCCCGCTGAGCGGCGGCGAAGTCCTCGGTCTCCAGGTAGCCGACGAGGAGGCCGTCCTCGCGGAGGAAGAGCGAGTAGTTGTGCCAGCCGGAAGCGGTGAGAGCCGCGAGCATGTCCGGCCAGACCTCCTCGTGCCGTCGCCGGTACTCCTCCAGACGGTCGGACCGGACTTTGAGCAGGAAACACACGCGCTGCATGGCCGCCACTCCCGTTTGAAAGGTTTCAGAACCGAGGGAACGGTAGGCCCTACCACTCAGGGCGTCAATCACTCGCCGCCACCTATGCCCGGATGAGGGCGTAACGGCTACTTCGCGCCACTCGTCGGCGCATCTCCATGTGACGTGCCTCTCACGGTCGCTTCCTGCTCACCCCTTGACGCCGTCCGGCATCGAGCCCATGTTCTTAATACGTTTCAAAGGCGGCGGTGCCTGGTGCCGGTCATCGCCGTCGGCCCCGCCCCTGGGACGAAGGAGTCCGCATGTCAGCCACGGAATCCCGTGAGAGACCACCTGTCGGTGACGACAGCAAGGTGACCAGGCAGCAGTGGAAGTGGACAGCGCTGGCCGGCATGGCCTCCTACCTGGACGCGGGTTCCATCGTCGCTCTCGGCTCGGGTCTCGCCCTCTTCAGGGAGGAGATGGGGCTCTCCGGCAGCGCGGTCGGCGTCCTCGCCGCCATCGGCCCGAACGCCATCGGCGCCGCGATCGGAGCCCTGATCGGCGGCCGGCTGGGCGACAAGCTGGGCCGCAAGCGGATCTACCAGTACGACCTGCTGGTCTACGCGGCGGCGATCCTGCTGATCGCCTTCGCGGTGAACCCGGTGATGCTCTTCGCCGGTACCTTCGTCGTCGGTGTCGCGGTCGGCGCCGACGTCCCCACGTCGCTCGCGCTGGTGGGCGAGCTCTCCCCGGCCAGGGCCCGGGGGAAGCTGATGGGGCTGACCCAGGTCACCTGGAACCTCGGCCCGGTGGTCGTCCTGCTGCTGGCCTTCGCGCTGGCTCCGCTGGGGCTGCTCGGCATCCGCATCGTCTTCCTGCACCTGTTCCTGGTCGCTCTCGTCACGTACGCCCTGAGGCGCGGCATGCGCGAGTCGGTCGCCTGGCAGGCCGCCGCCGAGAAGGCCAAGACCGTCCGGGTACGGGCCCGCGACCTGCTCACCGGCCGGCACCTCAAGGCGCTGCTGTGGACCGGCGGCATCTACCTGACCTGGAACCTGATGGCCGGCACCAACGGCATCTTCACCCCGTACATGGTGAAGACCCTCGGCGCCGGCAGCCAGGCCACCAGCGTCGCGCTGCAGTGCGGCGGCTTCCTGCTCGCCTGCGTCGGTACCGTCGCCCTCTACATGCGCTTCGCCGACCGCGGCCACCGGCACCGCAAGGTGATGTGGGTGACCGGCGCGCTCATGCAGATCGTCGCCTGGGGACTCTTCCTGGTCCTGCCGTTCACCGTGCCGGTGATCCTCCTGAACGTGCTGCTCTTCGGCATCGGCCAGACCATGGCGGGCGAGGGCTTCTACAAGACCGTCAGCCAGGAGCTGTTCCCGACCATGCTGCGCGGCACCGCGCAGGGCATCACCTTCGGCGTGGCCCGGGTCGCGCTCGGCATCTGGTCCTTCTTCGTGCCGGTACTGGCGGAGACCGGCATCGGTGTGGTGGCCGGGTTCCTCACCGCCTGCCTCGTCGTCTGCGGCGTCCTCGGTGTCTTCATGCCGAACACCACCGGCAAGTCCCTCGACGAGATCGAGGCCGAACGGGCCACCGTCCGCGGTTGACGCACCGCTCCGGCCGGTCCCCAGTCCATTCCGACCCTCGGAGGTACCATGTCCGACTCCGCCCTCGCGGCCGTGAAGGAAACCCTCAAGTCCCAGGTGATCGAGACCCCTTCGTGGGGCTACGGCAACTCCGGCACCCGCTTCAAGGTGTTCGCCCAGCCCGGCGTCCCGCGCGATCCGTACGAGAAGCTGGACGACGCGGCGCAGGTCCACCGGTACACCGGGATCGCCCCGGTCGTCTCGCTGCACATCCCGTGGGACCGTGTCGAGGACTATCAACGGCTCGCCGACCACGCCAGGGAACGCGGCGTGCGCATCGGCATGATCAACGCCAATGTCTTCCAGGACGACGACTACAAGCTGGGCTCGGTCACCCACCCGGACCCGAAGGTGCGCCGCAAGGCCACCGACCACCTGCTGGAGTGCGTCGACGTCATGGACGCGACCGGCTCCGACGCGCTGAAGCTGTGGTTCTCCGACGGCACCAACTACCCGGGCCAGGACGACATCACCGCCCGCCAGGACCGCCTCGCCGAGGCCCTGGCGGAGGTGTACGGGCGGCTCGGGGACGGGCAGCGGATGGTGCTGGAGTACAAGTTCTTCGAGCCCGCCTTCTACGCCACCGACGTGCCGGACTGGGGCACCTCCTACGCGCACTGCCTCAAGCTCGGTGAGAAGGCCACGGTCTGCGTCGACACCGGGCACCACGCACCGGGCACCAACATCGAGTTCATCGTCGCGTTCCTGCTGCGCGAGAAGAAGCTCGGCGCGTTCGACTTCAACTCCCGCTTCTTCGCGGACGACGACCTGATGGTGGGTGCCGCCGACCCGTTCCAGCTCTTCCGCATCCTGCACGAGGTCACCAAGAACGGCGGCCTCGACCCGGCCCGCGACGTACGGTTCATGCTCGACCAGTGCCACAACATCGAGGCCAAGATCCCGGCCGTGATCCGGTCCGTGATGAACGTGCAGGAGGCCACCGCGAAGGCCCTGCTGGTCGATCTGGAGGCGCTCTCCGCCGCCCAGCGCGAGGGCGATGTGCTGGCCGCCAACGCCGCCCTGATGGACGCGTACAACACCGACGTCCGTCCGCTGCTCGCCGAGGTGCGCGAGGAGATGGGCCTGGACGCCGACCCGTACCGCGCCTACCTCGCCTCCGGCAACCAGAAGCGCATCGCCGCCGAGCGCGTCGGCGGACAGCAGGCGGGCTGGGGCGCCTGACCCGCCCCGCCCGTACTCGCCCCACCCGCAGCCACCTCCCAGAAGCCCGCCAGAAGCCTCCCCGAAGGATCCGCAATGCCCGCTGCACACCCCGCAGTCGACGCCCTGCTGAAGCGCGCCCACACGCTCGGCTCGGACCCCCGCAACACCAACTACGCCGGCGGCAACGCCTCCGCCAAGGGCACCGTGACGGACCCGGTCACCGGCCGGGACGCGGAGCTCATGTGGGTCAAGGGGTCCGGCGGTGACCTCGGCACCCTCACCGAGTCCGGCCTCGCCGTGCTCCGCCTCGACCGGCTGCGCGCACTGACCGAGGTGTACCCGGGGGTGGCCCGCGAGGACGAGATGGTCGCCGCGTTCGACTACTGCCTGCACGGCAAGGGCGGCGCCGCACCGTCCATCGACACCGCCATGCACGGCCTCGTCGACGCCCCGCACGTCGACCACCTGCACCCGGACTCCGGTATCGCGCTGGCCTGCGCGGCGGACGGCGAGAAGCTGACCGCCGAGTGTTTCGGCGAGAAGGTCGTGTGGGTGCCGTGGCGCCGCCCCGGCTTCCAGCTCGGCCTGGACATCGCCGCCGTGAAGGAAGCCAACCCGCAGGCCGTCGGCGTCATCCTGGGCGGCCACGGCATCACCGCGTGGGGCGAGACCTCCGAGGAGTGCGAGACCAACGCACTGTGGATGATCCGCACCGCCGAGACGTTCCTCGCCGAGCGCGGCAGGCCCGAGCCCTTCGGCCCGCTGCTCGACGGTTACGGCCCGCTGCCCGAGGCCGAGCGCCGTGCCAAGGCCGCCGCACTCGCCCCGGTCGTCCGCGGCCTCACCTCGACCGACGCGCCGCAGGTCGGGCACTTCACCGACGCCGGTCCGGTGCTGGATTTCCTGGCCCGCGCCGAGCACCCGCGCCTGGCGGCGCTGGGCACCTCCTGCCCCGACCACTTCCTGCGCACCAAGGTCCGCCCGCTCGTCGTCGACCTGCCCGCCGACGCACCCGTCGACGACGTCGTCGCGCGGCTGACCGAGCTGCACGCGGCGTACCGCGAGGAGTACGCGGCCTACTACGCGCGGCACGCCGACGCCGGCTCCCCCGCGATGCGCGGCGCCGACCCGGCCATCGTGCTGGTGCCGGGCGTCGGCATGTTCTCGTTCGGCAGGAACAAGCAGACCGCCCGGGTCGCCGGCGAGTTCTACCTCAACGCCGTCAACGTGATGCGCGGCGCCGAGGCCGTCTCCTCCTACGCCCCCATCGAGGAGTCGGAGAAGTTCCGCATCGAGTACTGGGCGCTGGAGGAGGCCAAGCTCCAGCGGATGCCGAAGCCCAAGCCGCTCGCCACCCGTGTCGCGCTGGTGACCGGCGGCGGCTCCGGTATCGGCAAGGCCACCGCGCGCCGGCTGGCCGCCGAGGGCGCCTGTGTGGTCGTCGCCGACCTGAACGCCGAGGCGGCCGCGGCCGTCGCCGAGGAGCTGGGCGGCCCGGACACCGCGGTGGCGGTCACCGTCGACGTGACCGACGAGGAGCAGATCGTCGCCGCCTTCGCCGCGTCCGCGCTGGCCTTCGGCGGCGTGGACCTGGTCGTCAACAACGCGGGCATCTCACTGTCCAAGCCCCTGCTGGAGACCACGGCCCGCGACTGGGACCTCCAGCACGACATCATGGCCCGCGGCTCCTTCCTGGTCTCCCGCGAGGCGGCCCGCACCATGAAGGCGCAGGGCATGGGCGGTGACATCGTCTACATCGTGTCGAAGAACGGTGTGTTCGCCGGGCCGAACAACATCGCCTACTCGGCCACCAAGGCCGACCAGGCCCACCAGGTCCGGCTGCTCGCCGCCGAGCTGGGTGCGGACGGCATCCGGGTCAACGGCGTCAACCCCGACGGCGTCGTCCGCGGCTCCGGCATCTTCGCCGGCGGCTGGGGCGCGAAGCGCGCCGCGGTGTACGGGGTGGAGGAGGAGAAGCTCGGCGAGTACTACGCCCAGCGCACCCTGCTCAAGCGCGAGGTGCTCCCGGAGCACGTGGCCAACGCCGTCTTCGCGCTCACCGGCGGCGACCTCACCCACACCACCGGTCTGCACGTCCCGGTCGACGCCGGCGTCGCCGCCGCCTTCCTGCGCTGACCGACGACACGCCGGCCGACGACACGCTGACCGGGCGACACCGTTCCGCCGGCGACACCGTTCCGCCGGTGCCCCGTCGCGACGGGGCACCGGCGCCCTCTTATCGGAGATCCACCATGTCCGCCACCTTCGCCGCCGTCGACCTGGGCGCCACCAGCGGCCGGGTCATCACCGGCACCGTCGGCCCCGGAACCCTCGGCCTCACCGAGGTCCACCGCTTCTCCCACGCCCCGCTCCGCCTGCCCGACGGGCTGCACTGGGACATCACCGGCCTCTACGCGAACGTCCTCGCCGGTCTGCGCAAGGCGGGGCCGGGTATCGCCTCGATCGGCGTGGACACCTGGGCGGTGGACTACGGACTCCTGGACGCCGCGGGCGAGTTGCTCGGCCTGCCGTACAGCTACCGGGACGGGCGCACCGCGTCCGCCGTGGCGACGGTGCACTCGGTGGTTCCGCCGGCCGAGCTGTACGCCCGTACCGGGCTGCAGCACCTGCCGTTCAACACCGTCTTCCAGCTGGCGGCCGAGCGCGGCACGAGCCGCTGGTCCGCGGCACGGAAACTGCTGCTCCTGCCGGACCTGCTGACGTACTGGCTGACCGGCACGGTGGGCGCGGAGGAGACCAACGCCTCCACCACCGGCCTTTTCGACGCCGCCGCCGGCACCTGGTCCGATCCGCTCATCTCCCGCCTGGGGCTGGACCGTTCGCTCTTCCCGCCGCTGCGCCGGCCCGGTGACCGGGCCGGTACGCTGCTGCCGCACGTCGCGGAGGCGACCGGGCTCCCGGAGAGCACCCCGGTGGTGTCCGTCGCCTCGCACGACACGGCCTCCGCGGTGGCGGCCGTCCCGATCCAGGAGGACGGGGCCGCCTTCATCTCCTGCGGTACCTGGTCACTGGCCGGGCTGGAACTCGACGCGCCGGTGCTGACCGAGGAGTCCCGGGCCGCCAACTTCACCAACGAGCGCGGCGTCGACGGCACCACCCGCTACCTGCGCAACATCATGGGCATGTGGCTGCTGGAGGAGTGCCGCCGCGAGTGGGGCGGCACCGGCCTCGCCGCGCTGCTCGACGCGGCCGCCGAGGCCACGCCGTTCACCGCCCTGATCGATCCCGACGACCCGGTGTTCCTCGCCCCCGGCGACATGCCCGCACGGATCGCCGCCGCTCTGGAACGCACCGGGCAGCCGGTACCCCGGACGCGCGGCGGGATCGTGCGCTGCGTCCTGGAAAGCCTCGCCCTCGCCCACCGCCGTACGCTCCGGGAGGCCGCCGCCCTGGCCGGACGGCCGTTGCGCCGCATCCACCTGGTGGGCGGCGCGGCACGCAACGCGCTGTTGTGCCAGTGGACCGCCGATGCCACCGGGCTGCCGGTCACCGCGGGCCCGGCCGAGGCAACGGCGCTGGGCAACCTCCTCCTCCAGGCCCGGGCGCACGGTGTCGTCGACAGCCTCTCCGAGATGCGAGCCCTCGTCGCCGAGAACCTGTCGCCCGTGCGTTACGAGCCGCGCGACACCACCGCATGGGACCGCGCCGCCGAACGGCTCCCCCGTACCGCCTAGCCGAGTCCGTCGGCGGTCTTGCCGATCCACGCCCCGGGCGTCAGGATGCGGAGTCCGGCGAGCCCACGGCTCACTCGCCGTCCGTCCGCCCCGGAGGCCCCATGCGTCTGCGCCGCGCCGCCCTGACCCTGCTGTCCTTCTTCCTCGCGCTCGGTACGGCCCTCCTCCCGGAGACTCCGGCGTCGGCCGAGGCCCGGGCGGAGGCGGTCGCCGTGCCGTCCGGCACGGTGACCACCCCGGACGGCCGCGTCCGGTTCGCCGACCGGCAGGGGCGCATCCGCACGCTGCGCGGGCTCAACCTCGGCAAGACCGACACCGTGACGGAGAGGCGCGTCGCACGCCTGGCGGCCGAAGGGTTCACGCTGCTGCGGCTCAACATCCAATGGGAGAAGGTGGAGCCGCACCGCGGCCGTTACGACACCGCCTACCTCCGCTACCTGGACCGGGTGCTGGACCGGGCCGACCGGCACGGCGTGCTGGTGCTCGTCGACTGGCACCAGGACGTGTTCGGGCCGGCCTTCGGGCACAACGGCATTCCCGCCTGGGCCACCCGCACCGACGGCCTGCCCTTCGAGCCCGACCCCGACGACTGGTTCTCCGACTACTTCCAGCCCGCCGTCCAGGCCGCCTTCACCCACCTGTACGACGACCCGGACCTGCGTGCCGCGCAGGCCGAGGCGTACGCCCGGGTCGCCGCCACGCTGCGCGGGCACCGTTCGCTGCTGGGGTACGACCTGTTCAACGAGCCCTTCGGCCCGGTACCCGGCGACCCGACCGATCCGGCGAACCAGCTGGCCGCGTCCGTCGCGCTCGAGCAGGGCCGGCTGCCGGCGATGTACCGGCGGCTGATCCAGGCCGTACGGACCGTCGACCGCGACGCGTGGCTGTTCGTCGAGCCGACCGTCCTGGTCGGCCAGGGTGTGCCGACGAGCCTGCCCGGCTTCGCCGATCCGCGGCCCGGTGCCGGCCGCATCGGTTACGCCCCGCACTTCTACGACACGGCCGTGGAGTCCGGGGCGGACTGGGACCCGTCCGGCGGCTTCGTCGAACGGTACGAGGCGGCCGTCGGCGCCTACCCGGCGGCGCACCGGCTGCCCGTCCTGGTGGGCGAGTGGGGGCCGCCCCGGGCCACCACTCCCGGGAACGCTGAACTGATAAGGCGTCAGGTGAAGTCGATGCCGGGCTTCGCGTCGGGGTGGGCCATGTGGTACGACTGCGACGCGCCCGAAGGGGGCGGCTACTGCGTGCGCGGCACCGACGGCCGCCCGGCACCAGGAAAGGAGCCGGCGTTCGAGCCGTACGCACGGGCCGTCGCGGGGACCCCGGGGACCGAGTCGTACGACCCGGCGACCGGCGCGTACCGCCTCGCGCTCACCACCGGCCGGGTGACGCACCGGGCGTGGACGGAGATCACCCTGCCTGCCACGGCGTACCCGGACGGCGCCCGGGTCGCGGCGGACGGAGTACCGGGCGCCGTGGTACGCATCGCGGACGGCATCGCCCGGGTACGGCTGCCCGCCACGCGCCCGGGCACCCAGGTCACGGTCGTCGTGACACCCCGGCAGTGACCCTGCTCGGCGTCAGCGGAGACCGGCCGACGGGGGCTCCTCCGGGGCGGCGAGGACGACGGTGACGCCACGGTCCCTGAGGCCGGCGAGGACGGCCGGGTCCGCGCTGCTGTCGGTGATCAGGGTCCAGCCCGGCGGCAGGACGGCCCAGGCGTGGAACGGGCGGCGGCCCAGTTTTGCCGCGTGCGCGAGCACGTAGACATGGTCGGCGCGGCCCGCCATCAGCTCCTTGAGGCGGGTCTGCCGCAGGTCGGCCTCGCAGATGCCGTGGTCGGGCGAGACCCCGTCGGTGCCGAGGAAGACCCGGTCGAACGTCATGCGTTCCAGGGCCGCTTCGGTCAGCGGCCCGACGAAGCCCTGGCTGAGCGGGCGCAGCGTGCCGCCGAGGCATTCGACGTGCACCGTCTCGACGTCGGCCAGCTCCTGGAGCGCGGTCAGGCCGGTGGTGGCGACGGTCAGGTCCTTGGCGGTGCGCAGCTCGTGGGCGAAGGCGCCGACCGTCGACCCGGCGTCCAGCAGCAGGGTCTCGCCGGGGCGCACCTCCGCGGCGGCCCGGCGCGCGATGGCCCGCTTGGCCTCGAAGGCCTCGCCGGTGCGCTGCCGCAGCGACGCCTCGGGGTGCGCGGTCAGGGCCATCGCACCGCCGTACGTACGGGCGAGCCGGCCGTCGGCGGTCAGCTTCGCCAGGTCGCGGCGGATGGTGGACGCCGTCACCCCGAACAGCTGGGAGAGCTCTTCGACGCTGGCCAGCCCGGTGGTGGTGGCGAGGTGGACGATCCGGTCACGCCGGGCCGTCGATCCGATCGCAGACATCGGTCGTGTGTCCTTCGGTGTCCGTGGGGGGTTCGCGGGCCGGCCGGTCAGCGGGCCGGTGCGGATGACAGCTCGGCGGCCTGGCGCAGGGCCTCGACCATGCTACCGGGCTCCGCCCGGCCGGTGCCCGCGATGTCGAACGCGGTGCCGTGGTCGACGGAGGTGCGGATGACGGGGAGCCCGACGGTGATGTTGACGCCGGTTTCGATGCCGAGCACCTTGACCGGGCCGTGGCCCTGGTCGTGGTACATGGCGACGATCAGGTCGTAGTCGCCGCGCGAGGCGAGGAAGAAGGCGGTGTCGGCGGGGAGCGGGCCGCGCGCGTCGATGCCGTCGGCACGTACGGCCGCCAGCGCCGGGACGATCTTCGACTCCTCCTCGCCGTACCCGAAGAGGCCGTTCTCGCCCGCGTGCGGGTTGATGCCGCACACGCCGATGACCGGCTCGGCGATGCCGGAGCGCACCATGGCGTCGTGGCCGCGGCGTACGGTCCGCTCGACCAGGCCCGGCTCGATGCGGTGCACCGCGTCGATCAGCCCGATGTGGGTGGTGACGTGGATGACCTTCACCTTGGGCGTGGACAGCATCATCGACACCTCTTCGGTGCCGGTGAGGTGCGCGAGGAGTTCGGTGTGACCGGGGTAGAGGTGTCCGGCGGCGTGCAGGGCCTCCTTGTTCAGCGGTGCGGTGCAGATGCCGTGCACGTCGCCGCGGAGCGCGAGGTCGGCGGCGGTACGGACGTACTCGTAGGCCGCGTTGCCCGCTACGGCGGACAGCTTGCCCCAGGGCAGGTCGGCGGGGAGCAGACCGGGGTCGATGACGTGGAGGCGGCCGGGGGCGAAGTCGGCTTCGGCCGGGGTGTCGACGGTGACGATGTCGCAGGTGACGCCGAGGATGCCGGCCGCCAGGCGGAGGCGGCCCGCGTCGCCGACGACTACGGGGCGGCAGTCGCGCAGGGTGTCGGGGTGCAGCAGCGCCGGGACGATGACCTCCGGGCCGATGCCGGCACCGTCGCCCATGGTCACCGCGATGATCGGTAGCGGCCGGGCGGCGGCGCCGGTCTGCTCGGCGGGGGCGGCGGCGGGGCTTGCGTTCACGAGGGCTCTCCTTGCGGTACGGGCGGGGTGTGCGGCACGGTCCCGGCGGGAGGCCGGGCGACGGCGTGGTCCTGGTGCGGGGGCCGGGTGGCGGCGTGGCCGTGGTGGGGCCGGAGCGCGCGGGCTATCCGGAGCAGGGAGTCGGTACCGCCGTAGCTGCCGGGGCGGGTGACGACGGACCGGCCGTCGGCGGTGCGGGAGTGCACCGCGCCGTGATGGATCCGGCCGACGGGGCGGAGCAGGTCGATGCCGAGCGCGTCGAGGACCCGGCGAGCGGTCTCGCCACCGGTGAGGACGAGGTCGGCCGGGTGCGGTACGGCGGCCACGGCGCGGGCGAGAGCGGTGACGAGCCGGCGGGACGCGTCGTGGTGCAGGCCGCCGGACGGGTCGATGCCGACGACGGTGATGCCGTACGGGTCGACGCCGAGGGGCGGCGGGCCGCCGGGCCGGACGAGCGCGTCGGCGGACAACGCGAGGTGGCGCGCGCCGAGCGCCGTCAGTTGCGCGATCTGCGCACGCGCGGTGGGTTCGGCGGTACCGACGACGACGAGCAGGGGGCGGCCGGGGGTCGGGGCGGGTGTGGCGGGCGGCCGGTCCGTCACCCGGCCGCCGACCTGCCGCCCCACCGCCGCCGCGAGACCGCCGGTGCCCACCAGCCGTACGCCGGGCCCGAGTTGGATGGCGGCCGCGGCGATCGCGTCGAGGTCGGCGTCCGTCCCGGCGTCGCAGACGGGGTGGCGGCCGGCCGCGAGGACCGTACGGAGCCGGTCGGCCAGGTGCGGAAGGGGGGCGCGGACGTCGGCGAGGGGCACGACCGCGGTAGGGAGAGCGCCGAGCGCGTCCGCGACCGAGCGCGGGGCGGGCCGGGGCTCCGCGCGCCAGGCGTCCGTGCGGTGCAGCGGTACGCCGTCCAGGTGGACGATCCCGCCGCGCACCGTGCGGCCGTTGACCGGCAGGGCCGGTGCGATCACGGCGCCCGCTGCGCCCGCGGCGAACGCGGCCGTCTCGGCGGCGAGGTTGCCGCGCAGCAGGGAGTCGGTCTTCTTCAGCAGCACGCCGTCCGCGGGAAGCAGGACGGTGCGCAGGGCTTCGGTCACCGTGCGGGCGGCGTCCGCCGGGGGCAGCTGCCGGGTGTCGAGGTCGAGGACGGCCGCCTCGCCGTCGGCGGGCGGCCGGGCGCCGGCGGTGGTCAGGGCGATCCGGGCGCGCAGCCGCAGGACGGACGCGACCTCGGCGGCGCCGGACAGGTCGTCGGCGAGAGCGAGTACGCGGCACGGTGCCCGCCCGCGGCGGGAGTTGAGGGACACGGGGACCTCCTCGGGCGGCCCGGTGCGGGCGGCCTCGGTCGCCGATGATGGCACACGGTGCGCGAAATGCGCGAGACCCCTTGCGCGCAATGCGCAGCCGTGCCACCTTTCTCGGCGCGACACCTGTCGCCGCCCGTCGGACCGGGCGGCGGCACGAGCCGGTCGCCTCCCGCACGCGAGAAGGTCGAAGATGACCCGAACTCCCTTGAGTGCCCCCGTACCTACGGCGCTCGGCCGCCGCCTTCCCCCCAGCCGCCGCGCCGTGCTGCGCTGGGGCGCCCTCGGCGGCGCCGGCCTCGCCCTCGGCCCGCTGACCGCCTGCGCCGGGCCGACCGGCTCACCCGGGCCCGGCACCCTCACGCTCGGCCTCAACCGCTCGCTGGTGAGCCTGGACAACAAGCTCAACCAGTTCGACGCCGCGGTCACCGTCCAGCGCGCGGTCCGCCAGGCGCTCACCCGCATCGGTCCAGGGCTGAAACCGGAGCTCGTGCTCGCCGACCGGTTCGAGATGACCGGCCCGACGGCCTGGACCGTGCGGCTGCGCGAGGGCATCCGGTACTCGGACGGCAGCCCGGTCACGGTCCAGGACGTCGCCACGGCCCTGCGCATGTACGGCGAGGTCAACGGCTCCTTCCTGCGCACGCTCTTCCCCGAGCTGCCGACCGTCGAGGCGACCGGCGAGCGCACCTTCCGGCTGCACACCGAGCAGCCGCTGCCCGTACTGGACCGGCTGATGGCCAACATCCACATCACCCCGGCCCGCGCCAACCGCCCGGAGGAACTGCGGAGCGGCCTCGGCACCGGCCCGTACCGCGTGACCGCCGCCAACAGCGGCGCCGGCGAGTACACCCTCGCCCGCAACACCCGGTACTGGGGCAAGCGGCCGCCCGTCGACCAGGTCCGGGTCCGCTTCGTCCCCGAGGAGTCCGGCCGGGTGGTGGCCCTGCGCAGCGGCGAACTGGACGTCGTCGACACCCTCGCGCCCGACTCCGCCGAACAGCTCGCAGGCCTCCCCGGCGTGCACGTCGAGGAGAGCCCGGGCGTCCGCATGTGCCAGCTCTTCTTCAACTTCCGCAAGCCGAGGGGGCATCCGCTCGCCGACGCCCGGGTGCGGCACGCGCTCACCTACGCCGTCGACGGCGACTCGCTCGTCCGGGACGTTCTCACCGGCTCGGCGGAAGAGGCCGGCGGCGTCGTGCCGCTCGCGCTCGAAGGCGCGGTGCGCACCGGCTCGTACGTGCACGACCCCGGCAAGGCGCGGCAGCTGCTGCGGTCGCTGGGCGCCGAGGACCTGAGCATCAGGATCATCTGGGAGTCCGGGGAGTTCGCGGCCGACACCTCCGTCATGGAGGCGGTCCTGGACATGCTGCGGGACATCGGCGTACGGGCGTCCCTCCAGCAGTTCGAGCCCGGCGGCGACATCCTGAAGTGGCGCCAGGGCCGGGCCGGCGACTGGGACGTCATCGGCAACGGCTACGGCAGCCCCACCGGCCAGGCCCTCACCACCCTCCAGGGCATGTACGGCGGCACGGCCGAGGACGAGCGCACCCGCGACGCGTTCATGGGCTACGTCGTGCCGCGCGTCGAGCGGCAGCTGTCGGCCGCCGCCACCGAGGTCGACGCCACCGAGCGCACGCGCAAGCTCGCCACCGTCCAGCACGCGATCTGGGACACCTGGCCCGCGCTGTGGGGCTTCGCGCCGAAGACGCTGCTCGCCCGCCGGTCCCGGGTCCGTGGCCTGGCCGTCCAGCCGATCAACTCCTACGACCTGTCCGCCGTACGGCTGGAGGGCTGAGCCGTGCCGAAGTACCTCGCCCGCCGCATCGGGCAGAGCCTGCTCACCGTCTTCCTCACCCTGACCACCGTGTTCCTGCTCGTCCGGCTCGCACCCGGCGACCCCGCTTCCGCGTACGCCGGACCGAACGTCGCCACCGCCGACCTCGCCCGCATCCGCGCGCAGTTCGGGCTCGACGAGCCGCTGCTGCTCCAGTACGGCACCTTCCTGCGGGACCTGGTCACCGGGCAGCTCGGCACCAGTTACTCCTTCCACGCCCCCGCGCTGGACGTGGTCCTGGACCGCATGCCGTACACCGTCACGCTCGCGGTCGCCGCGATCTCCGTCACCGCCCTGACGGCCGTGCCGCTCGGCGTGTGGATGGCGCGCCGCGCCGACACCAAGCGCGAACTGGGCGCCAACGTCCTCACCGTCGCCGGGCAGTCCATGCCGGACTTCTGGACCGGCGTGATGCTGCTGACCGTCTTCGCCGTACTGCTGCCGGTGCTGCCCGCCTCCGGATTCACCACCTGGAGCGGTCTCGTCCTGCCCACGGTGACCGTCGCGGTCCTGCAACTGGCGCTGATATCCCGGCTGGTGCGCCGCGAGATGAGTACCGCGCTGGCCTCCCCGTACGTCACCGTGGCCCGCTCCCGCGGCGTCTCCGAACGCGCCCTCACGTGGCGGTACGCCCTGGCCAACTCCGGTGTGCCGCTGCTCACCGCGCTCGGCACCCGATTCGCCGCGCTGCTCAACGGCGTCGTGGTGGTCGAGGTCGTCTTCGGCTGGCCGGGCGTCGGCTCCCTCGTCGTCCGCGCCCTGGAGACCCGGGACTACCCGCTCATCCAGGCCACCGTCCTGGTCACCGCGAGCCTCGCAGTCCTCGTCCAACTCCTCGTCGACCTCGCCTACCCGCTGCTCGACCCGCGGGTACGCCTCGGAAAGGCAGCCTGAGCCATGACCACCGCCCTCGCCACGGGCCGTGCGGAAGAGCGGCCGAGCGCCGTCACCGCGCGCGACCTCGCCCGGGCCACCGCCACCCGGCAACGGCGCGGCGCCCGCGTCAAGCTGTGGGCCGGTGCCGTGTGCACCGCGCTCGTCGTGCTGCCCATCGTCCTCGCGGGCCTGCTGCCGCTGCCTGACGCCAACGCCCAGGACCTGACGGCGCGCCGGCTGCCGCCGCTCGCCGACGGGCACCTGTTCGGCACCGACCAGTTGGGCCGGGACCTGCTCTCACGGGTGCTGCACGGCGGACAGGTCTCGCTCGCGGTCGGCCTCCTCGCGGTCCTGGTCTCCGGCGTGATCGGCGTCGTGGCGGGCGCGGCGGCCGGGTACTTCGGCGGGCTGCTCGACACGGTGGTCTCGCGGCTGCTGGAGGCCCAGCTCGCACTGCCGCTGCTGATGATGCTCCTGCTGGTGGTCGCCCTGTTCGGGCCGTCGGTCACCGTCATCACCTGCGTCATCGCGGTCGCGCAGTGGCCGGAGGTGGCCCGGCTGACCCGCTCGCTGGTCCTCGTCGAACGCGAGAAACCGTACGTCGCCGCCGCCAAGGTCCTCGGGCTGCGCGGCCGTGCGGTACTCGCCCGGCACGTCCTGCCCAACATCGTCCGCCCGGCGAGCCTGGTGGTCCTGCTGCTGCTCGCGCAGGCCGTGCTGCTGGAGAGCGCCCTCAGCTTCCTCGGCGCCGGACCGCAGCGGCCGTTCGCGACGTGGGGCCGGATCATCTCCGACGGCCAGGACTACCTCACCACCTCGTGGTGGCTGGTCACGCTGCCGGGCCTGGTCATCGCACTGCTGGTGGTCGGGGTGAACCTGCTGGGCGACGGGCTGCGGGACCGGACGGGTGCGCCGCGCGCCCGCCGCGCGGGAAAGGAGGCCTGAGTGAGGCAAGCGGATACTCCCCTCCTCGACGTCGAGGAGCTCCAGATCGAACTGCTCACCGCGCGTGGCGTGGTGCGCGCCGTGGACGGGGTGAGCTTCACCGTCGGGCAGGGCGAGACCGTCACACTGATCGGCGAATCGGGGTCGGGGAAGTCCACCACCGCCATGGGCCTGCTGCGGCTGCTGCCCGAGGGGCTCGCGGTGCTGTCCGGCGGCGCCCGGATCGACGGCCGGGACGTGGTGGCCGATCCGGACGCGGCCCGCGCGGTGCGCGGCCGGACCGTGTCGCTGATCCCGCAGGACCCGATGACGGCACTCAGCCCGGTCCACACCATCGGCCGCCAGCTCGGCGACGCGCTGCGGCTGCGCCACCCGGGGCTGTCCCGTACCGAGGCCCGGGAGCGGGGCGTGGAGCTGCTGGAACGGGTGCGGATCGCCCGTCCGGAGACCCGCTGGAAGGCGTACCCGCACCAGTTCTCCGGCGGCATGCTGCAGCGCATCCTCATCGCGACGGCGCTCGCCGCCGAGCCGCGGCTGCTGGTCGCCGACGAGCCGACCTCCGCGCTGGACGCCACGGTGCAGGCGAGCGTGCTGGACCTGCTGCTGGAGCTCCAGGAGCGCACCGGCATCGGGATGCTGATGATCACCCATGACCTGGGGGTGGCGCGGATCGTCTCCGACCGCATCCACGTCATGAAGGCGGGCCGGTTCGTCGAGTCGGGCAGCGCCGAGCGGATCGCCACCCGGCCGGCCCATCCGTACACCCGCGACCTGCTCGCCGCCGTGCCCTCGCCCGGCCCGTGGGACGAGGACGGCGACGGCCGCACCGCATCCGACGCACTGGGAGTGGCCCCGTGAGCCCCGCGAGCCCCATGAACCCGGCGAGCCCCGTGACCGACCGCCCCCTGCTCTCCGTCGAGAACCTGGTCGTCGAGTACGCCACGCCGCGGGGCCCGTACCGGGCGGTGGACGACGTGAGCTTCGGCCTGCCGCGCGGCGGGTCGCTCGCGCTGGTCGGCGAGTCCGGCAGCGGCAAGTCCACCATCGCCCGCGCCCTCGTCCGCCTCCTGAAACCGGCGGCCGGGCGGATCGTCCTGGACGGCACCGACCTCGCGGCCCTGCCCGAACGCCGGCTGCGGCCGCTGCGCCGCCGGGTGCAGATGGTCTTCCAGGACCCGTACGGCTCGCTCGACCCGCACCTGACGGCCCAGCAGATCGTGGCCGAGCCACTGCGCCTCGCGGGCGTCACCGGCCGGGCCGAACGGGACCGCCAGGCCGCGGAGCTGCTGGACCGGGTGGGGCTGCCGTCCTCCGCGCTGCACCGCCGCCCGGCCGAGTTCTCCGGCGGCCAGCGCCAGCGCATCGGCATCGCGCGCGCCCTCGCCTCCCGCCCCGACCTGCTGGTGTGCGACGAGGCTACGTCCGCGCTCGACGTCTCCGTACAGGCCCAGGTGCTGCAACTGCTGCGCGACCTGCAGGCCGAGACCGGCATCGGCTACCTCGTCATCGCCCACCACCTCGGCGTCGTCCGCGAGATCAGCACCGACGTCGTCGTGCTGCGCGCCGGGCGGATCGAGGAGCGCGGCCGCACCGCCGACGTACTCGCCTCGCCCGCACAGCCCTACACCCGAGCGCTGCGCCGTGCCGCGCTCGACCCGCTCGCGATCCGCGGCGTCAAGCCCCGGGCACTGCTGGCTCCCGTACCGGAAGGAACCCGCCCGTGACCACCGGCACCACCCTGCCGAACGTTCCCGTCCCGCTGTCCCGGCTGGTGCTCGGCACCATGACCTTCGGCGACACCGTCGACCGCGCGGGCGCCGCCGCCATGCTGGACGCCGCACTCGACGCGGGCCTCACCGGCGTCGACACCGCCAACGGCTACGCGGGCGGGGAGAGCGAGCGCCTCCTCGGCGAGCTGCTGCCCGGCCGCCGCGACCGCATCGTCCTCGCGACCAAGGCCGGCATCCCGCACCCGGACCAGGGCGACCACCCGCCGCTGTCCGCCGCCGGGCTGCGGGCCGCGCTGGAGGGCAGCCTCAAGCGCCTCGGCACCGACCACGTCGACCTCTTCTACCTGCACCAGCCCGACCGTACGACGCCGCTCGCCGAAACCCTCGCCACCGTCGCGGAGTTCGCCGCCGAGGGGAAGATCCGCGCACTGGGCGTCTCCAACTACGCGGCGTGGCAGATCGCCGAGGTGTCCCGTACGGCCGACGCGGTGGGCGCGCCGCGCCCGGTCGTCGCGCAGCAGCTGCACAACCTCCTCGCCCGCCGTATCGAGGAGGAGTACGTCGAGTACGCGGCCACGACCGGGCTGCGCACCATGGTCTACAACCCGCTCGGCGGCGGGCTGCTCACCGGCCGCCACCGCTTCGAACAGCCCCCGGACTCCGGGCGGTTCGGCGACTCCCGGCTGGCCGCGATGTACCGGCAGCGGTACTGGGACGAGCGCCTCTTCGCCGCCGTGGCGCGGCTCACCCGCATCGCCGACGACGCCGGGCTGCCGCTCACCGAGCTCGCCCTGCGCTGGCTGCTCGCCCGCGACTCCACCGACGCACTGCTGCTCGGCGGCTCGAAAACCGAGCACCTGCGCGCCAACATCACCGCCGCCCAGGCCGGGCCGCTGCCCGCGGAGGTGGCGGCCGCCTGCGACGAGGTCGGCGCCGAACTGCGCGGCCCGATGCCCGCTTACCACCGCTGAATCCGACTGCCACCTGCACGAAGGAGCACCCATGACCACGCCCGGCACGCCCGCCGCCTTCGCCGCCGCCCTGCGCGCCCGCGCACAGCTCGTCGGCTACTGGTCCGTCCTGGACTCGCCGGTCTCCACCGAACGCCTCGCCCGCCTCGGCTACGACTACGTGGCCCTGGACGCCCAGCACGGCCTGATCGAGTACTCCGGGCTGCTTGCCTCCCTCACCGCCATCGACACCAAGGGCAGCAGCGCCGTCGGCCTGGTGCGCGTCGAGGCCAACGACCCCTCCGCCATCGGCAAGGCGCTCGACGCGGGCGCCGCCGGTGTCATCGTCCCGCTGATCGACACCGCGCAGGACGCCGCGGACGCGGTGAGCGCCGTGCGCTACCCCCCGCTGGGCGTCCGCTCGTACGGCCCGATGCGCTCCGGGCTGCGGATCGGCCCGAACCCGGCCGACGCGCACGAGCAGACCGTCGTCCTGGCGATGATCGAGACGGCCGACGGCCTCGCCGACGTCGCCGAGATCTGCGCCACGCCCGGCCTCGACGGTGTCTACATCGGACCGTCCGACCTGCGCATCGCGATCGGCGGTGCCACCTCGACCGACCCGTCGGTGGCCGACGAGTTCGAGGCCGCGCTGGTCACCGTGCGGGAGGCGGCCGCCGCTGCCGGGATCGCGGCGGGCATCCACACCCCGGACGGCGCGAGCACGGCCAAGCGGCTGGCCGAGGGCTTCACCTTCGCCACCGTCGCCTGCGACCTGGTGCACCTGGAGCAGATCGCGGGGCAGCACCTGGCGGCGGCGCGCTCCGCCGCGGAGACCCGGTGAGCGCCGCGAGCCCGGCCGGCCCGGCGCAGACGTCCCCGCCCGGCGCCGACGGCGTACTGCGCCCGGATCCCGCCGAGCCGGGCCGCGACGTGGCGCACCTGGCCGCGCCCGCCGCGCAGAACCACGCCGCGAACCTGACGGTGCTGCCCGGCGGCGACCTCGCCTGTGTGTGGTTCGGCGGTACGCAGGAGGGCGTCGCGGACATCTCGGTGTGGTGCGCCCGGCTGCGGCCCGGCGCCGACGCCTGGTCCGCGCCGGTACGGCTGTCCGACGACGCCACCCGCTCCGAGCAGAACCCGCTGCTCTTCCCCGCCCCGGGCGGCGAGCTGTGGCTGCTGCACACCGCCCAGCGGTCCGGTCATCAGGACACCGCCGAAGTACGGCTGCGGGTGAGCGGCGACGGCGGTACCACCTGGAGCCCGCCGCGCGTGCTGTTCCCGGCGACGGCCGAGGGCGGCGTCTTCGTCCGCCAGCCGGTGACCGTACTGCCGTCGGGGCGCTGGCTGCTGCCCGTGTTCCGCTGCGCCGCCGTACCGGGCCGCGCCTGGTCGGGTGACCGGGACACCAGCGCGGTGATGGTCAGCGACGACGGCGGGGCGAGCTGGCGGGAGCGGCCGGTGCCGGGCTCGACCGGCCTGGTCCACATGAACGTGCACCGGCTGCCGGACGGTTCGCTGCTCGGGCTGTTCCGCAGCCGACGCGCCGACGCCGTGCACCGGTCCGTCTCGTACGACGACGGCGAGACCTGGTCGCAGCCGGAGCCGCTGGCCGTACCCAACAACAACTCCTCGATCCAGTACCTGCCGCTGGCGGACGGGCGCCTCGCCCTCGTCCACAACCACAGCAGCGCGGCCGACGCCACCGCGCGGCGGGTGTCGCTGTACGACGAGATCGACGACGGCGGCGTACGGGCGCAGGCGCCGGACCAGGACGGCGGCGAGGCCACCGGGGACGCCTTCTGGGGCGCGCCCCGCGCGCCGCTCACCCTGAGCCTCTCCGCCGACGGCGGCCGCACCTGGCCCGTACGCCGCGACCTGGAGACCGGCGACGGCCACTGCCTCACCAACAACTCCCGCGACGGCCGCAACCGCGAGCTGTCCTATCCGTCGATCGCCCAGAAGCCCGACGGCACCCTGCACGTCGCCTACACCCACCACCGCCGCACCATCAAGCACCTGCGCCTGCGCCCCGTCTGGGCGGACCGGGAGATCCCCGTATGACCACCACACTCGTCACCACACCGACGTTCGCGCGCTACTCCCGCGAGCCGTGGGACCTCCTCGAAGCGGCCGGGGCCGGCCCGGTCCGCCCGTACGAGGACCGGGCCCTGCCCGCCGCCGAACTGCTCCGCCGCCTGCCCGAGGCCGACGCGCTCGTCGTCGGCATGGACGCCGTCACGGCGGAAGCCCTCGAAGCGGCCGGCGACCGGCTCAAGGTCGTCGCCAAGCACGGCGTCGGCACCGACACCATCGACGTGGCCGCCGCCCGCGCCCGCGGCATCGAGGTGGTCTGCGCGCCCGGCAGCAACTCCCGCGCCGTCGCGGAGTTCACCTTCGGCCTGATCCTGGCCGCGACGCGCGCCATCGTCCGCTCCCACCAGGGCGTGGCCGACGGGGAGTGGCCGAAGGTCTTCGGGCCCGAACTGTACGGGCGCACCCTGGCGGTCATCGGCTTCGGCCGCATCGGGCGGCTGCTCGCCGGTTACGCGGGCGCCTTCGGCATGACCGTGCTCGCCCACGATCCGTACGTGAGCGCGGCGGACATCACCGCGCGGGGCGCCACCCCGGCGGGTCTCGACGACTGCCTCGCCCGCGCGGACGTCGTCAGCCTGCACCTGCCCGCCGACCCGGACGCCGGGCCGCTCCTGGACCGGCGCGGGATCGCCGCCATGAAGCCGGGCGCGCTGCTGGTCAACGCCGCGCGGGGCGGGCTCGTCGACGAGGACGCGCTCGCCGTGGCACTCGAGGACGGGCGGCTCGGCGGGGCGGCGCTCGACGCCTTCGTGCACGAACCGCTGGCCGACAGCCCGTTGCGGGACGCGCCGAACGTACTGCTCACCTCGCACATGGCGGCCTGCGGCCACGAGGCCAACCGAGCCATGGGCCGCATGATCGCCGAGGACGTGGTCCGCGTCCTGGCGGGCGAGCCGGCCCTCCGTCCCGCCCCCTGATCTCCTTCCTCTCCTCTCTCCTCTCCCTTCCTCCCTCTCCCCTCTCCCCTCTCCCCTCTCCCCTCTCCCTCCCGGCCCGGTGCCGCTCCCGGGCCGCCTCACACGCTTAGGGACCCGTCATGTCGAAGACGACGACGCAGCCCCCGCCCGGGAACGCCTCCGCCGCGACCGCGCTCCCGGATCCGTACGCCCTGCGGGCCGAGGACGCCCGCGAGGCGCCGCGGTCCTTCACCGGCCGGCTGCGCCACCTCGGCCCCGGCTTCGTCCTGTCGGCCGCCGTGGTCGGCTCGGGCGAGCTCATCGTCACCACCTCGCTCGGCGCCAAGGCGGGCTTCGCACTGCTCTGGCTGGTGATCATCAGTACCGGTGTGAAGGTGTGGGTCCAGATGGAGCTGGCCCGCTGGACGATACTCAACGGCCGTACCGCGCTGGACGGCTTCCGGGACGTCGGTCCGCGCATCGGCCGGGTGAGCTGGATCAACTGGCTCTGGATCGGCATGGACTTCGCCAAGATGTTCCAGCGCGGCGGCATCATCGGCGGCACAGCGGCCGCCTGCTCCATCCTGTGGCCGATCACCGGCGAGGCCCTGAGCCTTCCCTCCCTCACCGCGTGGACGGTCCTCGTCACCGCGCTCTCGGTGACCCTGCTCAGCACCGGCAAGTACAGCATGGTCGAGCGGCTGTGCGTCGCCTCGGTCGTGGTCTTCACCCTCGCCACCGTCTCGCTGGCGCTCGGCCTGCCGCTCACCGAATTCGGTTACGGCGGGGACGAGTTGGCCACCGGCCTGAGCTTCCTCATCCCGGCCGGCACGGTAGGTGTGGCGCTCGCGATGTTCGGCATCACCGGCGTCGGCGCGGACGAGATGACGACGTACACCTACTGGTGCCTGGAGAAGGGGTACGCCCGCTGGACCGGCCCGGACGACGGCACCGAGGAGCGGGCGCGGCGCGCCGAGGGCTGGCTGAAGGTGATGCGGCTCGACGTGGCGGCGGGCTGGCTGGTGTGCACCCTGTGCACGCTGTCGTTCTACGTGATCGGCGCGGCCGTGCTGCATCCGCAGGGCCTGGTGCCCGAGGGCAACTCGATGATCACCACGCTGTCGCGCAGCTACACGGACACGATGGGCCCGTGGGCGGAGTACCTCTTCCTCGTCGGTGCCATCGCGGTCCTGCTCTCCACCCTGTTCGGCTCGACCGCCAGCGTGCCGCGGCTGTGGACCAACACACTCGGCCTGCTGGGCGTGCTCGACTGGCACGACGTGCGCGTACGCCGTCGCACCATCCGCGTCCTCACCTGCTGCCTGCCGCCGGTCTGGGCCGCGTCCTTCCTGTTCGTCCAGTCGCCGGTGCTGATGGTGCAGATCGGCGGGGTCGGCGGCGGGATCTTCCTGCTCGCGGTGGTGACCGCCGTCTGGCGGCTGCGGGCCACCGGCGTCGACCGGCGGTTCCGCGGCAGCGTCCGGCTGACGGTCGCGCTCGCCGTCAGCAGCGCGGCGATCGCCTTCCTCGGTGTGTACGGAGTCCTGGACACCCTCGGTATCGGCATCACCGGAGACTGACGAGCGGTGTGCCGGAACGGAGGCGGTCCATTTCGGCCTGCGTGACCGGCAGGACGGTGCCGTGCCGGGGGCGGGCGGGAAGGGCGTAGTCCTCGGACACGGTCCACCTGCCGGAGCCGAGGTCCGTGGTCTCGAAAGGCACGTAGCCGCGACCCCCGAACTCGTCGATGAACAGGTACCACTTGTCCTCGGTGTTGGACTTGAAAACGGTCGGTCCCTCACCACGGGAGACCCCGGGCTTCCCTTCCGCGCCCTTACCGATGCACTCGGCTACGAATTCCCAGTCCAGGTCCAGCAGACGGGTCGCTTTCTCCGCGATGAGGAACTTGCTGCACGGGCTCGACGAGCTGCTGTCCCGCTCGTCCTTGGTGAACCGGTGGAACGAACCGCCGTCCTTGATCACCGTGGAATCGATGACCGAATACCCCGGGTCCTTCCACACCTTCGGCTCGCTGAAGGTGTGGAAGTCCCGCGTGGTGGCGTACATCATCCGGTGGTAGGAGCTGCCCACGTGATCGCGATCGGCCTCGTCGTACAACTTCGAAGCCCAGAACACCACATAGGCGCCGATACCGTCGTCGTAGTACGCCTCCGGCGCCCAGGTGTTCCCGGCGGTGTCGGGCGAGACGCGGACGTGCCGCTGATCGGACCAGTGCACCAGATCGGTGGACTCCCACACCTCGATGTACTTGCTCCCGTGGCGCTGCGCCTCGTCCCAGTTCCCGTTGCCGTGCATCTTCAGGTCCGTGGCGATCAGGTAGAACTTGTCGCCCTCAGGGGACCGGATGATGAAGGGGTCCCGTACGCCCTTGTCGCCTTCCGTCGAAAAGAGGGCCGGCTTACCGCCGTTCAGCTCTTCCCAGTGGAGCGGATCATTGCCCTTACTGGCGGCGAAGTAGACCTGCTCCCCTTGTGCGGTGCCCTCACCGGTGAAATAGCTGAACATATAGCCCTTGAGCGGCTCCTTCGCCGGCAACGGCCGTACGGTCAGGTCGAAGCGGCGCTTGGTCTGCACGTGGCCGAGCCGGACCGTCGCCGTGAGCCGTACCTCCGCCGGCTCGTCGCCGTTGGCCGGCCGGGTGACCTCGCCGGTGGGCGTCACGGTCTTCCTGTCGGTCGACTGCCAGGACACTCTCGTCCGGTGCAGCCCCTCGGTCGGCAGATGCACATTGCCGCGTACGTCGTTCGCGTCCCGGACGAGCAGGGCGTCGGCGGCATCGGCCACTTTCCGCCGGTCGGCAGCCGGCCCCTGGGCATTTTCGGACACGTCCTGAGCATGGGACGTACCGTGCAGAGACATCGAACTGAGGAGAAGCATCGCGCAGCCGAATGCCACGGCAAGACGCCCTCCGTTCTCGGTCCGGCGGTGGGGCATGGCAATTCCTCTCGTCGCGGTCGGCCGACTGCCCTCACAGCCGGTTTCAAGAAGTGCGCTTTCGGCTCACCGTCGTCGTGCCTGAGCCGACCGGTCCGATGCGCAGCACATGTCCCGTGAGATCGCTCGACGGCGTCACGTTCACCCGCCCCCGGCCTCCGGGGGCCGTCGCCTCGGTCCGGTACGCCCCGGAGTCGGCAGCGCCGATTTCCACCTCCACCACGGCCGCGCTGTTCGGTGGCACGGTCACGCGCGTCTCATGAAGGGCACCCGCCCGGCGGACGGAAACCGAAACGGGACCTCGCACCGACGGAACCGTTCCCTCGGCCTCGGTCAGGGCGCCGGTCCGCGGCCGGATGCGGAACTCCGCTGCGCCCGGCCTGCTGACCTGGACGCCGAGCACATGGCGGGCGACCGCGTTGGCGGGCGCGGAAGCCCACGCGTGGGAGAAGGTCATATGGGGTTTCAGAGCGGGGTCCCACGCCTCGGTCACGATGGTGCTGGCGACGTACTGCCGGGACGGATCGGGCGAGGTGGCCGCCACGTAGAGGACGGCGGCGGCGATCTTCTTCTTGCCCGGGACGTACTCCTTGCGCAGAAGCGCCCAGGTGTCGTCGTCGGGCAGGGTGGCGCCGTCCGTCATGGTCTTCCCGGCAGGCGCCCAGATGAGCCGCGCCGCCCACTCGTCCTCGACCGATGTCGCGAGCAGCGCGGGCTGCGGCCAGGCGGACCGCTGGCCACCCCAACTGCGCACCCGCCACCAGTAGGCGGTCCGGGCCCTCAGCGGCGGACCGCCGTACGGCACGGCGGTGGAATCGGCGGCCGTCACCTTTCCCGAGTCCCACAGCACGTGGCCGTCGTCGAAGCCGTCCGGAGTGGTGGCGAGCTGCAGCCGGTAGGCGCGTTGTACGGTCCCGGCGCCGAGGTCCGGTACCTGCCAGCTGAAGCGCAGGTCATCCCCCGCGCTCACGCCGAGCCCCTGCGGCAGCAGATCGGCCAGCATGCCGGTGGGCGCGGACGGCTTACCACCTGCGGCATGGGTGACGCCCGCAGCCTGCGCGGGCCGGGACAGAACGGCCGAGGCGGCTGCGGCACCGCCCGGCTGAAGCAGTCGCCGTCGCGGCAGGTCTCGGGACATGAGGCACTCGCAACCGTGAAAGGTTTCAGTGGAGTTCTCGGGAGATTAGGTTCCGGCGATCGACCGGTCAAGATGTCGACCAGAATTTGGCGCGAGGAGAGAGCCTGGAGGGCAAGGGAGAGCATGGGAGGGCTAGCGACGGCCTGAAAGGTTTCACTCAAGGGTCGCGACTAAGGCGCGCACGCCGCCGGCCGGGTGCCGCAGGACTCCCGTACCACCACGTTCGGCCAGAGCTCGACCCGGTGCACCGGCCACTCCGTACCGACATCCGCGATCTTGGCCAACGCGAGTTGGGCGGCAAGCTTGCCGAGACGGTGCTTCTGCGGCCGCAACGCCGTCAGCGGAGGGTCGGACGCCGCTCCGATCTCGTCGTCGTAGGTCACTACGGCCAGGTCCCGCGGTACGTCGATACCGAGCTCCCGGCCCCGCTCGATCAGCCCGATGGCCTCACGGTCGGAATGCACCAGCAGCGCCCGTACGCCGAGCTCGCGGCAGCTCTCCAGGATGCCGGTGTACGTCTCGCCCCAGCCCGCGGCGCCGTAAGAAGGCACCTCAAGATCGAGACCCGCGTGAGAGGGCAGCCCCAGTACCTCCACCGCCTCCCGCCAGCCTGCCCGCAGCGCTGTGCTCGTCGGGCTCTGCCGGGTGGTGATCAACCCGATGCGGCCGTGCCCCAGCGCGACCAGGTGGCGTACGGCCAGGCCGGCGCCGAGGGCGTGGGCGGTCGTGGCGGCGTCCAGTGCGAGCGTGGCGAGTTCTTGAGGAGGCCGGCGCTCGACGAGGACGACCGGCAGGGCGAGCGACCCCAGCCGGCGCAACAGTTCCATGGCCGCGTCGCCGGTGGTCGTGGGCGCCACGAGCAGCGCCTGCACTCCGCGCTCCAGGAGTGCGTTGACCTGCCGCCTGTCCTCGGCCGGGTCGTCCCATCGCGAGGTCCGCATGACGAGCCGGCCGTCGGCGGCGGCCACGGCTGCGTGAGCGCCCTGGATGACCGGGGGCCAGTAGTACTCGACCGAGGGCACCACCATGCCCACCAGGGCGCCCGTCGCCATCGGCCCGTAGGCGCCGGGTACTTCCTCCCGCGCCTGCTGTGGCTGCGCCCGGTTCGGCAGGGCGATGCCGCCGTGCACCCGCTGCACCAGACCACGGTCGGCCAGCAGCGTCACGTCCCGGCGGACCGTCACCGCTGTGACACCCAGCTGCTCCACCAGATCCGCGAGCCGGACCATGCCGTGCTTCCGGACCGCGGCGAGGATGCGTTCGTGGCGCTGCGCTGCCAGCGGCATCGTTCGGGCCCTCCTCAACGCCTTGCCTCCCACGAGGCCCGGCAGTCACCTTCACATTATCGTTCCCGATCGAAAGGAGAGGTCTCGTCACACCTCGACAGGTTTCGTAGTTGATCGCTTCTGATCGATTCCTGCGGCGTCGATTCCCCTCCGGATCGCTCCCCTGATCCAATCCACTGAAGCAGTGAAGCAGTGAAGCGTGTCAGCACCCCGCTGAGGAGGAGTCGGAGCCGGATGGGTACGCAGCGAAGACTCGGACGGATGTCGCTCGCCGCGGCAGTCACCACGGCGCTGGCGGCCGGAGTGATCACCGCGCCCGCCGCCCACCCCGCGGACGATCCCGTGGAGATCGTGGTCAACGGCGACGACATACGCGCGGACAACGTGCACGGCTTGACCTACAAGGGCCTCGGCCTGCTCAGCTGCAACAGCACGAGCAACCTGCTGATGGACTACAAGGCGCAGCACCCGGACCGGTACTGGCAGCTCGTCAAGGTCCTGTTCGGCGGGAAGAACCCCCTGATCAACCACGTCAAGGTCGAGATGGGTTCAGACACGAACACCTCGACCGGCGCCGACCCGGCGACCATGCGCACGCCGGACGAACTCGCCGACGCGTCCCGTTCCCCGGGCTTTCAACTGGCCGCGGACGCCAAGACGGTGAACCCGGAACTCAAGGTCTCGATTCTCCGCTGGGTCATGCCCGAATGGGTCCAGAAGGAATGGGACAAGGGCACCGGCACCGACGAGATGTACCGGTGGTACAAGGAGACGATCCTCGACGCCTACGAGAAGTACGGGTACCTGGTCGACTACGTCGACCCGGACACGAACGAGACGCGGAATCCGGACGAGTCCTTCATCAAGTGGTACAAGAACGCGGTGCTGTCCGACACGGACTTCGCCGATCCGCGCTACAACATTCCACCGCACAAGCGGAAGCAGGTCGAGAAGGCGTACCACAGCATCAAAATCATCGCGTCCGACGAGAACAACACCCACCACATCGGACCGTCGGTGCTCAGCGACGAGGAACTCTTCGGCATCGTCGACGCGGTCGGCTACCACTACACCACCGAAGACCGGCGTGAGGGTGCCGAAGACAGCGACACGCACCTGCCCTACACCAAGCTGGCGACCGGTGCGAACAAGTACGAGCAGGACAAGGAGGTCTGGTACAGCGAAGGAACCGCCTCGTTCGGCTACACCGAATACCGCGTCAACAACACCGAAGGCCCGGAGGGAACCAGTACCGGCATCGGCGGCGTCCAGAGCGCGCTGGACCTCGCGAACCGCCTCGTCAAGGGCTACGCGAACTCGAAGAGGACGCACTACGTCTTCCAGCCGGCGGTCGGGTCCTTCTACGAAGGCGCGCAATACAGCCACAAGGAACTCGTCAGCGCCCGCGACCCGTGGTCGGGATACCTCCACTACGACGCGGCCATTCATGTCATGCAGCACTTCACCCAGTTCGCGAAGACCGGCTGGGAGAACGGCACGAACACCGCCGGGATCTGGCGCACCGTGCCGGAAGCCGGCTACAGCGGGGTGAGCGGTACCGTCGACATCGACGGCTCGAACGGGGCGCCCAGCTACATGACGCTCGCGGATCCGCGTAAGAAGGACTTCTCGACGGTCGTCGTCAACGACAGCGACCGGTCCAGGACCTACCGGATCAGAACCGAGAACATGCGGCTCGGGAACCCGGCCATGGAGATCTGGGAAACGCGTGGCACGGACGCGGGGAAGCCCTACGACGCCAACTTCAAGCACCTCGTCGACGAGATCCGCCCCGGCAGAGACGGCTACTACACCTACACGGTCAAGCCGAGATCGATCGTGACCCTGACGACGCTCGACAAGAGCCACGACAAGGCGGTGAAGCAGCGTCTGCCGAAGTCCGGCGAGCGCACGGTGCTCGACACCGACGGGACCGGGAAGACGCACCACACCCGCGACGATTTCCTCTACGCCGACGACTTCGGATACGAGGAGGAAGGCAAGGTCCGGGTCGGGACCGGCAACGGCACACGTCAGGTATCCCAGTCCTATCTGGCATCGCGTGGCGCTCAGCCCCGCTACATGGTCGACCGGACGGGCGCCTGGGAAGTCGGGAAGAACGCGAGCGGCGACAATGTGCTGTACCAGTACATGGACCAGTCCATGAAGGACACCGGCGCCTGGAACCGGAACACCCCGAACACGACGGTCGGCGACTTCCGCTGGCAGAACTACAAGGCCACGGTCGACGTCTCGTTCCCGGACCCGGCCGGCGGACTCGCGACCCTGGGCGTCCGCCAGCAGAAGGGCATGGCGACCAGCGACGCCGCCTACAGCGTCCGCATCGCCCCGAACGGCTCATGGACGTTTTCCGAGTACGGCAAGGCGATCAGAACAGGGCAGGTCGCAGCGTCCGATTCCTACCGCCTCGCCATCGAGGCGAAAGGCGCGACGATCACGGCCTACATCGACGGAAAACCCGTCCACACCTACCAGGACCCGACTCCGGAAACCGAAGGCCGCGTCACACTCGGGACCGACTTCCACAGAACCGCGTTCGACAACCTCAAGGTGGAGAAGGTCGACGGTTACACACCGTACTCCAGCGTCCAGTTCGACGACATGGACAGCTCGCTCACCTACGACGGAGCGTGGAGCAGGAAGAACGCATTCGGCGACGCGATGGACTGGTACCGCTCCACGTCGACGAGCAACGACGCCGGTGCGTCGGTCACCGTCCCGTTCACCGGCACCGGCATCGACGTCATCGGCGGCAACGACGGCAGCGCCGTCCTCGACATCCACGTCGACGGAAAGCTGCTCGCCAAGGACGCGAAAACCACCGCCACCGACAAGCGGCTCGCGACGTGTACGCTCCGCGGCCTGCCCGACGGCCCCCACACCGCGAAGTTCGTCCTCAAGTCCGGGAAACTCGTCCTCGACGCCTTCCACGCCACCTCCGCCGAGGTGTCCGGCACCGTGGACAGGACACCGATCCGCAGCCTTCTGAAGAAGATCGGCAACCCGTCGCGGGCCGACTACACGGCCGGCTCATGGGCCCTCTTCGCTCCCGCACTCTCCGCGGCGAAGGCCGCCGCAGCCGGACAGAGAGGCCTCGACACCATCGGCGTCGAGCACATCACCGCCAGGCTCAGCACGGCCTACGACCAGCTGGTCCCCAAGGGTGTCACCGCGAAGCCGTAGCGTCCCGACGGCGGCCGCCGGCACAAGGCGTGACCGGTCGCGCACGACACGCGACGGCCCGGGGAATCGGTAGCCGGCCCGGGCGGCGGCCACCGTGGCGTGACGGGGAGGCAGGTGTGCGGGTGGTTCGGGCGCGGGAGTACCGTCGGGTATGCCCCCCGGGCCGCGAAGTGAGGAGTTTGTTCACATCATGCCGTCATCCCCGACGCCGTTGCCGATGCCGTCCCCCGTGCCGTCTCGGCGGAGCCCGTCCCCACAGCAGGACCTGCAGGGACACCCGAACCGGACCGCACTGGTCGAGGACCTGATGCAGCGCTTCCCGCACATCCCGCGGGAAGCGGTGATCAAGGAGGATCTGCTCCGGGGCGGGATGGCCTTCGACGACTCGGCGCTCAGCGAGACCACCGACGAGGCGACCGGCGAGGTCAAGCCGAAGTCGTACTTCATCTTCTCCTTCGACCACCGGACCCTGCCCGAGCTGGGCGAGGCCGCGCTCCGGCGGCCGCCGGAGGAGGTCGTGCTCACCGGTGGCCCGTACGACCTGCGCCGCACCGTGGTCTCGGTACGGGTGAACCCGGACTCGCCCTACCGGGTCCAGGCGGGCGAGGACGGCGCCCTCGGGCTCTACCTGGACGGGAAGCGGATCGCGGACGTCGGCCTGCCGCCGATGCCGGACTACTACCGGCACACGCTGGCCAACGGCAAGTCCGTGATGGAGGTGGCGCCCACCATCCAGTGGGGCTACCTGATCTACCTGACGGTCTTCCGGGTCTGCCAGTACTTCGGCGCCAAGGAGGAGTGCCAGTACTGCGACATCAATCACAACTGGCGTCAGCACAAGGCCGCCGGGCGCCCGTACACGGGGGTGAAGCCCGTGGAGGAGGTGCTGGAGGCGCTCCAGATCATCTCCGACCACGACACCCTCGGCGCCTCCAGCGCCTACACCCTCACCGGTGGTTCGATCACCTCGAAGGTGCAGGGCATGGACGAGGCGGACTTCTACGGGATGTACGCCAAGGCCATCGAGGAGCGGTTCCCCGGCCGCTGGACCGGCAAGGTCGTCGCGCAGGCGCTGCCCAAGGACGACGTGAAGCGCTTCCACGACTACGGCATCCGCATCTACCACCCGAACTTCGAGGTGTGGGACAAGCGCCTCTTCGAGCTGTACTGCCCCGGCAAGGAACGGTACGTCGGCCGCGAGGAGTGGCACCGCCGCATCCTGGACTCGGCGGACGTCTTCGGGCCGCGCAACGTGATCCCGAACTTCGTCGCCGGCGTCGAGATGGCGGCACCGTACGGCTTCGACTCGGTGGACCAGGCGATCGCCTCCACTACCGAGGGCCTGGACTTCTTCATGTCCAACGGCATCACCCCGCGGTTCACCACCTGGTGCCCGGAGCCGACGACGCCCCTGGGCCGGAGCAACCCGCAGGGCGCGCCGCTGGAGTACCACATCCGGCTGCTGGACGCCTACCGCTCGGCGATGCAGCGGCACGGGCTGTCCTCGCCCCCCGGCTACGGACCGGCGGGCGCGGGCCGGGCGGTCTTCTCGGTCAGCTCCTTCATGGACACACTGCCCCCGGAGGAAGGCGCGCCGGTCTCCGGCGAATGATCTTCCGGTGATGGTCCGGACGGGCAGGCGCCAGGCAGGGCCGCTCCTACTGGTCGGCCGATGCCGGTACCAGTCCGTCCGCGACCAGGCCCGCGAGTACGGCTTCGCCGAGGGCGTGCACGGCGGACCGGGGCCGGACCATCACCGTGAACTCCTTGATGCGACCGTCCTCGGCGAAGTGCAGCAGGTCGATGCCGTGGATCTCCTTGCCGCCCGCCTTGGCGCGGAACAGCAGCACCTCCGACGGGGCGGTCGTGCCGTCGCTGCTGGTCTGCGCGGCGCCGGTGTACTCGCCGATGTAGCGGAATTCCTCGAACGTGCGCAGCAGAACGCCGAAGAGGCCCAGCACCATCGGCTTGCCGTCGAACGGTGTGAACTTCACCGGACTGTAGAACCTGACGTCGTCGGTGAACAGGTCGTCGAGAGCCGCAAGGTCGCGGTTGTCGACAGCGGCCCGGAAGCGGTCTGCGGTGGACGTGCTCATGCCCCACCCCTCCAGTCAGTAGCCAGTCATGGATATGACTATTCATTTTCATGACTACCATGGGTGGTGCACTCGGCAACAGAGGCACCGAGGCACGAAGGAGGCGGTCCGATGGCGCTGCGGCATGCCGTGCTGGCGGCACTGCTCGACGGCGAGCTCAGCGGTTACCAGCTGGCCAAGGCGTTCGACCTGGGCGTGGCGAACTTCTGGCACGCCCAGCCGCAGCAGCTGTACGCCGAACTGAACCGGCTGGAGAAGGACGGATCCATCGCGGGCCGCGAGGTCGTACAGGAATCCCGCCCCAACAAGCGCCTGTTCCACGTCACCGACGACGGTCTCGCGGAGCTGGAGCGCTTCGCCGCTGCCTCGGCGAAGCCGGCCTTCATCCGTGACGACCTGCTCGTCAAGGTCCAGGCGGCCGACCACGTCGACACCCAGACCCTGATCGCGCAGCTCACCGAGCGAGCCGCCTTCGCCCAGGCCAAGGCCGACCTGTTCGAGAAGATGCTGCGCACCATGCGGGGCGATGACCGCACGGAGGAGGAGTTCCTGCGCCACGGCGAGCGCATCGGCCCGTACCTGACCTGCTCCCGCGGCCTGGCCTTCGAACGGGGCAACCGCGACTGGTGCGCGCACACGATCGAGATCCTCCGACGGAGACAACAGGCCGACGCCCGGCACTGACCCGGCACTGATGCGGCACTGACCCGGCGGCCTGATTCGCCGCCGGGACGCGGGGCAAGCTTCTGGGCCAGGTCACGCTGGCTCGGCGGGCCGTGCGTCATCTCCGGGACGGCGGTTCCATCACCCTGACCGGAGGCACCTTCTCCGCTCCGCTGCCCGGCGGGTCGCTGGGAGCGCTCGTCAACGCTGGTCTGGAGGGATTCGTACGCAACGCGGCTGCTGAGCTCCCACGGGGGCTGCGTATCAACGTCATCAGTCCTGGGTGGATCAGGGAAACGCTGGAAAGCATGGGCGCGGACTCGGCGGACGGTACTCCCGTCTCCGAGGTGGCCCATGCGTACGTGGAGGCCGTGGAAGGCACCGCACAGGGGCAGACCATCCGCCCATGACCGCCGGACAGGACGGATCCGCCGACGGCGGACCGTCGTGTCGCGGAAGACCGCCTCGCCCACGGCCGCGTCCTGAACACGGCGGCCTGGCCGCGAAGCTACCCCTGTCTAGTCGGCCGGTGCCGGCGCTGCGCAGGCATCCACGATCGCCGCGGTGTCCCAGTAGAACGGGCGGACCTCGGTGATCCGCCCGTCCTTGATCCTGATCGTCTGCAGGATGGGGAAGGCGAGCTCCCGGCCGCTGGACCGGGCGCGCGCACGGACCTGCGTGAGAACCACCGAAGTCCCGCCGGTGGCGAGGAACTCCTGCGCCACCATCTCGAACGATTCCCACGCCGCACTCATCGCGAGGAAGAACCGCTCCATGCCCCCGTGCCCGTGCCAGGTCCCGCCGTAGGGCAGAGCGTCGGCCTGATGCAGCACGACGTCCGGCGCGAAGAACGGAGCAAGCAGGTCGAAGGAAGCCTCGCCGGGGCCGCCGGCCGCCAAGTACGCCGTCTCAGCCGCGTACATGCCGGTGAGGACGGTGACTGCATCGGTTGAGGAAGTAGTTGAGGAAATAGTTGAGGAAGTAGCTGGCATGCCGCCAGTGTGATCGCCGGTGACGCGTCACACTGGCGGCTATCGGACAGCGGCCTGGGACAGGGCAGCATCCTGCAGTGGCCCGCCGTCCGCCACCGCTTCCGGAGGGTCAGCGGCGGCTCCCGGAGGGCACTGTGAACTTCGCGGGGCCCGGCGGCAGTTCGACCGTGTACTGCCGCAGGTAGGTGTCCAGGTACGGTGAGCGGTCGCCGGCGGTGGGGATGTCGTCGGCCGGGTCGTCCAGGGCCAGTTCGAGTCGCGCGCCCTTGACCTTGATCGTCTCGCCGGAGGGCGTGTCGCGCCAGGAGCCGGTCTGGATGGAGCCGATCTCCACGGCCAGGACGTGCCCGGCCGCCAGGGTCCAGTCGGTCGCCTTCAGGTCGACGGACAGCCGGCCCGAGTCCAGGAGGGAGACCTGCTCGTCGAACATGACGGCGGTACCGTCCGGGGCGACGTCGTAGAGCTTGAGCATGACGTTGCCCTCGCCCCGGGCGGTCAGGGAGACTTCCGGGGTGCCGGTGACGCGCACGGCGTGTTCGAGCGGCCTGGACCACACGAAGAAGCTGGACGTGACCTCACCGGCCTTCTGACGCTCGGCCTGCTCCCTGGCCAGGCCCTTCGGGGCGGTCCTGTCGGTACGGGGCGCGTTCTCCATGTCCCACTCGCCGGACGGCGGTGCGAGGTGCTGCGGCACCGGCGCACCGGAGGCGGCCAGGGCCGCGTTCGCGGAGGCGCCGCCGTCGTCCACGTACGAGCCGCCGCCGAGCGGGAGTGTGACGTTCCGCTCCACGACCGGCCAGGTCTTCTGGGCGCGCCAGGCGCCGGTGGAGTCCTCGACGGAGTAGGCCGGGTAGCGGACCTTCGGCCTGGCGCCCTTCAGGTACTGGTCGTAGAAGGAGAGGGTTTCGTCGTACCAGCCCTCACGGCCCATGGACAGGCGCCCGTCGGGGGCGCGGTCGCCGCCGCGTACGTGCTCCCACTGGCCGACCCAGCCGCGCTCAGGCCCCTTGTGGTTGTCGAGGTATTCCTGCATCTCCTCGGGCTTGGTGTTGTTCTCGATGAAGCCCTGGGTGACGAACAGCGGGGTGTCGGTGCCCTCGGCCATCTTCGCCAGGTCACGGGAGGTCCAGTGCTCGTCCCACTGGTCGGCTATTCGGTACCCGGCCGAGTTCTCGGTCAGGCACTCGGGGTGGGCCTTCTCGTACTGGGAGTTGGCCAGGTAGCGCGCGTCGTCATCGGCCATCTGGCGGATCGTGGCGATGGAGTTGTAGGCGTTGGCGGTGCCGGTGACGTTCGGCCGCGGCACGCCGTTGGAGTAGATGTACTGGTACATGTCCCACACGGGCTCCTGCGCGACGACGGCCTTGAGCGCGCGCTGGTCCAGGTTGTTCCCGATGAGACCGGTCACGGCGTCGTAGGACTTGCCGTACATGCCCACCGCGCCGGTGGACCACGGCTGCTTCGCCGCCCAGTCGATCGCGGCCTTGACGTCGGCCTGCTCGCCGGGGCCTGCCCAGTCGAGGCAGCCGGTGGAGCCGCCGAAGCCGCGCAGGTCCACCATGACGAATGCGTAGCCGCGGTCGAAGAGGTCGGTGCCCTCGATGAAGTCCTGGAAGCGGGACGAGGGGCCGGTGTGCGTCCAGTCCTCGACATCGGTCTGTCCGGAGTGCCCGAAGTACGGGCCGACGGACAGGATGACGGGAACCTTCTGGCCCTTGCGCAGCCCCTCGGGCAGCAGGGCGTCGGCGTGCAGCTCGGTGCCGGAGTGGTCCGCCGACGGGAAGTAGTGCTGCGTCCAGACCGAGCCCTCCGGGACCCGGTCGTTCTCCTCGTGCGTGACGGGATCGGTGGCCGTGGCGACCGCCGCCGTCCGGGCCTGCGCTGTGGCCGGGGCGGTGAGAAGGCCGGTCATGGTGAGGGTGGTGACGAGTACCGAAGCGGCCCAGGTGGCCGCGTGACGTCTTTTCACATGCTCCTCCCGGAGTGGGCGGTACGGGATGGTGCAGGTGGTGCCGATCGGGCAGCGTGACGTGGCCGAGTGACCTGGCCGAGTGACCTGGCCGACGACGAGGGATCTTATGACCATCGTCAGGATTCGTCAGCAGAATCGGTCAGCTCGAACCGGCCCACCGGTCGGCTCCGATCAGCACACCGGTCAGCTCGGACCGGCCCTTCAGCATTCGATGACGTTGACGGCGAGTCCGCCCCGCGCCGTCTCCTTGTACTTGACCTTCATGTCGGCGCCGGTGTCCTTCATGGTCTTGATGACCTTGTCGAGGGAGACGTGGTGGCGGCCGTCGCCGCGCAGGGCCATGCGGGCGGCGGTGACGGCCTTGACCGAGGCCATGCCGTTGCGCTCGATGCACGGGATCTGCACCAGGCCGCCGACCGGGTCGCAGGTCAGGCCCAGGTTGTGTTCCATACCGATCTCCGCGGCGTTCTCCACCTGCTCGGGGGAGCCGCCCAGTACCTCCGCCAGGCCGCCGGCCGCCATCGAGCAGGCCGAGCCCACCTCGCCCTGGCAGCCGACCTCGGCGCCGGAGATGGAGGCGTTCTCCTTGAAGAGCATGCCGATGGCGCCCGCGGCCAGCAGGAAGCGGATCACGCCCTCCTCGTCCGCGCCGGGCACGAAGTTCCTGTAGTAGTGCAGGACGGCGGGGATGATGCCGGCCGCGCCGTTGGTGGGCGCGGTCACCACCCGGCCGCCGGCGGCGTTCTCCTCGTTCACCGCCATCGCGTACAGCGTGATCCACTCCATGGCGCGGGCCTGCGGGTCGCCTTCGGCGCGCAGTGCGCGGGCGGCGTTGGCGGCCCGGCGGCGGACCTTCAGCCCGCCGGGCAGGATGCCCTCGCGGCTGGTGCCGCGGGCCACGCAGGCCTGCATGACCTGCCAGATCTCCAGCAGTCCGGCGCGGATCTCTTCCTCGGTGCGCCAGGCTTTCTCGTTCTCCAGCATCAGCGCGGAGATGGACAGGCCGGTGTCGTGGGAGAGCCGCAGCAGTTCGTCGCCGGTGCGGAAGGGGTACTTCAGCACGGTGTCGTCGAGCTTGATGCGGTCGGCGCCGACCGCGTCCTCGTCCACGACGAAGCCGCCGCCGACGGAGTAGTAGGTCTTCTCCAGCAGCGGCGCGCCGTGCTCGTCGTAGGCGAACAGCGTCATGCCGTTGGCGTGGTACGGCAGCGAGCGGCGGCGGTGCAGGATCAGCTCGGTGGACTCGTCGAAGCCGATCTCGTGCGCATCGCCTATCTCGGCGTCCAGCAGCCGCAGCCGCTTGGTGCTGCGGATGCGCTCGACGTCCAGATCGGCCCGGACCACATCGACCGTGTGCGGCTCATTGCCCTCCAGGCCGAGCAGCACGGCCTTGGGGGTGCCGTGGCCGTGGCCGGTGGCGCCGAGCGAGCCGAACAGCTCGGCCCGCACCGATGTCGTCTGCGCGAGGAGGCCGTCCTGTTTCAGGCGGCCGACGAACATCCGTGCCGCGCGCATCGGGCCGACCGTGTGCGAGGACGACGGGCCGATGCCGATGGAGAACAGGTCGAAGACGCTGATTGCCACGCCATGCTCCGTGAGATTGAAGGGGCGTGCCGCCGTGTCACGGGCACGCTCCCGCGGGCGGGGGTGTCGGTTGCGGGCCGGGGTGACGGTCCGGGCCGCGGGGGCGAACCACACCGCCCGCTCCCCCAGCAGCCACTGGACCGCGAGGTCCTCGTACTCGTCCGCGTCGCCGAGCGCGACCACGTCGGCTTCGAGGGCGCCCTGGAGGAATGCCTGGGACAACGGCGGGCGGTCGTAAGGGAGATGGCGTTTTCCCCACGGCGTGGAGGTCGCCGCCACAGCCTGCTCCGCGCAGGGCGCGGAGCGGGCTCAGGCCGGCCGGCGAGGCCCCGGCCACGGTGATGCTCCTCATGCCGGCTCCGCGACCTCGACGTGGAGCAGCACGTGGCCGTCGGCCACGGAGACCTGGTGGGTGCGGACCGGCGCCTTCGCGGGCGGACAGGTCGGGAAGCCGGTCCGCAGGTCGAAGGAGGCCGTGTGCAGCGGGCATTCGACGAAGCAGCCCTCCAGCCAGCCGTCGGCCAGTGAGGCGTCCTGGTGCGTGCACGTGTCGTCGACGGCGTAGAACTCGCCCTCCTCGGTGTGGAACACCGCGATGGGAGCGGGCACGCCGTCGGTGACGCGCACGGACTCGCCGCGTGGCAGGTCTTCGATCCGGCACACCGTGATCATGGGGAACCTCCGGGGTGAGTGCGCCCGACAGGGATGAGGTCGTCGTCCGGGAGGGACTCCCGTTGGACCGTCGCGACCGTGTGGAAGCGAGAAGGGAGTACGCATCGCATCGCGCAACCGAACTCGCTATACGCAACATCGTTTCTCTCCTCGAGAGGTCTTGTCAAGCGAAATCCCCGTCCTCGACTCCTCGGCGCGCGACGGGATTTCACCCTCCGGTCCGGCCTTGACACAGAGCCGCGCTCACGTTTCCCTGTTGCGCATTAAGAGATGGGTAGCTCAATACGCAACATGGCACCAGGTCCCCACACAGTGGAGCGCCATCGATGACCTGCAAAGTTCTGATCGAGGACCTCGAAACGCAGCTGACCGGCCTCCGAAGAGGCCGGTCAGCTGCGCATCTCCGCCGTGCGGCGGCCAGGACGCCGTCAGGAACGGTCGGCACTGCCTCCCGTCACGTCGGCACGGCGCTCCCCGCCGGACCGCGCGGTCTGCTGGGGCTGCACACCGGGGAGGGCACTGGTCTCCGCCAGGGTGCGGCCTCGCGTCTCCTCGGCCCAGAGCACGGAGACCAGCCAGCCCACCAGGGTGATGCCGGCGCCGATCAGCATGGTCGGGCCGATACCCAGCCGGCTGAGGGAGATCGGCAGCAGATAGGTGCCGGCGGCGGCGCCCAGGCGGCTGATCGAGGTGGCCACACCGCCGGCGGTGGCCCGGATGCCGGTCGGGAAGAGCTCGTTGGGGTACGTCCACTCCAGCACCGTGGGCCCGCCGGAGAACAGGGCGTAGGCACAGAAACAGACGATGACCAGCGCGAACGGCACGGAGGAACCGCCGCCGAGCACTGCCAGCGGAACCGCCATCAGAGCGAACGACCAGATGATGACGGGACGGCGGCCGATGCGGTCCACCATGCGCAGCGCGGGGATACAGCCCAGGACGAACACGATGCTGATCAAGGCCGAGCCCAGGTTACCGGCGTTGCCCTCGCTCAGGCCGAAGGAGCCCAGGATGGTGGGGCCGAAGGTGAGCAGGGCGAACATCGGCGTGATCTGACACATGTAGAACAGTCCGCAGAACAGCGTCCGCCGCAGGTAGGTGCCCTGGAACAGGTCGCGGAACCGCTGCTGGACCACGGACTGCTCGGCCGCTGAGGCCGCGAGCAGTTCATCGACCGGAACGGTGTGGCCCAGCGCGCGTTTGATCGCTTTCTGGGCGTCGTCGGTACGGCCCTTGTTCACCAGCCACAGTGGCGATTCGGGCGTGCCGACGCGCAACAGCAGGATCAGGGCGCTGAGTACGGCACCGGAGGCGAGCATCCAGCGCCAGGTGCCGGCGCCGCCGAGCTCGGCCATGACGTAACCGACCACGTAGGCGGCCGCCGCGCCGACGTACCAGGCGAGGATGAGGACGCCGAGCAGCCGGCCGCGGTGTTTGTTCGGCACCCATTCGGCCAGCAAGGACGTGGCGATCGGATAGTCGGCGCCGATGGCGATGCCGAGGATGAAGCGCAGGATGACGAACTGCCAGGTCTCGGTGGCGAACACCGACAGTACGGATCCGCCGACCAGCACCGCCAGGTCGATGGTGTACATCGCCTCGCGGCCGAGTTTGTCGGTGACGGCACCGAAGCACAGGCCGCCGATGAAGATACCGACCAGGGCGGCCGCGCCGATGAGGCTCTCGTCAGCCGTGGTCAGGTGCAGCTCGTTACTCATGCCGATCAGCGCGACGCCGATGATGCTGAGCAGGTAGCCGTCCAGGAAAGGCCCGCCGGCGCAGGCCCAGGTGAGTTTTCGGTGGAACCGGTTCAGTGGCGCCTCGTCGATGGCACGGATCGACATGTGACCTCCCGGGCTGGGGGACTGTGGGCCGCGCGGCACGCACTCCGGGACAGCACCAGGCGGTGGATGCGTCCCCAGCACTGCTGAGGGGCATCCACCGTTCGCGGCACGGCATGGCACAGCGCCGTGCCGCGGTGACACGGGCTGACGAGCTGACCGAAGGCCGTCCTGGTGGCGCCGTCACGGGACGGGCTCACGCCTAAGCGTTCTGTTGCGCTCTGAGAACTCCGTTTCTGCCTACGCAACGGAACACTGAGACTTCGCCGTCGTCAAGACCGACCGCGGAAGCTCGTGCAACTCTCCCGTCGCCCCCTTGACAGCCCTTCCCGGCCATCCCATCCTGTTGCGCATTACGATGGAGGTTGCCTCATATGAAACAAGGAGGTGCGCGACGTCGTCGCCTTGAAGAAAGGTGCTCCCGTGTGAGGCCAGGACCGTCTGCCCCGCACGGGAGAATGGTGCCGACGGACCGGAGCAACATGAGGGGATCGATCGGCATGGAGCCAGCGAAGACACCGTTCCGCGGCAGTGGCGATCTGTTGGCCAGGATGGAGCGGAACCTGGCCGAGCACGCGTGTCACCTGCACCGGCCCATGCAGGGCGCGAGCGTCCTGGAGACCGACGATCTCCTGGTCGCCGACAGCGGCCTCGCCGACGACACGTTCAACATCGTCGCGGCGGCCCGGTTCACACCGGGCACCGCCCGGACTCGGATCGCCGAGACGGTACGCACGCTGGCCGCCACCGGCCGCCCCTTCTCCTGGTGGGTGGGGCCGGCCTCCGCACCGGCGGAGCTGTCCGCCCGCCTGGTGGCTGCCGGCCTGCCGGCCTCGGAACAAGAGACGGCCATGTGGGCCGAACTGCCGGACACCCTTCCCCCACCGCACGCGGACGGGCTGGAGATCCGCCCGGTGTCCACACCGCAGGAACTCTCCGACTACGCCACCGTGCTCGCGGCCAACTGGGATCCGCCCGCCGAAACCGTACGCCGCTTCTTCCGCCAGGCCGCTCCGCAGGCTCTCGCCCCCGACTGCCCGGCCCGCTACCTGGTCGGCTACGTCGCGGGCAGCGCGGTCTGCTCGGCCGAGGTCTTCCTCCACGCACAGGTCGCCGGGGTCTACAACATTTCCACCCTGACCACCCACCGCCGACGCGGCTACGGCGGTGCCATGACCCTCGCCGCCCTGCACACCGCCCGTCGCCGGAACCACCGCATCGCGGTCCTGCAGGCGTCAGCGGACGGCGAACCCGTCTACCACCGCCTGGGCTTCCGCTCCTGCGGCCGGTTCACCGAACACGCCGTCAATTCGTGACCGTGCGCACGCACAACCGCCCGCCGGCCACCTCCCCGGGCGGCCGGCGGGACGGGCGTAGTGCGGGATCAGCAGCTGAGGTTGCCGCCTGGTTCGACACCCAGGGCCTGGGTGAAGCGCCGGTAGTTGTCGATCCGGCTCTGGACCTGCCCCGGGTTCCCGCCGTTGCACTCCAGGCTGCCGTTGATGGCGCGGATGGTCTCGCCGAATCCGGCGCCGTTGACGATGGCGTCGTGCGGCGTCATGGTGCCGGGCCCCTTCTGGGTGTTCCAGTACCACAGGCCGGTCTTCCAGGCGACGGCCGCGTCGTTCTGCACCAGGTCGGGGTTGTTGAGCAGGTCGATGCCGAGGGCGTCGCCCGCCGTCTTGTAGTTGAAGTTCCAGCTGAGCTGGATGGGACCGCGGCCGTAGTACTTGTCGTTGCCGGCCGGGCAGCCGTAGGGCTGCGTGGTGTCGCAGTAGTGCGGGTAATTGGCCTCGTTCTGCTCGACGATGTGGACCAGCCCGCCGGTCTCGTGACTGACGTTGGCGAGGAAGGCGGCGGCCTCCTGCTTCTTCACCGTGTCGCTGCCGGTGTTGCTGAAGCCGGGGTACGCGCTGAGCGCGGCGGTGAGGCCGCTGTACGTGTAGAAGGGGTTCCGGTTCGGGAACATCTGGTTGAACTGGGCCTCGCTGACCACGAATTCCGCGGCAGCGACGGCCTTGTCGGTCTTGTCGGCCTTCTGGGCGGAGGCCGTCGGGGCGAGTGTCAGGGTGCAGAGAGCGGCGGCCGCGCTGGTGGCGGTCAGCAGTCCGAGTATGCGGCGATGCACGGTGTGACTCCTGCGGGGGTGAGGTGGGGGTGGCGGCGCACAGCGCCTGTCAGCCGCCGACGTTGACGTCGATGCAGGCGTAGAAGGCGTTGTCGGTGTCGGCCACGTTCCAGACGGCCAGCACCTTCTGCTTGCCGCTGAGGCCGCCGAAGTCGACCTGGTGGTTCACGACCTCGCCCGGCTTGGCGCCGCCGTCGTCGAACAGGGCGATCCGCCGGCCGCCGACGTAGTACTCCCAGGTGCTGGTCGAGTGGCGCGCGGTGAGCTTCCACGAGAACGTCGTGTTCTTCGGCACAGGCGTGACGGTCCAGCCCTTGCTGTCGTCGTCCAGCTCGGCGAACCGGCTGTTGCCGCCGCTGCAGCTGGTCAGGCCCTTGGGGCCCTCGACGCTCTGCGGCTCGTACGTGATGTCCCCGCAGGACACCGTGCCCGCGGCACACTGCGCCTGACGGCTGGGCGGGTCGGAGATGTAGCCGTGGGCACTCGCCGATCCGGCGGGGAGGCTCACGGCGAGGACGGGGGCGAGGGCGGCACCGATGAAGGCAGCCGTCTTCCTGGTGGCGTGCATGCGGAACTCCTTCACATCAGGCCTTCCCGGACACGCACGGCCGTGTGGGGAGACCGCATGCGACGGGCCGGCCTCTCGTTGGGTGGGGCCAAGAGGCGCGAAGGTAACGCGCTCTCACCGTCCACGCAGGTCAGGAGCGCTCCCAGGAACGGGAGCAACTCCCCTTTCGGAACGGCGAGTTCTTTGGACTAGACCATACAAGCGTCGGTCATGAGCGTGTCAAGGGTGTGACACGGCGGCGCCCGCGAGGCGGCGCGCCCCGGACGATAAGCGGCCCCTTATGAATGCCATGGCCATACGAATCAATGAACTCTGGCCGCGGGTTGCGGCGCCTGCCGATACTGAGGACGCAGCACCTCGGCTGTCATGCACACCCTCAGCCGGCATGCGCACTCTCAGCTGTCATGCCCACTCAAAGAAACGGGGAGAATCGTGAGCACGCGTAAGCGCCTCCACAGTCTGCTGGTCGCCGGTTTCCTGACCGGCGCGACCACACTCGTCACGGCCGCTGCCGCCGCCCCCGCCCAGGCGGCACCGCGCTTCGACTGCATGACCGAGACGCAGCTCAACGGCACCCGCGGCGCGGGCCGGTGCACCAACACCGGTACCGCGCCGGGCGATTTCCGCGTCCACGTCGTATGCGGCCTGGCCGTGGACCAGTACTCGAGCTGGGTGACCCTCGTGCCCGGCGAGCGGGCGCAGACCCAGGCCGACTGCCCGAGCAACCTCCCCGGGCAGGGGGTCGGACGGGTCACCGTCGAGTTCAGGTGACCACTGGCCCGAGCGCCTCCGGAGTGGTCGGTATCCTTGCTCCGACACCACCCGGAGGTGAAGGGACCCATGGCACGGCGACCGACCGTCACGAGCGTGCAGATCGCCCGTGAGGCGGGTGTGGCCCAGTCGACCGTGTCCCGCGTCCTCAACGGCGGGAGCGTGGCCCCCGAGACCCGGCGGCGGGTGCTCGAAGTGGTGGCCAAGTACGACTTCCAGCCCAGCCAGGCGGCGCGCAGCCTGGTGGGCGCCCGCTCGGGGCTCATCGGAGTGGTCATCCGGGATCTGACGAACCCGTTCTACCCGGTGATGGTCAAGGCGATGGAGCGGGTACTGCACGGGCAGGGCCTGCGCCTGTCGCTGGTGACGGACGTGATGACCGCCGAGGAGGGCCTGGCGCTGCTGCGGCGCGAGGGCGTGGACGGCGTGGTGTTCACCTCGGCCGTGCGGGACGACCCGCTGGCGCACCGCATCCGGGGACACGGGATTCCCCTCGTACTGTGCCACCGCACCCTCGAAGGTTTCCAGGCCGACCAGGTGGAGGCCGACAACGTCACGGCCGGCCGGCTGGCGGCCCAGCACCTGCTGGACCTGGGACACCGCCGCATCGCGATGGTGTGCGGCCTGTCGGGGGCGAGTACGGCGGAGCAACGCGGCCACGGCTTCCGGGAACGGGTGCGGGCCGGCGAGGACGTGACCCTGACCGAGACGGACGGGGCGTACGACTACGACACCGCCTACGACGCGGTGCGTGCACTGCTCTCCCGCGCCGAACCGCCCACCGCACTGTTCTGCCAGAACGACGTCATGGCGTACGCGGCGCTCAACGCTGCGGCGGCGGCGGGCGTGGCGGTGCCGCGCGAGCTGAGCGTGGTGGGCTGTGACGACGTGCCGCTGTCGGCGTGGGAACGCATCGACCTGACGACGGTGCGCCAGCCGCTGGAGCGCATCGCGCAGGTCGGCGTGGAACTGCTGCTGGAACGGCTGGCCGACCCGGACGCGGCGCCCCGCCACGAGATCCTGCCGGTGGAGTTCGTCGGGCGTTCCACCACCGCCCGGGCCTGATTCCCGAGGCCCGCAGCCCGCCTCCCCGGCCCGAAGAGCCGGAAACGGCCCTGGTCCGAAGAGCCGGACACCCACCCCTTGACCGCTCAGCGGTCCGTCTCGCATTCTTTGGATACGCATCCATTGGATACGTATCCAACGCGAGCAAGCGAGCAAAGGAGCTGGGCGTGTCCCGCACCATCAAGGCCGCCACCACCCCGTCCACCGCGCCCTCGGGTGACGACACCGTCGGGCGGACCGTCCGCGAGCTGATCGCCGACGTCCGGCGGCGCGGCGACGCAGCAGTGCGCGAGCTGTCGGCGCGCTTCGACCGCTGGGAGCCGGAGTCCTTCCGGCTCGGCGACGCGCAGATCGCCGAGCTCATCGGCACGCTCGACCCGCAGGTCATCGAGGACATCAAGACCGTCCAGGCCAACGTCCGCGGCTTCGCCGAGGCGCAGCGGGAGTCGATGTCGGAGATCGAGGTCGAGACCTCCCCCGGCGTGTTCCTCGGCCACCGGCACGTGCCGGTCCAGTCCGTCGGCGCGTACATCCCCGGCGGCCGGTACCCCCTCACCGCCTCCGCGCACATGACGATCGTGACCGCCAAGGCCGCCGGCGTGCCCCGCGTCGTCGCCTGCACCCCGCCGATCCGCGGCGAGATCCCCGCCGCCACCGTCGCCGCGATGCACCTGGCCGGCGCGGACGAGATCTACATCCTCGGCGGTGTCCAGGCGATCGCCGCGATGAGCGTCGGGACCGAGACGGTGGCGCCCGTCGACATGCTGGCGGGGCCGGGCAACGCCTACGTGGCGGAGGCCAAGCGCCAGCTGTTCGGTGAGGTCGGCATCGACCTGTTCGCCGGTCCCACGGAGATCCTGGTCGTGGCCGACGACTCCGCCGACCCGTTCGTCGTCGCCGTCGACCTGCTCTCGCAGGCCGAGCACGGTCCCGACTCCCCCGCCGTACTGGTGACCACCAGCGAGCGCGTGGCCACCGAGACGGCGCGGCACATCGAGGAGATCCTGCCCGGCATGCCGACCGGCGACATCGCCGGCCCGGCCTGGCGGGACCACGGCCAGATCATCCTGGCCGACGACCTCGACGAGGCGTACCGGGTCGCCGACGGCTTCGCCTACGAGCACGTGCAGATCCTCACCGAGAACCCGCGCGAGGCGCTGGACAAGATGCACGCCTACGGAGCGCTGTTCCTCGGCGAGGGCACCTGCGTCTCCTACGGTGACAAGGTGATCGGCACCAACCACGTGCTGCCGACGCGCGGCGCCGCCCGTTACACCGGCGGGCTGTGGGTGGGCATGTACCTGCGCACCGTCACCTACCAGGAGGTGCGCGACCCGCAGGCGTCGGCCGACCTCGGGGTGCTGTGCGGACGGGCGGCCCGCGTCGAGCTGTTCGAAGGCCATGCCCGCTCCGGCGATGTCCGGGCCGCCAAGTACGCCGGTGTCCCGCTGGACTGGACCGGCCACTTCCAGGCCGTCCGCGCCTGACGCCGCCGCCTCGCCCCACTCCCCCGATCAACGGAGATCCCATGGCCACCGCCGCCCACCTGACGCCGGAGCAGGTCCGCCGTCGCTCACTGCAGTCCGGCACCATCGGCGCGATCGTCGAGTGGTACGAGTACACGGTCTACGGAGTCACCGCCGCGCTCGTGTTCGGGCAGCTGTTCTTCCCGAACCTGCCGCCCGGCATCGGGCAGATCGTCTCGCTCGCCTCGTTCGGCGTGGGCTTCCTGGCCCGCCCGGCCGGCGCGTTCGTCGCCGGGCATCTCGGGGACCGGATCGGACGCAAGTCCACACTGATCCTGACGTTCTCGATCATGACGGTGGCGACCACGGCGATCGGTGTCATGCCGACCTATCAGCACATCGGCGTGACGGCACCGCTGCTGCTGTGCGCGCTGCGGCTGGCACAGGGCTTCGCGGTCGGCGGCGAGTGGGGCGGGGCGGCCGTCGTCGCCGTGGAGAACGCACCACGGGCCCGGCGCGGGTACTTCGGTTCCTGGCCGCAGATCGGGGTGTCGGCGGGCCTCCTCCTGGGCACGGCCGCGGTGTCCTTCGCGTCGTGGATCTCCGGCGACGCGTTCGAGGAGTGGGGCTGGCGGGTGCCGTTCCTGCTCAGCTTCCTGCTCGCGTCCGTCGGGTTCTTCATCCGGCTGCGTGCCTCCGAGAGTCCGGCCTTCCTCGCCGAGAAGGCCAAGAGGGAAGCCGAGCTGGAACGCCGTAAGGCACCCGCGGCGATCCTGTTCCGCGACCACCGCAAGCCCCTGCTGATCACCATCTTCGGCCGGTTCGCCGAGGCCGGGAACTACTACCTGTTCACCACCTTCATCCTGTCCTACGTCACCACCACGCTCGGCGCGCCGAAGAGTTACGGCCTGACGGCGTCGATGGTCGGCGCGGCGGTGAACATCGCGATGATCCCGGTGTTCGGAGCGCTGTCCGACCGCATCGGACGGGTACGGACCTTCCTCGCCGGCGGTGCGCTGATCGTGGTCACCACCTGGCCGGTCTTCGCGCTGGTGCACACCGGTCAGCTGTGGGCGATCGTGGCCGGGGTGGTGCTGTTCCTGGCCCTCGGGCACGCCATGGTCTACGCCCCGCTGCCCGCCCTGTACTGCGAGATGTTCCCCACCGCCGTGCGGTTCTCGGGCATCTCGATCGGGTACCAGATGGCGTCGGTCCTGCTTGCCGGCTTCACTCCGGCGCTGGCCGGCGCGATGGTCCTGTGGGCCGACGGCAGCCTGTGGATGGTGATCGCCTTCGCGATCGTGACCACGCTGATCGCGATGGCGGCGATCGCCTTCGCCCCCGACCGCCGCGACCGCGAACTCGACGAGATCGGCACCGCGCACGAGCGGAGTGCCGACACACTGGTCCGTGCCGGCTGATGCGCAGCGTACGACGAGGCCCGTAAGCTGCCGGACTTCACGGCACTGGACGCGGTGAAGACGAAGCACGCCTCGTGGCAGCACACCGTCGTGAGCGAAGGCTCGGCGTGGCACAGCTCCGCGGACCGATCGCCGCACGGACGGTACTCGACGACGTCACGCAGGCCCTCGTGGGCTGACCCCCGTGACGTGACCTGACCTGCGCGCTCGGGGCCGCGCACCGCGGTCCCGAGCGCGCAGGCACGCCGCGAACCCTGGTCAGGACGCGGCGATGAGCAGGTCGGAAGCCTTCTCGCCGACCATGATCGACGGGGCGTTGGTATTGCCCGAGGGAACGGACGGCATGATCGAGGCGTCCGCCACGCGCAGTCCCCGCACGCCGTGGACGCGCAGCTCGGGGTCCACGACGGCGAGGGTGTCCTGGCCCATCCGGCAGGTGCCGACCTGATGGTGGTACGTGCCGACCGCGCGCCGCACGTACTCCCGCAGGTCCTCCCGTGTGCGGGCCTCGGGGCCCGGGGCCACCTCCGCCTTGCGCCAGGCGTCGAAGGCGTGCTGGCCGCCGATCTCGCGGCACAGCTCCACGGCGTCGACCAGCGCTTCGAGGTCGTACCGGGCGGCGAGTACGTTCGGGTCCAGCAGCGGCGCCGCCTCCGGGTCGGCCGAGGCGAGCCGGAGCGTGCCGCGGGACAGCGGCCTGACGATGCCCGGGGCGATGGTGTAGCCGTGCTCCGGCACGGGGTACGACTCGGCGGGGTAGACCAGGTGCAGGAACAGCGGTTGCAGGTCGGGGCCAGGGCGGCGCGGGTCGGTCGAGGTGAACAGCTGGCTCTCCAGCAGGTTGCCCTTTCCGGGCGGCAGCGGGCGGGACGCCTCGTAGACGTTGCTGACGAGCAGGTGGTCGTGCAGGTTCTCGCCGACGCCCGGCAGGTCGACGGCGACGTCGACGCCGACCTCCCGCAGGTGTCCGGCGGGGCCTATGCCGGACAGCAGCAGGATCTGCGCCGAACCGATGACGCCACCGCTGAGCACGACCTCGGCGGCGGCGTGGGCGCGGTGCAGGCGGCCCTCCGCCGCGTACTCCACGCCGACCGCCCGGCCGCCGTCGAGCAGGACCCGGTGCACACGGGCGCCGGTGGTCACGGTCAGCGACGGGTGGTCCCTGACCGGTACGACGAAGCTCTGCCAGGCGCTCATGCGGCGGCCGTCACGGACGGTCGCGTGGTTGAAGCCGACGCCGGTCATCTTGTCGCCGTTGAAGTCGTCCGTCCGCTCGTGCCCGAGGGCGGTGGCCGCCTCCACGAAGGCGGTCGCGGTCGGGTGCGGCTCGGTGATCCTGCTGACGGGCAGCGGGCCGCCCTTGCCGTGCCACTCGCTCTCGCCGTCGACGTGGTCCTCGGAACGCTTGAACAGGGGCAGCACGCTGTCCCAGTCCCAGCCGGTGCACCCCTCGTAGGCCCATGCGTCGTAGTCGCTGCGGTGACCGCGGATGTAGATCATGCCGTTGAGCGAGCTCGATCCGCCCAGTACCTTGCCGCGCGGCCAGAACAGCGACCGGTTGTTCGCGTGCCGCTGCGGTACGGTCATCGCCGCCCAGTCCAGCGGTGACTGCAGCAGCAGCGGCCAGCCCTGCGGGCTGTGCACGCGCTCGTCGTCGTCGACCGGCCCGGCCTCCAGGACGTGGACCGAGCGGCCCGCGTCCAGCAGGCGCCGGACGATGACACTTCCTGCCGATCCGGCCCCGACGACCACGTAGTCGTGCTCGGTGCGCGGCTCCACCATGGCAATCCCCTCCCACCACGTCGTTGTCACTGCGGGAAACGGTAGAAGCAATCGCGCCGTGTGTGTCCCCAACCGGCGCATGAGCAACCGCCGTTGACCGCACGAGCGGTCGCCGCCCTGCGCCGCGGGCCGGTTCGGCGGGCGCCGGTCCGGCTCGGGCCGGGAATGCGGGCACCCTTCCTGTACCCGCTCCGGCCTGCGAGTCCTGCGGAAAGGTGCCCCGTGTGTTATGCATGAGTCATGCATGATGCAGCGCGTACGGCCAATCTCCTGGGGGCAGTGGCGCTCGCCGTCACCGACCGGGCGCTGACGGGTGCGACACGCGGTGCCGGCATGAGCAGCAGTGCCGCCGCCGCTCTGATCGTGCTGAAGACGGCGCCGGGGCTCGGCGTCACCGAACTCGGCCGGCGGGTGGGACTGACCCAGTCCGCCGCCGCGCGCATGGTCGACTCGCTCGAAGCGGACCGGCTCGTCGAGCGGCGGCCCGGTGCCGGACGCGTGGTGACGGTGACGCTCACCGCCGGCGGGCGGCGGGTCGCGCGGCAGCTGCTGGACGCGCGCGGCGCCCCGCTCGCCGGTGTCGTCGCCGCCCTGGACGAGGACGAGCAGGCGGCGCTGGCCCAGCTGCTCGGCAAGCTCCTCACCCGCCTGTACCAGGAGTCCGGCGACGCGGACCGGCTGTGCCGCCTGTGTGACCGCGCGAGCTGCGTGAAGGGGGCCGTCTGCCCCGTCGGACAGGCGGAACGGGACGCGCGCGAGGGCGGGTGAGCAGCGATGGGCGCCCTCCTCGCACTCGCCTCGGCGGTGTGTTACGGCATCGCCGACTTCACCGGCGGCCTGCTCTCCCGGCGCACGCACTTCGTCACGGTCGCCCTCGTCGGCCAGGCCGGCGGCCTGCTGCTCAGCGCGGTCGCCGCGGCGCTGGTACCGGCCACTTCCCCGCACCCGGCCGATCTGGCGTGGGGTGCGCTGTCCGGCGTCGGGACCGGCCTGGGCATGCTCTTCCTCTACCGCGGACTGGCCCGCGGGGCGATGAGCGTCGTGGTGCCGGTCAGCGCGGTCGGCGGGGTGGCCCTGCCGGTCCTCGTGGGCGTGGCCGTCCTGAACGACCGTCCCTCCGCCGTCTCCTGGCTCGGGACAGCCGTCGCCCTGCCCGCACTGTGGCTGGTGGGCCGTGCCCGCCCCGGGGACGGGCCGGTCGCACCCGCCGCGTCCGCCGCGGGGCTGGCCGCCGGCTGCGGTATCGCGTTGCAGTACCTCGCGCTGGCGCAGGCGGGCGACGGCAGCGGGCTCTGGCCCGTGGTGGCGGGGCGCGCCGCTGCCGTCGTCACCATCGCGCCGCTGGCCGCGGCCGCACCCGCACGGCTGCGTACGACCGTCCGCCGTGCTGCCGGAGCCGCCGCCACCGGCATGACCGCGAGCGCCGCGCTGGTCTTCTACCTGCTGGCCCTGCGCGAGCAGCTCGTCAGCATCGCCGTCGTCCTCTCCTCGCTCTACCCCGCGATCCCCGTGCTGCTCGGCGTCACCGTCCTGCGCGAACGGCTGACCCGTGCCCAGCTGACGGGCGTCACCGCGGCCGGCGCCGCCGTCGCCCTGCTCGCACTGGGCTGACTCCGGCACCCGCCACCCGGTCTTCCGTGTGGTCCGGGCCGCGTCTAGATTCACGCGCGTAAGTCCCACAGCCCCCTGACCATGGCGGAGGACCGGAACGATGACAGTGATCGCGCACCTCAGCGACATCCACGTGGACGGCGACGAGCGGAGTGTCCGGCGGACCCGTGCCGTCATGGCGTACCTGGAAGAGCTGCCGTACGACCTGGACGCGGTGCTGGTGACGGGGGACATCGCCGATCACGGGCTGCCGGACGAGTACGAGCGGGCGCGCGAGGCGCTGGTCTCCCGGCATCCGGTCATGGTCTGTCCCGGGAACCATGACGAACGCGCCGCGTTCCGGCAGTTCCTGCTCGGCCGCCCCGGGACGGCGGGGCCGGTCAACGAGGTGCGCCAGCTGCCCGGGGCCGTGATCGCCCTGTGCGACTCATCGGTCCCCGGCAAGGCCGAGGGATACCTCGAGGACGAGACCCTGACGTGGCTGGAGGACGTCCTGGACCGGGCACCCGACGGCGTACCCGTACTGGTCGGCTTCCACCACCCGCCCGTCCCGCTGCACGTCCCGTACGTCGACGGCATCCGGCAGTTCGGGGCCGGGCGGCTGGCCGCGGTAGCCGAACGCCACCCCGGACTGACGGCGTTCCTCTGCGGTCACGCGCACACCCCGGCAGCGACCACCTTCGCCGGACGGCCGCTGCTCGTGGCACCCGGGGTGACCTCCAGCATCCGGCTGCCGTGGGAGCGTCAGGACCACCCCGGGCACCACGTCCACCTGGACCAGCCGCCCGCGCTCGCCTTCCATGTGCTGGGCGAGGACGGGCGGCTGACGACGCATCACCGATGGGTCAGTGCGTGAGCGGTTGTTCCTGGGTGCCGGTGGTGCGGCCCAGGCCGCGCAGGGCGCGGTTGGTGAGGGCGTAGAGGATCAGGAGGCAGTAGAGCCCGCCGAAGATCGTGAGGGTGGCGGTCAGGCCCGCGTGGTCCGCCAGCCAGCCGGTGAGGAAGATGCCGAGCGGCGCGACGGCGAAGGCCATGGCCATCACGGCACCCCACACCCGGCCGAGCAGCGACTCCGGCGTGACCGCCGTGACGACCCCGGTGACCAGGGGGTTGATCGGGCCGCTGGCCAGGCCGATGGCGAAGGACACCAGCAGCATCAGCCAGAGCCCCGGTTGCGCGATCATGCACAGCCGGGCCAGGCACACCAGGCCGAAGCAGCCGACGAACGTGGCCCAGCGGTTGGTGAGCAGCCGGCGGCTGGCCGGGGCGTAGCCGAAGGAACCGGCGACCGCGCCGATGCCGTTGGCCGCGAGCAGCCATCCGACGAGGTCCGCGTCGTGCAGCACCTCACGGCTGTAGACCGGCAGCAGGACCGGGGTCAGGGCGTCGTCGAGGAAGTTGGTGACGACGACGACGCTGATGATGGCGCCCAGTACGGGGGTGCGCAGGATGAAGCGGCCGCCGTCCGTGACCTCACGCAGGAAGCCCGGACGCGGAGCCGGTTCCGCCCCGGCCTCCGGAGCCGGCTCCGCGCCTTCGGCCGGCTTCCCCCGCCCTCGGGGTACGGCCACGACGATGAGGAGTGCCGAGACCAGGAACGTCGCGGCGTCCACGTACAGCACCGCGGCCGGGCCGGTGAGCCCGGCCATCAGCGCGGCCGCCGGCGGGCCCACGACGTAGGCGACGCGCTGGGCGGAGTGGAAGAGGGAGTTGGCCGTCTCGGGGCGGGTCCCCGCGGCGTTCGTCACCTGCGGCAGCAGGGCGAGCCGCGCCGCGGCACCCGGGGCGTCGGCGAGGGTGCGCAGGAACAGCAGGGCCATCAGGACGGGCAGGGCGAGGCCGACCGAGCCGTGCAGTGCCGGGACCGCTGCCATGCACACACCGGCGGCCAGGTCGGCCGCCACGCTGGTGCGGCGGGGGCCGACCCGGTCGGTGACGACCCCGCCGGCCAGCCCCGCGATGATCATCGGCAGGGCGTTGGCGAACCCGGCGGCGCCCGCCTGGGTGGCGCTGCCGGAGATGTCCAGTACGTAGAGCGGCACCGCGACCAGGGTCATGGTGTTGCCGATCCAGGACAGGTAGTTCGCCGCCACCAGCGCGGTCAGCGGGCGCTTGGAGCCCGTCACGGGGTGTCCGGTGTCCGTGCTCATGCGGGACGTGCTCATACGGGACGTGCATCCTTCCGGCCGCGGGTGAGATCGGCGAGCATCTGGTTCACCGCGTCCAGCGGCATGCCGGCGGTGGTGGACGGCGCGCTTCCGCGGTGCCGCGCGAGCCGGCCGAATTCCTCCGCCGCCACTGCCGCCGCGGCGCGTACCGCATCGGCGTCGACCGCGTCGGGGCTGAACTTCCAGGTGAACGCGGCTTCATGAGCGTCCGTCTCGCAGACGACGGACACCGCGTGGTAGCGCGGGGCGTCCGCGTTCCCCGAAGGACCGACCTGCTCCTCGACGGCCAGCAGCGCTTCGCCGTCCCCCCGGTTCTCCCCGTCCGCCGCGCCGCTGAGCAGCGTGCCGACGTGGTTGAAGGACACCTCAGGGCGTCCCAGGGCGGCGACCTCGGCGCGTACCTCCGGGTCGTCGGACCAGCGCAGCGCCAAGTAGCCCGTGCCGCCTTCCGGTACGGCGTCCAGCGCCCGGCCCACCGCGTGGACGTGGCTCGCGGCGTCGCCGCCGAGGGGCAGCCGGACCGGGTGCACGGTGGCGTAGAAGCCGACGGACCGCAGCGGGTCCCAGCCGGCCACGGGCGGCAGTTCGCGGCCGGGGCCGATCACGTCGACGACGGCGTCCGCACCGCCGAACCAGGGGTGTACGGCACGGCCGACCGCGGTCAGCGCCTCGGTGTACCAGCCCGGTCCGTCCGCTCCGCCCGGCCCGGCGTCGCGCGGCGGGAGCGGGACCCGCACCCGGTGGGCGGTCTCCGCGCCGATCAGATCGGGGCCGCCGGTGCGGCAGCCCAGCGGCTTCAGGTCACGCAACTGCTCGCGCCAGTAGGGCAGTTGTTGGCGTACGTCGCGGGCCCGCTGGGCGGCGGCGACGGCGGAGGGGTGCCGCTCCTCCGGTACCGGGCGCTCCCCGCGGTAGGCCAGGGCGAGTTCCGTGGCCAGTACGTGCCAGGAGAGACCGTCGACGACCAGGTGGTGGGCGGTGAGGACCAGCCGGTCGGGCCGGCCGGGGATCAGGGAGACGGCGAAGAGCGGCCCGTCGCCCAGGTCGAACGCCTCGCGGTGGGCGGCGGCCACGTCGGCGGGCGCGGTGTCCGGTTCCTCGACGCGCCAGAGCCAGCGGTCCGCCGGTGCAGCGCGCCAGCCGCCGTCGTGGCGGTGGAAGACGGTGCACAGCCCGGGATGGGCCGCGACGACCCGCTTGGTCACGATCTTCATCCACTCCGGGTCCAGGCCACGGGCCGCGGTGAGGACCAGGCTGTGCGACCACAGTTCGGTGCGCGGCAGCCCGCCTTCGAGCAGGTCCTCCTGCTGGGGGCTGACCGCGCCGACGGCGTGCGCCGCGTCGTCCGGCGTGCCCGGGTCCCGGCGGGCGAGGCCGAGCTGGCCGCGGATGGTGGGGGCGTGGAAGATCTGCCGGGGGCCGATGTCGAAGCCGGCCGCGCGCAACGCGTGCGACAGCTGGATCACCTTCAGGGACGTGCCGCCGCTGTGGAAGAAGTTGTCGTCCGGGCCCACTTCCGTGCCGAGTACGTCGGCCCAGACGGCGGTGAGGGTACGCAGCTCCTCTGTCGGCGGTTCAGGCAGCGCCGCGGTGCGGTCCGCGGGCGCGGTGGCGGTGGCGGTGACGGCGGGCCGGGGCGCCTCCCGTACGCGCAGCGGCTCGTCGGGACGCTCGGTGAAGAGCTGGACGAGCGTGAGCAGGCGCCGGGTGAGCCGCTCCACGGTGGCGTCGGTGAACAGCTCGGTCCGGTACTCCAGCCGCCCGTACAGCCGGTCCCCAGCACGCCACCAGCCGACGGTGATGTCCATCGGCGAGACGCCGTCCTCGACCTCCGTACCGATCACCTCGGCGCCCGGCGCTTCGAGGACGGTGTCGTCGAAGTCGAGGACGAGGTGCATGGTCTGCAGCAGCGGGTAGTGGTCGAGGCTGCGTTCCGGCGAGGCCGCCTCGACGATCTCGCTGAAGGGCGTCTCGCGGTGGTCGGCGACGGCCGCCGACGCCTCCCGCACGGCCGCGAGGACCTGCGCCGGCGTCGGCTCCTGCGGCAGGCGGGCGCGGACCGGCACGTTGGTGAGCAGGAAGCCGATCAGGTCACTGGTCTCGGGTCTGCCGCGGGTGGCGCTGGGCAGCCCGACGACGATGTCGTGCAGCCCGGTCTCCTCGTGCAGCAGCGCGACGTACGCGGACAGCAGGGCGTCCGACAGGGTCACCCGCTGCTTGCGGCAGGCGGCGAGGAAGGCCGTGCTCACGTCCGGGTCGAGCAGGAAGTAGTGGTGCTTGCCCTCGTGCCCCGCGCCCGCCGGGGAGGCGTCGTAGGGCAGCGGGAGCCGCTCGGGCGCGCCGTCGAGGTGGTCCCGCCAGAACCGCCGGCAGCGGTCACGGTGGGGTCCCGTGAAACGGTCCCGCTGCCATTCGGCGAAGTCCCCGAACTGTACGGGGAGTTCGGGCACTCGGGCGGGCCGTCCTTCGAGTGCGGCCCGGTAGTGCTCCAGTAGTTCCCGGTTGAGGCGTACGTAGGACCACTGGTCGGTCGCCGAGTGGTGCATGGTTTCCACGATCTGGTACTCGTCGTCGGCGGTCCGCAGGACGAAGATGCGCAGCAGCCCGCCGCTCGCGAGATCGAAGGGCCGGCGCACCAGCGTACGGATGGTCTCGTGCAGCCGCTCGGGCTCCGCGCGCAGGTCGAAAGTGCGGACGGGCGAGCCGACGTCCTCGTGGACGCGCAGCAGGGGGGTGCCGTCGTGCACCTCGACGCTGGAGCGCAGCAGGTCGTGCCGGCGTACGACCGCCTCGGCAGCGGCCCGGAACGCGTCCTCGTCGAAGGCGCCCTTGAAGCGCATGCCGGCGCTGATGTTGTAGGTGTGCCGGCCCGGGTCGAGCTGGTCCAGGATCCAGATGCGCTCCTGGTCCAGGCCGAGTCGGGAGACGGTGCGGTCGCCGGTGCGCCGGGTGAGCGGCGGTTCCGGCTCGGGCCGGTCCTGGCCGCGTCCGCCGAGTCGCTGCCGGAGTGCCGCGCGCTGCTGCGGGGTCAGCCGGGCGAGGCGCTGGGACACCGAGTCCGGTGAGGTCATGGTCACGCGCTCCTGTCGCCGGAGTCGGAAGCGGGGTCGGGGCGGACGGCGGCTGCGGGCCCGGTGGGTGCGGGCCGTGCGGCGGACGCGGGCCCGGCGGCTTCGGGCAGCAGTCCGGCGAGTGCGGGCAGGCCTGCCAGTACGTCCTGGGCCGGCAGCCCGAAGTCGATCAGGCAGCCCACCTCGTCGGCGCCCGCCTCGGCCAGCCTGGCCAGTACGGCACGGGCCTTGTCCGGGCCGCCCAGCAGTGACGGGCCCGCCAGGTAGTCCTGGAAGGCCGCCTCCAGCAGTACCTCCTCCTCTCCCCCGCCCGTCTGGGAGCGGTAGGAGGAGAGGTAGGCGTGGAGGGCGGGCCGCAGCCGCTCCTCCAGGTCCGGCGCGTCGCTGACGTACGCGTGGGTCATCACGACCACGTCACCGTCGCCGGGGTGGCCTGCCGTGCGCCGGGCCTCCCGGTAGCGCAGGATGTTCTCCCGCAGCTGGTTGAGGGTCTGGCCGAGGAGCGCGGTCATCACTCCGTGGCCCGCGGTGCCGGCCGCCACGAAGGTGTCCGGGTTGCCGGCCGCGGTGATCCAGACGGGGAGTTCGGGCTGTACGGGCCGGGGCTGCGCGAGGACCTTCGCGGGTTCGCCGGCCGTGCTCGGGAACTCCACCGCCTCGCCCGCCCACAGCCGGCGCACCTGGTCAGCGGTGCGCAGCAGGACGTCCTTGCGCTCGTCGTACGGCGTGCGGGCGAGCACGAAGTCGTCGGGGTGCCAGCCGCTGGCGAAGGAGATGCCGGTCCGCCCGCCGGAGAGGTTGTCCACCACCGCCCATTCCTCGGCGATGCGCACCGGGTGGTGCAGCGGAGCGGCGACGCTGCCGGCCCGGATGCCCAGCCGGCGGGTCCGTACGGCGGCAGCGGCGGCGAGGACGGACGGGTTGGGGTGGGAGCCCCCGAAGTCGACGAAATGCCGTTCGGGGAACCACGCGGCGTGGAAGCCCTGCTCGTCGGCGAACTCGCAGGCCCGCAGCATCATGTCGTAGTAGTCGGGTGCGGCCAGCGCGCGGGCCTGCGGGAAGAAGTACAGGCTGAGCCGGGCGGGCGGGCCTTCGTACGTCTCCTGCGGTACGGCCTGGGCGCTGCCGCGCGCCCGCTCCTTCATGCGCCGCCGCAGCAGCTCGCGCTGCTCGGGGGTGAGCTGTCCGAGTCGTGCGTCGATCCCGCTCACGCGTTCCCCTCCTGCCGGCCGTCCGCCTCGATCTCCGCGAGCAGTTCCAGCAGCCCGCTGTCGTCACGTTCGTCGAGCAGTTCCTGCACCCGTGCGGCGAAGTCGCGGAAGGTGGAGTGCTCGTAGAGGTCCTGGAGGCGGACGTCGAGCAGCAGCTGGTCGCCGATGACCGTGATGAGCTGCGCGGCTTGCAGGGACGTGCCGCCCAGCTCGAAGAAGTTGTCCTCGGGGCGGATCGCGGGACCGCCGAAGGACTCCTGCCACAGGGCGGCGAGCAGCTCCGCCGCGCCTTGCGGAGCGCTTTCCGCGGCGGGCTCAGCAGCAGCCTCGGGAGCGGCGTCCGCGGCCGGCCCTGTGGGATCCGCGCCCGCCCAGTACGTGGTGTCGGCGAAGACGTACCCCGGTACCGGGCGGCCCGTGACCGGGGGCGCCACGAGGTCCGGCACGTCGCACCCCGCCGTCCATGCCGCGCCGAGCGCCGCCAGGTGCACGGCGGCCTCGTCACGCGAGCCGTCGCCGAGCAGTTCGGCGAGTACCGGTGCGTGCTCGGCGCCGCGGGTGGCCCGGCGCAGCTGGGCGGTGAAGGTGCGCCCCGGCCCGGCTTCGAGCACGAGGTCGGGAGCCGTGCCGAGGAGGGTGTCGACGGCGTCGGCGAACCGTACGGTGCTGCCCAGCTGCCGGCCCCAGTACGCGGGGTCGGTGGCCTCGGCGGCGGTCAGCGCCTTGCCCGTGACGTTGGAGAGCACCGTCGCACGGGGCGCGTGGCGGGTCAGCCGGCGGAGGAACGCGGTGAAGGACTCGGCCGCGTCCGCCATGGACCGGGAGTGGAAGGCGTGCGCGGTGGGCAGCCGCCGGGTCTTGACGCCGCGCTCGGCGCAGCGCCGTTCCGCCTCGGTGACGTGCTCGGCCGCGCCGCCGAGCACCACCGTGTCGGCGGCGTTGACGGCGCAGACGTCCACCGGCAGGCCCGCGCTGATCTCCCGTACCTGGTCCTCGCCGGCCCGGGCCGCGGTCATCACGCCGGCCGGTGCCTGGCCCATGAGGCGGCCGCGCTCGACGACGGCGGCCGCGCCGTCCGCCTCGGAGAAGACGCCGGCCCAGGTGGCGGCGGCGAGTTCGCCGACGCTGTGGCCGAGCAGGACCGAGGGCGTCACGCCGTGCCGTTGGAGGCCGCGCAGCAGGGCCAGTTCGAGGGTGAACAGCAGCGGCTGGACGACCGCGGTCCGCAGCCACCGCGGGTCGTCGGACGGCCAGTTCCAGCAGTCCTCCAGGTCCGGTCCGCCCTGCGCGCGGACGAGGTCGCGCAGCTCGCGCCAGTCCTGGGCGAATGCGGGGTCGGCGGCCTGGAGCGTACGGCCGGTACCGGCGAGGGAGACGCCCTGTCCCGGCAGGAGTACGGCGACGGACGGGCCGGTCACCGCCCGGCGGGTTGCCGCGGCCTTGTCCAGGGCGTCCGCCAGCGCGGCGCGCGCCGTGGCCTCGTCGCCGCCCTCGACGGCGGCTGCCCAGCGGTACGGGAGCCGGCGGCGGCCGTGCCACAGCGTGCCCAGGGTCTCGGTCAGCGGTGTTCCGCCGTCGCGTACCGCCGTGGCCAGCGCGGCCGCGGTGCGCCGCAGTGCGTCGGGGCTCGCGGCCGAGAGCACGGCCGGCCCCCGTCCCGGCCAGGCGGCGGGCTCGTCGGCGCGTGCCGGTTCGGCCAGGATCACGTGGGCGTTGGTGCCGCCCAGGCCGAAGGAGCTGACCGCGGCGTACCGGGGGCGGTCGGCGGGCCAGGGGGTGGCCTGGCGGGGCAGCCGGAAGCGTGCCGCGCCCAGGGCGGCGTCGGGGCCGTCCCCCGGCTGCTGGGGTACGGGCGGGATCGTCCCGTGCTGGACGGCGAGGGTGGCCTTGATCAGGCCGATGACGCCGGCCGCCGTGTCGGTGTGGCCGATGTTCGCCTTCACCGCGCCGAGCGCGCAGGGTCCGTCGCCGTCGCCGTAGGCCTGGGCCAGTGCGGAGAGCTCGACGCGGTCGCCCAGTTCCGTGCCGGTGCCGTGCGTCTCCACGTAGCCGATGTCGCCGGGCTTGCAGCCGGCGACGTCCAGTGCCTCCTGGATGCAGGCCGCCTGGCCGGCCGGGCTGGGTGCGACGAGGCTCATCCGGTCCGCGCCGTCGTTGTTGAGGGCGCTGCCCAGCAGTACAGCGCGGGTGCCGCGGGTTGCTTCCTCGGCCCTGCGGAGCACCACCACTCCGGCCCCGCTGGCGGGTACGGTGCCGCGGCTGCCCTCGGTGAACGGGCGGCAGCGGCCGTCGGGCGAGAGCACGTCGCCCTCCCGGAAGGTGTACCCCTCGTCCAGCGGCAGCTGGAGGGTGACGCCGCCGGCGAGGGCGATGTCGCATTCGTAGGTGAGCAGGCTGCGCATGGCGACGTGCACCGCGACCAGGGAGGTGGAGCACGCGGTCTGCACGGTCAGGGCCGGTCCGGTGAGGCCCAGCCGGAAGGCGAGCGAGGTGGCGAGGAAGTCCTTCTCGTTGCCCAGGGAGATCTGCTGGCGGCCGGCGGCGCGGCTCAGTGCGGGGTCGGTGTCGACGTAGCGGTGGCGGTAGCCGCTGTCCCCGCCGCCGAGGAAGACCCCGACCCGGCCCGGGTCGCGTTCGGTGTCGAGGCCCGCGTCCTCCAGGGCCTGCCAGGCGAGTTCGGTGATGATGCGCTGCTGCGGGTCGGTGACCGCCGCCTGAGTGGGCGTCAGGCCGAACAGTTCGGCGTCGAACTCGGCGGCCCGGTCGATCCGGCCCACTCCCAGGGTGCCGTCGTCGCGGACCCCCGGGAGGGCCACCCGGCCCTGCACGAGGTTGTCCCAGAAGGTGTGTGCGTCGGCGGCTCCGGGCACCCGGAGGGCGACTCCCACCACGGCGATGGCGCTGTCGAGTGCGTGCATGTGCTTCTGCCTCAATTCGTGGCGCGTGACGTGGCGGACGGTCCTGCGGGCTGCCGTCTCGCGCGCCAGGTGCTCAGGGCGCGGGAGCGGTCGCGGCCACGGGTGTCCCCCGTGGGCCGGGTGTCAGCGGCGGCCGTGCCGTGGCCGTCGAGGTGTGCCGCCAGGGTCCGCAGTGTGGTGTGTCGGAAGAGGTCCCCCACGGTCAGTCCGGGGTGGTCGGTCCGCAGTGCGGCCAGCACCCTGAGCATGCCGTTCGAGGTACCGCCCAGGTCGAAGAAGGTGGCGTCGGGGTCGGACACGGGAGCGCCGAGCACCCGCTCCCAGACCTGCCGCAGGCGCGTTCCGGTGCTGCCGGTCCGGGCCGTGGCCCCGCCGGGCGCGCCGGGCTGCGGCTCGGCCGCCCAGCGGGCCAGTGTGCCGCGGTCGAGCTTGCCGTTGGGCAGCTGCGGCAGCGCGGGCACGTGGTACCAGGCGACCGGCACCATGACCGGCGGGAGCCAGTCCTCGGCGTGGGCCCGCAGCGTGTCGAGCAGGTCGTGGGGCACGGGCCGCAGCGAAGCCTGCGGGGAGCCGGACTCCGGGGAGGCGGGTGCCCGGTCCGCGGCCTGACCGTCCGGCAGGAACGCCACGAGCTGGGTCGCCGCCGCGTTCGGGGCGACGGCGAGGTCGGGGACGCCGGGCGCGGAGCGCAAGGCCGCCTCGGCCTCCTCCAGTTCGACGCGCTGGCCCAGGATCTTGCACTGGCCGTCGCGCCGCCCCAGGAAGCGCAGCCCTCCGGGGTCGTCGAGCACGGCCAGGTCCCCGGTGTCGTAACCGCGCAGGCCGGCGTCGCCTCCGGTGGCGACGAACCGCTCCTCGGTGAGCTGCGGCCGCCGCCAGTACCCTTCGGCGACCCCGGCGCCGCCGATCACCAGCCGGCCGGGGCAGCCCGGCGGGAGCGCCCGGCCGAGCGCGTCCACCACGTGGCAGGACTCGCCGGGCAGCGGCAGACCGATGCGTACGGGGTCGCCGGACCGCACGCGCGAGACGGTGGACCAGACCGTGGTCTCGGTGGGGCCGTAGCAGTTGACCACGGGTCCGGGCACGAGCGCGGCCAGGTCGTCGGCGAGGTCCTGCGGGAGGGGTTCGCCGCCCACGAGCAGACCGCCGAGCCGGCCCAGCAGGGCGCGGCCGTCCGGGTCGCCGGTGAGGAGCCGGGCGACGGTGGGCGTGCACTGGTACAGCGCGCCGTCCGGCACTCCGGCGCCGGTCACCTGCCGGTGGCCGGTCACCAGCACCGTCCGGCCGCGCGTCAGGGGCCAGAAGAGTTCGAGCGCGCTGATGTCGAAGGAGAGGCTGGTACCCGCAACGGTGACCGCGGCGCCGGGCAGTTCCCGGTCGCAGGCGTCGAACAGGGCCGTCAGCTGCGCATGACCCACGACGACGCCCTTGGGCCGTCCCGTGGAGCCGGACGTGTAGATCAGGTATGCCCGGCCGGGTCCCGCGGCACCGGCAGCCGGCGGCTCCCCGGGCGGCCGGGAGCCGGTGAGCGCGGCCATGTCGAGCGCGGGGCGGCCCGGGAGGTCCCGCAGCGCCTGCGGCAGCGCGCGGTCCCCGAGGAGCGCTGCCAGGTCCGCGTCCTCGGCGACGTACCGCAGGCGTTCCTGCGGGTATTCCGGGTCCAGCGGCACGTACACGCCGCCGGCCTGCCATACGCCCAGGACCGCCGCGACGAGGTCCGTGCCGCGGGGCAGGCAGATGCCCACCCGGTCGCCGGACCGTACGCCGCTCCCGGCCAGCGCCCCGGCGACCGTGCCCGCGCGCTCCGCCAGCTCCGCGTAGCTCAGCGAGCCGTCGGCGCCGGTCACCGCGACCGCGTCCGGGGTGTCGCGGGCGTGCCGGAACACCAGCTCGTGCACGGGCGGATGCGACACCGGAGCGAGTTCCTGCCCCGCCAGGACGGACAGCTCGCGGCGCTCCTCATCGCCGAGCAGGTCGAGCGCGGCGAGCGGGCGTCCGGGGTCCCCGGCGGCCTGCTCCAGGAAGCGGACGACGTGGTCCAGCATGTGCGCCGCGCGGTCGGGCGGCAGGGCGCCGGACCGGTAGGCCACCTCCAGCCGCATGCGGCCGTCGGGGAGGTGGCACAGCGCCAGCCCGCAGTCGTACTCGGCCTCCTCGGCCAGCTGCTCGTTCACGCGCCAGCGCACGCCGCCCGCGGTCGTCTCCGGTACGGGGACGATCTCGGTGCACAGGACCTGCGCCAGCGGCTTGCGGTCCGGCCGGCGTACGGCACCCACGCTGTCGAGGATGTCCTCGAAGGGCAGCTCGGCCATCTCCAGCGCGTCCAGGAGCGCGTCGACGGTCCGGTCCACCGCCGTCGCGGTGTCCGCGCCGGAGAGGCGGAGGCGTACCGGGACGGTGTTCTGGAGACAGCCGATCCGCTGGTCGCCGCCGGTGCCCCGGCCGCTGACCGGGACGGCCACCACGACGTCGTCGCGGTCCAGGTACCAGCTCAGGACGGCGCACACCGCGGTGAGGAACTGGGCGAACGGGCCCGCCCCGGTCAGCTCGGCGCGCTCCTTGAGCCGGCCGGACAGCGCTTCCGGGAGGATGCGGTCGCGGATCTCCCGGCGGCGCCCGGAGCCGCGGACCGTCCACGGCGGTTCGGTGGTCTGCGGGCAGCCGTCCAGGTACTCCCGCCAGGCGGCCCGCAGTTCCTCGCGACGCGCCTCGCCGAGCGGCGCCGGGCCCTCGGCCGGAACGGGCGGTGCGGCGTCGGTGCCGTGGGCGTCCGTACCGTGGGCGTCCGGAACTTCGGCCGCGGCTTTCTCGTACGCGGTGCCCAGCGCGGTCAGCAGGATCGCCGTCGAATCGTCGTCGAAGACGGCGTGGTGCACGGCGATCAGGCAGTGGGTGCGGCCGGGACCGACGAACGCCCTGATCCGGCAGAGCGGGCCACGGCCGTGCACGAACGGTACGGCGAGCGCCGCGCGCTCCTTCTCGGCGAGGGCTTCGGGCTCCTCGGTCTCGACGACGGCCGTCTCGACCTCGTCGGCGTCGTGGACGTGCTGGACGAGTCCGTCGTCCTCCAGGTGCAGCGAGGTACGCAGCGCGGGGTGGGCCACCACGACGTGGCGCAGGGCGCGCCGCAGCCGTCCGGCGGCCACCGGCCCCTCGGCGGTGAGGTGTTTGACGAGGGTGCGGGCGGCGCCGCCGTCGGCCCCGTCGAGCAGGTAGAAGCGCAGCTGTCCCGGAGTGGCGGGGCGGCTCATACGGCGCCCTCCCGCGTGCGGGAGCGGACCAGTTCCGCCATCGCCGCCGGGGTCGCGTGGCGGACGATCTCGCGGAGCCGGAGGTCGGGGAGGCCGGCGTCGCGCAGCGCCGTCTTGAGGCGCAGGGCGACCAGCGAGGTGCCGCCCAGGGCGAAGAAGTTGTCGCCGGGGCCGACCGGTACGCCGAGCACCTGCTGCCAGACCTCGGTGATCCGGTCGAGTACGGCACCGTCGTCCGGCTCCTCGGGAGCCGCGTCCGTTTCCGGTCCGGCGGGGCTGCCGCCGGTACTCCCGGCGGTCCCCGGTGCGGGCAGCGCCGCCGTGTCGAGCTTGCCGTTGCCGGTGAGCGGGAGGGCCGGCAACGCGGTCAGCGTCGCGGGGACCATGTGCTCGGGCAGCCGGGCCGCCGCGCGGCGCAGGACGTCCTCGGCGGTGCCGCCGGGGGCGAGGACGGCGTAGGCGTCGAGCCGGGCCTCGGCCGTGCCCGCGCCGCCGACGACGACCGCGGCGGAGTGCACGGCGGGGTCTTCGAGGAGGACGCCGCGGATCTCGCCGAGTTCGATGCGGAAGCCACGGATCTTGACCTGGGCGTCGAGCCGGCCCAGGTGTTCCAGGGTCCCGTCGGGGAGGTAGCGGCCCCGGTCGCCGCTGCGGTACAGGCGTCCGCCGGGGCCGGTGGCGGGGTCGCCGGTGGTGAACCGTTCGGCCGTCAGCTCGGGCCGGCCGAGGTAGCCGAGCGCGACGCCCGCCCCGCCCACGTGGATCTCCCCCGGCACGCCGGGCGGCACCGGGCGTCCGGCGGGGTCCAGGACGTACAGGTCCCAGCCGGGCAGCGGCCGGCCGACCGCGCGGCTGCCGGCGAGGGCGTCCTCGCGGGTCATGGTGTGGCTGGTGCAGTGCACGGTCGTCTCCGTGATGCCGTACATGTTCTCCACCCGGGCGGTGGGGTAGCGGTCGAACCACGGCAGCAGTGCCGCGCTGTCCAGCGGCTCACCGCCGAAGACGAGGAGCCGTACGGTGAGTCCGCCGCGTGTCATGCGGTCGGTGGCCAGCAGCAGCCCGAACGCGGTCGGGGTCTGGCTGAGTACGGTGACCTCCTCCTCTTCCAGCAGCCGGTGGAACTCCTCCGGGTTGCGGGAGACCTCGTAGGGCACGACCACCAGCCGCCCGCCGGTCAGCAGGCAGCCCCAGATCTCCCAGACCGAGAAGTCGAAGGCGAAGGAGTGGAAGAGGGTCCACACGTCCGCCGGCCCCAGGTCCAGCGGTCCGCGGGTGGCGGTCAGCAGGGCCACGACGTTGCGGTGCGCGACGAGGACGCCCTTGGGCCGCCCCGTCGAGCCGGAGGTGTAGATCACGTAGGCCGGCGCTCCGGGGTCGACGGCGGGCAGCGCCACGTCCTCGTCCGGCGCGGTCCCGTGCACGCAGACCCATGTCGCGTACGGCCGCTCCCCCGGCGGCGGTTCCGCCGTGTCGCCGAGCACGACGGAGATCCCGGCGTCCTCGGTCATGAAGGCGAGCCGGGCCTCGGGGTAGGCCGGGTCCAGCGGGACGTACGCGGCGCCGGTCTTGAGCACCGCCAGCAGGGCGACCACCAGGTCGGCCGAGCGCGCCATGCGCACCCCGACCCGGTCCCCCGACGCCACCCCGGACGCGAGGAGCCGGCGGGCCACGGTGTCGGAGCGCGCGTCCAGTTCGGCGTAGCTGAGCGCCGTCTTCTCGTCGGTGACGGCGATGCGGTCGGGTGTCTGCGCCGCGCGCCGGGCGAACAGCTCGGGTACCGATACGGCTTCGGGCGCGAGGCGGGCGCCGCGTGCGGTTTCCAGGGCGGCACGCCGGTCGTCCGGGGCGAGGGTGTCCACCGACCCCAGGGGCGCGTCGGGGTGGTCGGCGAAGGCTTCGAGCACGGCGACGACCTGGCGGGCGAAGCGGGCGGCGGTGTCCGGGGAGAACCACCGGTGCTGGTACTGGATGAGCCCGCGGGCCTCGTCCGTCGCCTCCAGGTCGAGGGAGAGCAGCATCGGGAACTTGGCCACGCCGAGGTCGGGGGACGGATGCGGCACGGCGGTGAGGCCGGCGGCGTGCAACACCTGGGGCTGCCAGTACGGCGCGACGGCGACGTTGAGCGCGGCTGCCGCCGGTCCCGTGTCCCCGGCCGGGAGGACGTCGAAGAGCGGCAGGTCGGCGGTGCGGTAGGCGCCGAGTGCCCGGCGGTGGACCGCGCGCAGGTGGTCACCGACCGTGTGGTCGTCCGTGTGGTGGACGGGGACGGCGACGGTGGAGCTGAAGTAGCCGATGGTGTGCTGCTCGCGGACGGGCCGGCGGCTGACGAACGCGCCCACCAGCGCAGCCGGGGCCTGGCCGTTGTGGGCCCAGACCAGGCCGACGGCCGCGGTGAGCGCGGAGTAGCGGGTGACGCCGAGGCTCCGGGCCGTGGCGGTGAGCCGCTGCCACACGGCGGCGGGGACGGTGAACTCCGTCTGCGCGCCGTCGGCGTCGGCCGCGTCGCTGTCCCCGCAGCCCCACTCGGGTGCGCCCGCCGCCTCAAGGGCCGCGAGTTCCGCGCGCAGGTGCGCGGCGCGCCGGGCGCCGTCCCCGGCCGTTGCGGCGGCCGCCGTCGCCCATGCCGGGTAGTCGCCGGTCTGCGGGGTGCCGCCGTCGGAGAGCAGTGCGGCGACGAGTTCGTCCATGGACCTGTCGTCGACCGCGAGGTGGCTTGCGGTCAGGACGAGGTCGGCGCTGTCGTCGGCGCGGCGGAGGAGCGCGGCCCTGATGAGCGGTCCGCGCGTGAGGTCCAGGGGGCGCCGGCCCTCCTCGCGGATCATCCGCGTGGTGTCGGCTTCGGTGGCGTCGTCCGGTACCTTCTCGTCACGCCAGTCCGGCGCGGCGTCCGTGCGGGCCATGCGCAGCCCGGACGGGTCCTCGACGATGCGTGCGGAGAGCGCCGGGTGGGTGCGGACGAGCGTGCCGAAGCGGTCTCTGAGGCGCTCGGCGTCCCAGGCTCCGGTCAGGCGGTGGGCGACGACCACACTGTGCAGCTCGGGCCGTTCCGCGACGGAGTCGGCGAGGTGGATGCCCGTCTGGTGCGGGGTCAGCGGCCAGGAGGCCGGTGCGGGGCCCGTGCTCATCCGGCCACCCCCACCTGTTCGGTGACGCGTGCCCGGTACCGTGCGTAGCGCTCGGCGATCTCCGCGGCCCGGTCCTCCGCCTCGGCCAGCGGCAGTACGTCGCACGCGTAGCCCAGTTCCTCGGTCAGTACGCCCATCGAAGCGCTCTCGAAGACCACCGTGCCGTCCGGGCGGATCTCGGAGATGCCGTCGTGGCGCTGGCCCGAGAGGTTGATGGCGACGGCCTCCTCCTCGGTCATGCCGTCGGGCAGCAGTGTGCGGAAGGTGCCGGACTCGATGGCTACGGGGTAGCCGCCGACGAGACCGCCGGGGCCGGGGGCGTGCACCTCGGCGTCGCGTCCGTCGATGAGCGGTTCGAGGACGCTGAGCGCGGACGCCGCCGTCATCGCCTGCCCGGGCAGGCCTCCGGTACGGCGGTACTCGCCGGGCAGCCGCCGCAGCAGGTCGGGCACGTCCACCGTCGCGGTGACGTCGCGGCCCTCGCACAGGACGGCGAGCCCCATGCGCGCGGGGCCGCTGTCGCCGCGGCGCGAGAGGCGGTGCGAGACGTAGTGGTGCGCGACCAGGCGTACGTCCACGTCGGCGACGTGCCGGCCGAGCTGGGCAGCGGCCGCGGTGCGGATGCCCGGCACGTTGTTGGCGACGTTGCCGATGCCGAGGTGGGGCGAGAGGCCGACGGCGAAGAGCACCGGGTGCACGGCGTCGGGGTAGGAGGCGTTGACGACGACCGCTTCGCTGTCCGCCATCCGCACGGCTTCCATGGCCTTGAGCGTCGGCACCAGGTGCATGGGCAGCCAGGGCCCGTAGTTGGCGGCGTACAGCCGCTGGAAGGCGGCCTCGGGCAGCGCCGATATCTGCCACCACGACTGGTAGCTCGCCGCGAGGAAGAGCACGTCGGGGCGGAAGGCCGCGATCTGTTCGGCGGTGCGGGCCACGTCGGTCAGGTCGGTGAGGGCGTGGTCGACCCGGGGCGTGCGGCCGCGTTGCAGGCCGCAGAAGCGTGCCAGGTTGGCGGCGCGCAGGGTGACTTCCGCGTTCCTGCCGACGAGCCGGACGTGGCGTTCGCCCGTGGCGTGGGCGAGCTCGTGGAAGACCCGCCGTCCCAGGTCGCCGGCGCCCAGGACCATGATCTTGCGCATGTCGTTCACGCTGTGCCTCTGCTCTCTGCGAATCCGGTCCGGGACGGTGTGTGCCGCGCGGCGCGGACGAGGTCCGGCAGCGCCCGCATCTCGGAGAAGGTGACGACGCCTTCGCGGTGCGGACGTCCCGAGGGGTCGGCGGTGTACTGGAGTACGCGCATCCCCGCGGCCAGGGCCGCGTCGACGCCCACCCGGCTGTCCTCGATCACGACGCAGTCCGCCGGCCCCGCGCCGCACCGGGCCGCGGCCCACAGGAACAGCCGCGGGTCGGGCTTCCAGGCCCCCGCGTCGTAGGCGGAGAAGAGCCGGTCGCCGAAGTGGTGCAGCACCCCGGCGCCGCTGAGCCGCTTCTCGATGAGGTCGCGCGGGCTGTTGGAGGCCACGCACAGGGGGGCGTCCAGTGAGGTGAGCGCGTCGGCGACCCCGTCGATGGGGTCGAGCCGGTCCCCGATCAGCTCCTCGCAGCGGGCCCGTGCGAGGGTCATGGCGTCCGGTGGCGGCGGGGCTGACGCGAGGTCCGCCATGAGGTCGATGCACTCCTGCATCTTCTTGCCCGCGAAGAGTGCGTCGGCCTGGTCGGCGGAGATGCGGAGCCCCATCAGCTCGCCGACGTACGCCAGTCCGCCGTTCTCCGCGTACTGGGTGTCGACGAGGACCCCGTCCAGGTCGAAGACGACGAGTTCACTCATAGTCGATCCAGTCCACGTCCTCGATCGCGGCCACGGTGGCCGCCAGCTCCGCGTGGTCGGCGACGGTGCCGATGACGGCGGCCGCGTTGCTGCGCGAGCCGATGCGCCAGTCGACGGACTCGCCCGGTTCGGCGAGTACGGTCACGCGGTCCACGTGGGGCAGCTCACGCAGGGCCCGTACGTTGTGCACCGCCTTCACGCGGCGCGCTCCCATGGGCGGCACGATCAGGTAGTGGAAGGCGACGGGGTGCTCGGGGACCGTCGCGGTGACGGTGTACGGGCGGCCCAGGGCGGCCTTCACGGCGATGTCCGCCGGGTCCGTGGTGCCCGACCGCACCGCGAGGTCGTCGACCCAGGCGCCCAGCCGTCCGTTGACCTCGATGACGCGGGGCCCCTCTGCGGTCAGCTTGATCTCGACGTCGGCGACGCCGTGGATGTTGAGGGCGCGTACGGCACGGCAGGCGAGGTCGCGTACCGCCTGCACCTCCACTTCCGGGACGACGGAGTGGCCGCCGTAGCCGCCGCGTTCGCGGAACGGCGGGGCCAGGGCGAACTTGCTGGTCACGAAGACCGGCCGGACGTCGTCGCCGTCGGCGACGCAGTCCACGGCGATGTAGTCGCCCCACGGCGCCGCGGTGTCCCTGCCGATCAGCAGCTCTTCGAGCATGACGGCGGTCTCGGCGGGCCCGTCGTCGCGGCCTTCCAGTACGGCGGTCAGCATCGCCCGGCATTCGTCGGCGTCCGAGACGGCGACGGTGTTACGGCTGGATGCGCCGAGCACCGGTTTGACGATCGCCGGCAGGCCGACGTGCGCGATCGCGTCGTCCACGTCCTCCGGAGCCGTGACGGTACGGAAGCGGACACCGTCGATGCCCGCGCGCGCGAACCGTTCGCGCTGGCGGTCCTTCCGGGTGATGGCCGGGAGGTCGGCGGTCGGGTGGTAACGGAGTCCGAGTGCCGCCGCCAGCCGGGCGGTGTCGGCGATCCGGAATTCGCTGAAGGTGAGTATTCCGGCCGGTCGCAGACCGCGGAGTTCTTCGATGACCTCGCTCTCCGGGCGGCCGGCGGCGTTGACCACCGAACCCAGCCTTTCGAGTACCGGGATCATCTCCTGTGCATGGTCGGTATCTGCTGTGACGAATACGAGTCGGCAGTCGTTCCGGCGGGCCACCGCCGCCATTCGAAGTGGGGCGAGACTTCCTACGTCGTAGACGACGACAAGCGTGGATGCGTCGCTCAAGCGGTCAACCCTTCGGGAATTGTGGAGCTGCGGACAGTCACTCATGAGAAGAGCCGACGAAAAGGAGGCTGGAGCAGACCTTGCCTTGAGTCAACACCTCCGGACAACCGTCGATTTCCAGCCAGCAGGCCAAGTGTCCGGTCTGTCGCGGATTCCCACCGGCCCCCTACGGGAATGACACCCCACACCCCTTGTGACGTGCATCACATTGCACGAACGATCTCGCCCTGGCTACTGTCACCTCCGAAATCCGCGCTGCTCAGGGGAAGTTACGAGCTTCAACTACCCCACCACCGGCCCCGGAGCGCCTTGCGTTCCAGGCCTCACGAGCACGCCGGACTTCGCCGCTCACGCATGCAGTCATCGACAATGCATTCCTTGGGGGAAACTGCGGTGGTGTCTGAACATCCCCGGTCCGGCGGCGACGCCGACCCGGTCCTGGAGACCTGGAACGAAGCCCTCGGCGCGGGCGCCGACCCCGAATTGAGTTTCCTGGAGAACGGCGGGGACTCCTTTCTCGCGGTGAAACTCTCCACCGCCCTGTTCCAGGCGACCGGAGTCGAAATCGACTTCATCGACATCCTGGAAACAGACGGAGTCGACGGACTCCGGCGACTGCTCGACACAAAGGCCGAAGCCTCCTGAACCCGACGGCCCCCCGGCCCGGTGACACGGACGGCCGCTCGCCGCTGCGCATGATGTGTCTCCCCTATGCGGGCGCGGGCGCGGGCGTTTACCGGCACTGGCAGCAATCGTCACCGGCCGGACTCACCATCGTCCCCATTCAACTGCCCGGCCGTGAAGAGGAATTCACCCGGCCCTTCTACCGCTCCGTCCCGGAGGCGGCCGACGGAATCGCGGAGCGGATCCGGCAGGCCGCGGGCGCCGGCCCCTTCATCGTCTTCGGGCACAGCCTCGGCTCCCTACTCGCCTACGAAGCGACCCGGCGGCTCCTGGAGACCGGCGGACCCGTACCGCACCACCTCGTCGTGAGCGGCTCGGTCAGCCCGCGCCGGCGCCGCGCCCCGTGGCCGGCGACCGGCTCCGACGCCATGACGGTGGCGCGGCTGCGCGAGTTCACCGGGCAGCCCCTCGAAGCCCTGGACCACCCGGAGCTGCGCGAACTCCTGCTCCCCGCACTACGCGCCGACATCGCGCTGCTCACCGGGTACGCCCCCGCGGACCGGCCGCCCCTGCCGGTACCCCTCACCGCGCTCCGCGGCAGCGAGGACGCGACCGTACCGGTCGCCGACTGGCAGGACTGGCAGGCCTGCACCTCGGCGGAGTACCGGGCGGTGGAACTGCCCGGCGGTCATATGTACCTCAACGAATCCTGGCCGCTCGTCCTGCGGACCGTCTCAGACGTGCTGTGACGGTCCGCCGGGACGCAACGAAAGGAACCCTTCCGTGGCTGCGCCGGCTCCCTCGACCCTCCATGAGCTCTACGCCTCATCGGCCGCCCGCCATCCGCACCGCACCGCGCTGGAGGTGGGCGACGAGACCCTGACCTACGCGGAACTGGACCGGCTGGCGGACCGGCTGGCCGCGGAGATCGTCCGCAGCCACGGCGGCCGCCCGGCGACGGTGGGCCTGCTGGCCGCCCGCAGCCTCACGGCGTACGCGGGCTACCTCGCCGCCCTCCGCCTGGGGGCCGCCGCCGTCCCCATGAACCCCGCACACCCGCCCGCCCGGCTGCTGACCATCGTCAAGGACGGTGCCCTGGACATCGTCCTCACCGACGGCACCAGCGCACGCAAAGGCTCCTCGCAACCGGCGGACCTCGGCGTCCCCGTACTGACCGCGGACGGCGACCTCCTCACCCGCCTCCGCACGGAGACCAACACGCCCCCCGCCGGCTCGCAGGGCCGGCCGCCCCGCCCCGCCGACATCGCGTACATCCTCTACACCTCCGGCTCGACCGGGACCCCCCGTGGCGTCCCCATCCGGCACGCCAACATCGTGCCGTTCATCGACTGGGCGATATCCGACTGCGGATTCGGCCCGCAGGACCGCACCTCCCAGAACGTCGAGCTCACCTTCGACGTCGCCGTCTACGAACTCTTCGTCACCTGGGGAGCAGGCGGTGCGCTCGTCGTGCCCCGCCCCAACGACGTGGTCCAGCCCTCACGGTTCGTCACCGCGAAGCGCATCACGCACTGGTTCTGCGTACCGTCCGTCGGCAGCATCGCCGCCCGCACCGGATCGCTCGAACCGGATTCGATGCCGACCCTCACCAAGGTCATGTTCGGCGGGGAACGGCTCATCGCCACCCAGGCCGAGCAGTGGGCCGAGGCCGCGCCCCACGCCGAACTGCGCAACCTGTACGGGCCGACCGAGGTGAGCGTGGTCTGCGTCCAGAAGAACCTGGGCCGGCGGGGCGCACTGACGGCCGCGGGCGAGAACGGCACGATGCCCATCGGCGAGGTACTCCCCCACCTCGAACACGTCGTCCTCGGGGACGACGGCCGCCCGGCACCGACCGGAGAGCTGTGCGTCCGCGGCCCCCAGCGGTTCTCCGGATACCTCGACCCCGCCCACAACGCCGCCCGGTTCCTGGACTGGGCCCCCGACCGCGTCGCGACCGTACTGCCGGACGGTACGGCGCCCACCGACCGGCACTGGTACCGGACCGGCGACCTGGTCCACGAGGGGGACGGCGGCATCGTCTTCCTCGGCCGCATCGACGACCAGGTCAAGGTGCGCGGCCACCGCATCGAGGTGGGCGAGATCGAGTCCCAGCTCACCCGCCACCCGCACGTGACCGAGGCGGTCGTCGTGGCCCACGAGACGGCGGACAAATCCACCCTGGTCGCCTTCTACACAGGCACCGCCACCTCCCCCGCCGACCTGACGAAGTTCCTCCGCGACCGGCTCCCCGTCTACATGCTGCCCAGCCGCTTCCACCACCGCGCGGCCTTCCCCCTCAACACGAACGGCAAGATCGACCGCAGATCACTCCTCTGACGCCGGTCCCGCTGGAGGTCCTGGGACACGTGCTCCTGCTCCTCGGCGGACACGACACCACCGCCAACATGATCACCCTGGGCACGCTCCTCCTGCTGGAGCACCCGGACCAGCTCGCCGTCATCCGGGACACCGACGACCCCAAGGTGATCGCCGACGCGGTGACCGTCCGCGCCGGGGAGGGTGTCATCCTCCTCAGCGAACTCGCCAACCGGGACCCCCAGGCCTTCCCCGGCCCCGACACCCTGGACATCACTCGCAACGCCCGCGCCCACCTGGCCTTCGGCGCCGGCACCCACCACTGCGTAGGCCAGCCGCTGGCCCGGATGGAACTCCAGGTCCGCTACCCCACCCTCTTCCGCCGCGTCCCCACCCTGCGCCCCGCAGTCGACGTGGAGCAGATTCCCTTCAAGCACGACGCGGTCATCTACGGGGTGCACGAGCTGCCGGTTACCTGGTAGCGGCCGCCGCGTCCCAGAGGTCGCACAGGTGCTCGCTGTGGAGTGCCGAGGTCGGCGCGTTGCCGCCTGCCGAAGCGGTGCGCAGCGACAGGACGGTCCCGGGGCGGGTGCGCTGATCGGGCAGGTCCGGCTGACCGGCGGCGTGCGGGATGCCGGTGCGGATGAAGGACGTCCAGTAGGCAGTCATCTGGTCGGACAGAGCTCGCTGTTCGGCATTGAGCGGCGCGTCGTGGCCGAAGTGCTTGAACAGGTACTGCACCTCGTTGACATGGGTCGCGCCGAAGGCGAAGTCGGTGCCGAGGTCACGCAGCGACTCGAAGGGCGGCGACGTCCGGTCGGCGAACTCGTAGGCGTACACCGGGATACGTGTCCGGAGGCGTGCGTCGAGACGCAGGGCCGGGCAGGCCATCAGCTGGTCACCGACCGACGCACCGTACGCGAGCGTCGGCGTGGAGTACCGGTCCAGCGGGTACCGGGCGAGGGCCTTCTCGCCGGTCTCGGCCCCGAACGCCTTGCGCAGGGCCTGCGGGTACTGGGCCGCGGTGAGCGGTGTGCCGTTGGCGTCGTACGCACCGAAGGCGAAGAGCGTTCCTTCGTCACTGTTCGCCCCGTTGAGTACCGGGACCTGGGCGTAACGACCGTGCGCGAAGGCGGAAGCCGGCTGTTCGGGCAGGAAGGAACCGCCCGTCACGGGCCCCCAGTCGTGGCCTGCCTGAGCCTCGACGATCTCTTTCGCGGGCTTGCCTCGCAGGCATGCCACTGCGGTCGCCGGGTCATCGCAGCCGAGAGAAGCGGCGAAGGCCGTGCCGTCGGCGTTGGCGGCCCGGCGGTCACGGGCACCGCAGTCACCGTACGCACCGCTTTGGATGATCGCGCGGTGGAACAGTCCGCGGGCGGTGGGCGAGGCGAGATGGGTACAGACGGAGCGGCCGCCGGCCGACTCGCCCGCGATCGTCACCTGGTCCGGATCGCCGCCGAACCGGGCGATGTTGGCCCGCACCCAGCGCAGGGCTGCCTGCTGGTCCTGCATACCGAAGTTGCCGGAGGTCCGGTCCGCGGCCTCCCGGCCCAGGCCGGGCGTGGCGAGGAATCCCATGGCGCCGAGGCGGTAGTTGATGGTGACCGCGACGAGCCCGCCCTTGGCGGCGAAGGTGTCGGGGACGACGTCGGCGCCCGCGCCGCCGGTGAGCCCACCACCGTGGAACCACACCATGACCGGCAGCTTCCGCCCTTCGCGGGCTTCGTGGCCTTCGTGGCCTTCGTGGCCTTCGTGGCCTTCATGGGCGGAAGCGGTCGGTGTGTAGACGTTCAGGTTGAGGCAGTCCTCGGTGTACGTCGGGTCTTCGTAACCCGGGTCCCAGCTGCTGCTCTGGGCACAGCGGTGGCCGAACTCGGTGGCGTCGCGGACACCCGGCCAGGGCGTCACCGGCTTCGGGGCGCGCCACCGCAGTGGCCCGACGGGCGGGGCGGCGTACGGGATGCCGAGGAACTGGCGCCCGTCCGCGGTGGTTCTGCCCCGTACCGAACCCTGCTCGGTACGGACGACGCTGTCCGGTTGCCGTGCCGAGGCCGGGACCGCACCGGCCAGGGGCGCGGCACCGACGAGCATGGCGCCGGCCAGCAGCGGGGCCAATGCCCTGAGCATACGGATGGCTCTCACGTGTCCTCCTCGGTGGACCGTGGCGGCAACAGCCAGCCGCCCCTCTTCACTTCACGTCACTTCACGCCGCTTCACGTCACCACTCGTCACCAACTAGTGCGTCGACAAGCTATGAACACACCCCAGTCCAGTCAATAAGTTGAACGCAATCACCTTCCCTTCCACATTGCCCACAGGACTGCCCGAACGGCTCTCGACCGGCCACGGCTCACCGTGCGGGAATGACCGACTGTCACGGCACGCGCCAAGAGGGAGTCAACGTGATGGGACCTCAACACGGACAACCCGTCCACCCCGCAGCCCGGGGTGGCCGCGCTCCGGTCGCCGCGAGACCACAGCACGTCGCGAGGCCACAGCGTTCCGTCCCCTCGCCCCGCCCGGCGCTGCCCATCACGGTGACCACCGAAGGCGCCGGGAGCCACCTGGACACGGCTCAGATGGACGCGGCTCAGATGCTCGCCCTCCAACGCAGCGCGGGCAACGCCGCCGTGACGCAGCTGCTCAACCGCCGGCCGGAGACCGGCGCACTCGCTCTCCAGCGGGCCGGCGAGAACGACGCGGGCAGTCCCACCTACCGGCTCCACATTCAGGTCCGCAAGACGAGCAGGACCCATCGGGCGCAATACGTAGCGGGCGGCTTCGGACACGCGTGGGTGACCCTGTACACGAAATCAGGGGACGACACCTCGTACAAGACCTACGGATTCTTCCCGACGGAAGAAGTCAACGCCCGCAATGCCTTCAGGACGGTGCGCGGCGCGGTCCGCAAGAACTACGACAGTCCGGACGACGCCACCAGCAGGCTCGATGTGGAACTGACGGCCGCCCAGGTGGAGAAGTTCAAGGAGTACGTCACCCACAACTCCAATCACCCCTACAGCCTCGCATCGTACAACTGCACCACTTTTGCCCGCGGCGCCTTCAAGGCAGCCACCGGGAAGGAAGCACCCGGGATCGGACTTCCCCTGCTGGAGAACCCGAATGCCCTGCAGGACGCGATAAAGCGGATCAACCAGAAGCAAGGAAAACCCAGAAAGGGCGAAAGCATCTCGGATGCCACCCAGGCACCGAACAGCAGCGACAGCGAATCCGACTTCGACTCCGACCTGAACTGGGTCGGCGCGAGCGCCTTGGAAGGGAACCAGGCCCTGGAGCCGGCCCAGGCGCCCGCAGCGGCACCGGCGGTGCCCACCCCAGGACGGTTCGAGATCGACTGACCCGGCGGCCGACCGGACCGGCGGACTCGCTCCCGACGGGCCGTGGGACCACATGCGTTGCCGCGCCATCGCGACGGTAGGCATGCTCGGGGCTGTGAACACCACACACGCCCCCAGCAAGGCCACCGCCGACGCCACCATCGTCATGCCCGTCAGCGTGCGCGACCTGCTGCCCCGGGACCTGCCCGCGTGCACCTGGTCCGGCTCGGCAACCCACCTGCGCCACGTGGAGCGTGAGTTGGCCCGCGCTTCGGCGGGCGAGGTGGACTACCTGGCCGTCTGCACTCCTACGGACCTACCGGTGGCGATCGGCGGCATCGACTACCAGGTCACCGAAGGGGCCGGAACCTTGTGGCAGCTCGCCGTGCTCCCGGCACTCCAGTCCTGTGGCCTGGGATCACTGCTGATCCGAGCCGCCGAACAGCGGATCAGGAACCGCGGCCTGCGAAGGGCCGAATTGGCGGTGGAGGAGAACAACCCGCGGGCTCGCGCCCTGTACGAGCGCCTGGGCTACGTCGAGTACAGCCGCAGGCCGGATGCGTGGGACGAGGAAGCACCCGACGGGACGGTCCATCGCTACGAAACGATGTGTGCCCTCCTGCGAAAGGACCTGTGAGCGGAGCGGCAGAGCGGCACCCGCCACGCTCATCGGGCCGGTACCGAGCCGACGAGGCCGCCGTCGACGACGAGGTCCTGGCCCGTGATGTACGCGGCGTCGTCGGAAGCGAGGAAGGCGACGGCCGCGGCGACTTCGTCCGGATGACCGAGCGCGCCCAGTGCCACCTCGGCGGAGTTGCGGGCTTCCGCTTCCGGGTGGGTGTTGGCCCCGCGCCACATCGGTGTGTCGATGTAGCCGGGGCTGACGGAGTTGACGCGGATGCCGCGGGCGGCCAGGTCGGAGCCCATGGTGCGGGCGAGGTTGTGTACCGCCGCCTTGCTGGCGGAATAGACAGAGGCGACGGGCAGTCCGCGGTACAGGGTCCAGGAGGCGTTGATGACGACGGCGCCGCCCCGCGGCATCAGCCGCAACGCCTTCTGCACGGTGAAGAAGACACCTTTGAAGTTGACGTCGACCGTCCGGTCGAAGTCCTCCTCGGTGATCTCCGCGGTCGGCTTGAAGACGCCGACCCCGGCGTTGGCGAAGACCGCGTCCAGCGTGCCTCGCCAGGTCTCGATACGGCGCATCAGTGTGTCGAGGTCGGACAGGGAGGCCGCGTCGGCCCGCACGGCCAGGACGCGGTCCTCCACCGCGTCGAGCTGGGCGACCGCCGCGTCGAGGCGTGCGGTGTCGCGGCCGGTGATGACGACGTAGGCGCCCTCGTCCAGGAGCCGCCGCGCGGTGGCGAGCCCCATACCGCTGGTGCCGCCGGTGACCAGGACCGTCTTGTTCGTGAATCGCTGCATGCCAACGATCCTGAGGCGGTACGGGGAATGCCGGCAGTGTCACCTGATCCTGGGTCTGTCACCACCACCCTCGGCACTGACCAGCGACCGCGCGGCCGGTCGACGACACCACAGAGCCGTGCCGCGCCGTGCCGCGCCATGGCGCGTGGTGGTACGGCCTCACACGGCCTTACGAGGCGGTGACCGTGACCAGCTCGTCAGCGTCCAGCAGGTCGACCACGCGGCTCTCGGTCGGTGTCCCGCCCGCCGGTGTGTACAGCAGCAGCCGAGCGCCCGGCAGATCGGAGACGGGCAGCATCGTGTAGTCGAATGTCAGCTCTCCCGCTGAGGGGTGCACCAGTGACTTGGTGCCCTCGGTCGCGGCGCCCACCGGATGTTCTGCCCAGACGGCGGCGAAGGCGGGACTGACGGCACACATGTCCTCCGCGAGCCGGCCGAACTCCGGATCGTCCGGGTAGCGCGCGGCATCCGCGCGGAACAGGCCGACGATCTGCCGCGCCGCGTCCTCCCAGCCGCACAGCACGGCGCGGAAGTGCGCACCGGTGAAGAAGCTGACCAGACAACTGTGGTCGAACTCCCCGTACCCGAATACCAGTTGGGCCGCCCGGTTGACGGCGACCAGCTTCCAGTGCCGGTCGATGACGTACGCGGGCCGCGGCAGCCACCCGTCGACGACCCGGCGGATCCCCGCCGGGACGGCGCGGTCCGCTGGCGCGGCCTGGGGCGGATTCAGTCCGGCCAGCAGGTACAGGTGCTCGCGCTCGGCGGCGGCCAGGCGCAGTACTCGGGCGATGGCGTCCAGCACTTCGGCCGACACGTTGATGTCGCGCCCCTGCTCCAGCCACGTGTACCAGGAGACACCCACTCCCGCGAGTACCGCCACTTCCTCGCGCCGCAGCCCCGGTGTACGTCGACCGCTGCCCGCCGCCATACCCACGTCCGCGGGCGTCAGCCGCGCCCGCCGCGAGCGCAGAAACGCCCGTATCTCAGCACTACGCCGCTGCCGCGCCTCGGCGGACAGCTTCGATATCTCCATGCGGCCATGCTAAAACGCATGCCCCACTCCAGTTCGAGTCCGGCGGCCGGGTGGTCAGGTGGTCAGGCGGTCGGGCGGCCGGGCGGCCGGGCGGACGGTTGGGCAGTCGGTCGGGCGGCCGGTTGGGGCGGTCGGGCGGTTGCTCAGAGTGCGGCCGGTGCGGGGGCGGTGTCGGTCTCCCGCACGGAGACTGACGCAGCGGGCGGGGTGGGCGAGGCGGACAGAAAGCAATGTCCGAGCGGCCCGCCTCCGCCGTCCGATCGTGCACCGACCTCTGCCCTGGCGCCCCTGACCTGCCGGCTGCCGACCGCGTATGCAGGAGGGACGTCATCACTCGCGGAGAGGACCCCATGCGCGCCCGGGACACCAGCAAAGACCCTGACAGCAACACGTTCCGTCCCGTCAACCGGGCGCCGGACCGCACCAGCGCGTCGGGAACGGGTCGGTCCAGGCTCGGAGCCACGCCCTCGCAGTCGCTCCTCGCCCTGCAGCGGTCCGCCGGCAACGCTGCCGTCGCCCGCATGCTCCAGCGGGCGAACGAGGAGGAACACCACGAGCACAGCGCCGGCTGCGGTCACCAGCAGACCGAGTCGGCCCCCGCTCCCGTACAGCGCTCCGCCGTCCACGACGTACTCAGCAGCGGCGGACAGCCCATGGACCAAGCGGTACGCCAGGAGATGGAAGCCCGTCTCGGCGCCGACTTCTCCGATGTCCGCCTCCACACCGACAGCACTGCCCGGGCTTCCGCCGCCGAAGTGGGTGCCCGCGCCTACACCTCGGGCAATCACGTCGTCATCGGTGACGGCGGCGCCGACAAGCACACGCTCGCCCACGAGCTGACACACGTCATCCAGCAGCGCCAGGGGCCCGTTGCCGGTACCGACAACGGGGCCGGACTCAAGGTCTCCGACCCCTCCGACCGTTTCGAGCGCGAGGCCGAAGCCAACGCCACCCGGGTCATGGCCGCCCCCGTCCAGCGTGCCGTGGACAGCCGGCAACCCGGGGAATCGGCAGCGGACGGCCCGCAACACGCCGTTTCCCCTTCAGCTCAGTCGGCCGACGTTCAGCGCGCACCGAAGAACACCGGCTCATCGAAGCAGGGAGAGCACATCTTCAACGCGCTCAATTCGCTGGCTGACAATGTTCACAGCAAATTGAAGAGCATGCGGGATCAGCGGATCAAGGAACTCAACGATCAAGGCCGGAGTCTGAGCAAGGAGCAGCGGGGCCGGGCGCTTGCCCAGCAAGGGGCGAAGGGGAAGCTGGAAAGGCTGAAGGAGGAAGCGGCGAAGGCGGGGGTCAAGCGGGAGCACCCCCGGTTCCGTTCCGCGATGCAAGGAGCCGCGAAGGACGCGAGCGGTTCCGACCCCAACTCACTGAGGTACTCGGAACTGTCCCGCAACGTGCTGGCCGCCGTGGACACGTGCGGTACGAGGGACTGGAACGGCGGCGCGGCGATCAGGGCCTACAGTGGCGACGTGCTGGAGTCGATAATCATCGACCAGGATGCTCGAAGGCAGGCGCGGGACAATGAACTCCCGCCGAGCGACCGCAAGGAATTCGACAAGTGGTTCGCGGACACCAGGGCCTCGATGCATGCCCTGTTCGACGAAATCATCACCACGGCGGACGCCATGCACGACATGCTCCGCGTCACCCGCCGAGGCGCGGGCGGCTACCCCGACAGGGGGAAGCCGGGAGCGGAGGAGCTTTCCGACACGGACCTCGAGACAACAGCCAACTGAGCCGGCCATGAGGCTCTACCAGGACCTGATCAAGCGGGTTCGCCATGCGTCATTGACGTGTGAGGCTGCGTGTGGCGCCGGCTGCCACGGTGGTGGCGAACACCCAGCCCGCCGCCGTGAGGAGGAAGGCCAGCCACTGGTACGGCCCGGTGGGCGCGAACGCCTTCTCCTGGCCGAAGTCGACGACCGGGAGCAGCAGGTCGGCCGCGTACATCACAGCATTGAATTGCGGCGGTCACCAAGGGTAGGGGGTCGTCCCGTAACCGATCTTCTTTGCGGCGGGAGGCGGATGGCCACCGGCCGAGTTGTTCGCTCGGTCCGTGAGGGCGAGGTTGTGCGGGTGCGCGATGCCAAGCATCGCGTGGTGCACGCCATCGTCCTTGAGGCGGCCGTCACGCAGGCTCTTCCACCCCTTCATGCGGGCGAAGACGTGCTCCACTCGGAACCGTACCTGCTCGTGGAAGCAATTGTGTTCCTGTTTCCAGCCCGGGAGTGCGGCCTGACCCTGCGCCCGGCGGTGCGGCATCACGGCCCTCCGGGGAACAGGCCCCATGGCCGTCCGCGCACCGGCTCGTTGGTGACTTCTCGGCGTACCACCGTCATCAACGTGCGTGAGCAGCGCGGGCTCAGCCCGGTGAACGGGGCCGCCCAGGACGGCTCCGACACCGAGATCACGCCCACCACACCAAGATCATCTCATTCGTGAACAGGCGATCCGAAGGGGTGCGCTCCCGACGCGGTCCAACATCAACTCATCAGCCACCAGCTGATCATCAGTGTTTGACCTGGTTACAGTCCTTTCATGGCAAGCCACTCCCGGGACAGTAACGGCCACGACACGGCCGTGGTCGTCGCCCACGAGATATACGGGGTCAACGAGCACATCAGCGGCGTCGCCAAGATGCTCCGCCCGTACCGCTGCGATGTCTTCACACCCGGTTTCCTTCCATCGGGCGTCGTGTACGCCCGCGAAGACGAGTCCGAGGCATACCGACAATTCACGCGAACCCCAGGCGTGGCAGGCATGGGCAACGCACTCGCGCAGTACGCCGAGGGCCTTCGTGAGCGCTATCGCAGAGTGCTCTGCATCGGTTTCAGCGTCGGAGCCACCAGCACCTGGCTCGCCTCCGGGACCGGCGCCGTGGACGGCGCAGTGTGCTTCTACGGATCCCGGATCCGTGACCACCTGGACATTCAACCGACCGCCCCGTGCCTCGTGATCTTCGCCGAGCAGGAGCCCAGCTTCTCGGTGCCGGCAATCACCGAACGCCTGGTGGACCGGAAGGGTGTCGTGACGGAGGTGCACCCCTGTCGCCATGGCTTCTGCGATCCCGGCAGTCCTCACTACTCCGCCGTGCACAGCCGTCAGGCGTGGACCTCGGCCACCCGGTTCCTGGGACTATCTCGCTGACGAGGCAGACGCTCCTCCGGAAGACCCGCCCCGCACGACGCCGAACGGCCTGCAACAACTCAAGGATCAGTTATGGGACGACCCTTGATCACAGGGTCTCCAGTACCAGTCACAGGGGTTCTCCGGTCCGGATGACCTCATGTGCCAGTGCCACCAGGTCCGGAATGGCAGGGTGGCCTGGTCCGTCGCGCCAGACGATGACGACGGGGACAGCCGGTGCGTCCGAGAGCGGGCGGTGGACCAATGACGGGGGGTGTGGTTCCGCGGGGTGGCCGTCGTGGAGATGCCCACCGCGCGGTCCGCGGCGCTCGCGATGAGCCACTCGTCGGTGTTGGACACCTCGATGGCCGCGACCGGGCGGGCTGTCGCGCACGTGCGGGGGCCCGCTTCCCACGGCTGGACGGCCTGACGATCGCGATGGCAGTCGCCGCGCTGGTCAGTCTGCCGCTGGGCATCGGAACGTCGGTCGCGACGCTGTTCGGACCGGAGGTGCTCGGCCTGGGGCCGGCCATCGCGGTCATGAGCTCGGGGGTGCCCTACGCTCTGGAACTGCTCGCCCTGCGCCGACTGCCCGCGGCGACGATCGCCGTACTCACGAGTCTGGCGCCGGCCGTTGCTGCCCTGGCCGGTTTCCTGGTGCTGGGCCAGGGGCTGTCGCTGCCGCAGTGCGCCGCGGTCGCCATGGTGGTCGCGGCGAGCGCGGGAGCGGTACGCACGGGCAAGCGCTGAACCGTGGGGATGCGCCTGCACGCGCCGGTCGCCGCCAAAGAAATCCCGCCGAAGAAGTCGCCGCCGAGGAAGTCACCGCCTAGGAAGTCACCGCCGGAAAAGAAGAAGCGGGGCCGGAGCGTCCTTGGCAGGATGACTGCGCTTGGTTGTACCTGACCGACCAACCGACCGGAGGAGACCGAATGACCACGGGCCGTGCCATCACCTTGATCCGCTCCGACTCCCTGTCCGATGTCGCCGAGTATGCCTACGCGGCCACCGCCCCCGCCGGTTCGCGGCTCATCTTTCTTGCCGGCGCATGCCCGCTGAACGAGGACGGTTCGACAGCGGCGATCGGAGACTATGCGGGCCAAGCCGCGAAGGCCGTCGAGAACATGCAGACCGCCCTCGCCGCGGCCGGCGCGTCGATGTACGACGTCATCAGCACCCGGGTCCTCGTCGCGTCCTCCCGGCAGGAAGACCTGGTCAGCGCGTGGGAAGTGGTCCGCGACGCCTTCGGTGAACACGACGTACCCAGCACGTTGATGGGTGTCACCGTCCTCGGCTACGACGACCAGCTCGTCGAGATCGAAGCCGTCGCCGCCGTCCTCGATTCATAGCCGGATGAAGGGGGTGGTGAGGTGGGGTCTGGTGTGAGGGCTCACGCGTGCTCAGCCTGACGGAGATTGCCGAAGACCCAGTGATTCTGACGCGCCGTCTGAAGCCGCCTGGTGGCCGCGTGCTCGTCTTCCGGCCCCTCACGTGTGCCGACGCGGAGCGGCTGGCGGCCTTCCTCACGGCGTTGTCTCCCGAAACGCGGCGGCTCAGCACGTTCGACGGGTACGACCTCGCGGCGGCCCGGGAACTGTGCGACGCGATCGCGCGCTACGACAAACTCAGGTTGGTACTCGAGGAAGTACCGGCCCTCAAAGGTGCGTACGCGCCTGCCGGCAGGATCGTCGGCCTGCTGGAATTCAGCCTCGCGCTCACTGCGGCAGACATCGCGCGTTATCGGAAAGCGGGCATCCGCCTCACCGAGCGGACCGACTGCCGCTTCGGCCCCACTCTGGCCGACGACTACCAGGACAGGGGCGTCGGAACGCTCCTCCTCCCGCTCATCACGGAGGTCGCGCAGCTGCTCGGCAGGACGAGGATCATCCTCTGGGGCGGCGTCCTCACCCATAACCCCCGCGCCATTCGCTACTACGAGAAGAACGGCTTCCAGCCGGTCGGCTGCTTCAGCGGGGCTGACGGCTCTCCGTCACTCGACATGATCCTGGACCTGCGTTCGTCTCCGTAACCGGTCAACATCCCACGGCGACGCCAGCTGGTGACGGGCCGGTGAGGTACGGCTGCCAGCCAGACGCGTCAGAGGTCCCTGCGCATGCAGACACGGGGCCAGCGGTCCAGTCCGTGGGCGGCTTCCCGTCGCCGGATCTCCCGCAGGCCGGGGCCGATCCTGCTGTCGTCGAGGGGGTGGAAGCCGCAGCGCGTGTAGTAGGGCGCGTTCCACGGTACGTGGGTGAAGGTGGTGAGGGTCAGGGCAGGCACTCCGCCGGCCACAGCGTGACTGCCGAGATGGTCGAGCAGTGAGCGGCCGATGCCGCGGCGCGCGCTGTCCGGGTGCACCGAGACCTGCTCGACGTGAAGGTTGCCGTCGACGTGTTCGGCGATGAGATAGGCCACCGGAGTACCGGTCTCATCGGTGGCGACCCACGCCAGCCCTGCTCTCTCGTACCGAGCGAGTTCGTCGAGCGGGAGCGGCTGGTCATCGGCGATCTCCGGCATACCGATGTCACGGAAGCACCGCCCAGCGGCTCGCTCGATGTCTTGGAGGAGCGGCAGTTCGTCGATGTGGGCTGCTCGGATTCGCATCGGTCCATTGTCGTCGGTGAGTGAGTGAATGAGGGGGGGCGGGTGAGTGTGGTGAGTGTGAGTGGGTGAGTGTGGGCGGGTGAGTGGGGTGAGTGTGGGCGGGTGAGTGGGGGTGGGCGTTGGGCGGGGCTTCTCCATCTCTGGTTAGAGACGGTGATCGCCCTGTGGCCTGATGTCCGGGGTCCGGGCGTGACCATAGCCTGGATCCATCATGGAACGAACTGACGACCGGTTGTTCCCGGTCCTGCTGCTCGGTGCCCAGGTCGCGGTGTGGCCCGGGACTGCACTGGTGCTCGGTGCCACGCCGACCGCTGCGGAACTGCTCGCCGCCGCCTTGGTGGCAGGCCTGGTGACCGTCGTGCTCACGGCCCGCCGTACCCACCCCGTGCCGGTCCTCATCCTGGTCACCGCCGCCTGCGCGGTCGGCGCGGAGCCGCTGCCCGCGGGCGCGGTGGCCGTACTCGGTACGGCGGGGGTCACGTTGGCGCTGTTCTCGGTGGCCGCCGAGAGGGACACGACCACCGGATTGCTGTGCGTGGCAACGCTCGCCGTCTGGCAGCTCGTGCACGGCCTCACCCTGCACGGACTCGGCGGCGGCCAGGGTCTCGACCTCGTCCTCACCACTCTTCTCTACGCGGCTGCCACCGGTACGGGACTGTACCTGCGCCGAGTACGGGCCTCCCGACGAGCCGCCGAGCGGCGTCTGCGCCGGGCGGAGACCGACCGGCACCGGCTCCCGGCGGCTGAACGGCAGCGTATGGAGAGGGAGTTGCACGACGTCAGCGCCCATCACCTCACGGCGGTGGTCGTGACGGCGGAGGCGGCGCTCGGTCTGCGCGATCGCCGTCCCGAGCTGGCCGACGAGGCGGTGCGGTTCGCCGCCGAGACCGGCCGCGAGGTGACCAGGGCACTGAGCGCGGTCAGGTCCCCGGCGCCCTCCGCTGACGACCTTCCGGCGCCGGAAGAACGGCTCCGGGAACTCGTGGCCGGCTTCCGCGCCCTCGGCCAACCGGTAACTTTCGACATCCAGTCCCCACGGGACGGAACGGGCACGCCGAACGGAGGCGAACTGGAACAACAGGCCCAGCTGGAACAACAGGCCTGGCCGGAGCAACAGGCCCAGCCGGAGGAACAGGCCCGGCCGGAACAGCGGAAACGGCCGGTACATCGGGATCCGCTCGACAGCTCGGTTCTCAACAGCTCCGTCCTCAACAGCTCCGTCCTCAACAGCTCGGTCCTCGACAGCTCGGTCCTCGACAGCTCGGTCGGTGACGCCGTTTACGGCATCGTCCGCGAAGCGCTGACCAACGTGGTCCGCCACGCCTCCGGTGCGCCCACCGCCGTGCGATGCACCTACGACGACGCCCACACCGAAATCGTGGTGCGCAACGCAGCGCCGGACGCGTCCGCCGGCACCACCGGCACGCCACCGCGCGGTCAGGGCCTCGGCGGCGGGCGCGGCCAGAACTTCCTGCGCAGCCGGGCGCGGGAGCTGGGCGGCACGCTGACCAGCGGCCCGACGCCGGATGGCGGGTGGGAGGTGCGTGCGGTCCTGCCGACGCGGAGCGGGGCGTCGGCGGCACCGTTCGTGTCGCGGACGTACCGCCTCGCACAGTTCGTCGCGGCCGTAGGACTGTGCTTTCAGCCGCTGCTGCCGTTCCTCGTCATCCGGGAGAGTACGACACCCACCGGCCCCGGTGTCTCCGCGGGCGCGCTCTTCGCGCTGCTCGCAGCGGCGCAGGCGGTGATGCTGCTGTGCCTCCGCCGGGCCCCGTGGTCGGCACTGAGCGTGCTGCTGGTCCTCGCCGGGCTCTGGCCTGCGGCGATGGCCGTGAGCGGGTACGCGGGGCCGGTCGTCCTGCCACCGGCGCTGAGCATGCTCGCCACATGCGTGGGCCTCGCCATGGTGGCGGCCGGCACACCGAGTTTCGCCCTCGCCGCCGGCGTGGGCAGCGGCATGCAGCGGTGGGCCGTGCCGGTGGTGGCCGCCGCCGTACACGCGGCCGCGCTGCTCATCGCCGTACTCACTCGTGGTGTCGCCTTGCCCACCTGGGTGGCCGCCGGGGCGGCGCTGTCGGCCATGGCCGCCTGGGCTGTCGGCACCTGGTACGAGAAGAGGCGGCGAGCTGCCCTGGACACGCATGAGGGTCTTGTCGCAGCGTGGACGGAGGAGGCGGTACGGGACGCATGGGCCGAGCGTCGCCGTATCACCGTCGGGCTGGAGACCACCGTGCTGGCACGCACCGCCGAAGTGGTCGAGGAGGCAGAAGCGGGCCGGCTCGCGCAGACGGCGGAACGGGCGCGCGACGCCTTGGCCGCGATGCGGGCTCTGCTCGAAACGGTACGGCACGGAGAGCAGGCCGCCGAGCTCCGGCCGCAGCCCACGCTCCAGGCCCTTGACCTGCTGGTCGGCCAGTGGCGGGCCACCGGCCGCCAGGTGGAGGTGCGGCTCACGGACCGGGTGCCGCAGCGGCTGCCGACGGAGGTGGACATCGCCGCGTACCGTGCCGCCGAGACCGTGCTGGAGACGGGCGGCAACGACCAGCCCACCGTGCTTGTCATCGACGCCACGGACCACGTACTGACCCTCACCGCGACCGGAGTTTCCCAAGCCACCCGTCTCGCGGCACGCCGGCGCCTGGTGACGCGGGCCGCCGCCCTTGGCGGCACCTTGGCCACCGGGCAGCCGGGCACGGTCGTGTTGCGTCTGCCCCTGTCTCTCCCCGCGCCCCTCGGCCCCACCCCTCCCCCGCGTCCGTGCCTCTGACCTGCCGCCCCTGCACACCTACGCCCGTACCCGCCGCAACACCAGGAGAAGTCCCCATGTCCCTCACCGTGTTGGTAGTCGACGACCAGGCGGTCGTCCGGGCGGGGTTCGCCGCCGTCATCGACGCCGAGCCGGACATGACGGTCGTCGGAGAGGCCGGCGATGGCGCGGCCGCGGTGAGCCTTGCCGAACAGCTCGCACCGGACGTGATCGTCATGGACGTACGGATGCCGGGACTCGACGGCATCACCGCCACCCGGATTCTCACCGGACGCGACAGCCCTCCTCGGGTTCTCGTACTGACCACGTTCGACCTCGACGCCTACGTCTTCGACGCGTTGCGCGCCGGTGCGTCAGGGTTCCTGCTCAAGGACGTGCAGGCAGCCGAACTGCTGCACGGCATCCGGGTGGTGGCCGCTGGGGAGAGCGTCCTCGCCCCCTCCGCCACCCGTCGGCTCATCGGCCATTACGCCGCCGGCCGGCCCACCGGCCCGCGGGCCGGGAACGCCGCCGCGGTCCTGGACCAACTGACCGCACGGGAGCGCTCCGTCCTCACCCTGATCGCATCGGGCCTGAACAACGCCGAGATCGCCGCCGACCTCGACATCACCGTCGGCACCGTCAAATCCCATGTGAACGCGCTGTTGCGCAAGCTGGAGGTACGCGACCGGGTACAGGCGACGATCCTCGCGTACGACTTGGGCCTCGTCCACGTGACTCCACCGGAGACGTCCACGTGACTCCACCGGAGACGTCCACGTGACTCCACCGGAGACGTCCACCTGATCCACCCAACGCCCCGACGACCCAACGACCCAACGACCCGAGCAGATCAACCGACATTCGTCAGGACAGTGAATTCATGAACATGGACACGAATATGAACAACCCCAAGTCCGCATCCACCCACCCCGTCCTTCGCACGGTGCACGGTGCGCTCAGCAGCACTCTCGCCCGCGTCTACCTCGCCGTATGTGCGGTACTGCTCATCTGGGCCGTCGTGGTGAGTTACGGCGACAACCCCGACGCGTCCTTCGCCGGCGTCGTACCGCTCATCGCCACCGCACCGGTCAGCCTCATCCTGCTCGCGCTGCCGGACCACATCGCCATGGTGTTCCTCGCCGTCGGTCTCGGTGCGGTGGTGAACGCCGTGCTCATCGGTTGGTGCGCCCGCGCCCTGCGCCAGGGCCGCGGCGGCTCGAAGCCGAAGGCCTGAAGGCCGCGACAGGTCCGACAGGTCGACAGGTCCGATAGGCCTGACAGATCTCACAGATACAGATCTGCAGATCTGACAGAACTGACAGGACTGACAGAACTGACTGGCCGACCGCTCATCCCTGATCCTGCTCGACAAGGTCAAGCGTCCAGTTCTGTCCGATGAGATCATGACCGAAACTGTGATGGGGCTGCTCGTCGGCGAGGGTGAAACCGAAGCTCTGGTAGATCTTGCGCGCAGACGTCAGCACGTCGTTGGTCCACAACGTCACCTGCCGGTAGCCGGCCCGGCGTGCGAAGGTCAGGCACTCCTCGACGAGGCGAGTGCCGAGACCAAGGCCTCGGCCGGCCGGGGTGACGAGCAGAATGCGCAGCTTGGCCACTCTCGCCTCGTCGCCGGCCGTCACCAGGAAGATGCAGCCCACGCGCTCGCCGTCGACCTCGGCGATCCAGGCCGCTTCCCTGGCCGGGTCGTGTTTGGTGGCGTAGTCGGCCACGATCTCGGCCACGAGGGCCTCGAAGTCGGTGTTCCAGCCGTACTGCCGGTCGTACACCTCACCGTGGGCCATCACCACCCAGCCCAGGTCACCGGGGCGGTCGGCGCGGCGCACGGTCACCTGCCGCCGGGGTTCGTGCTGGGTCACGGTTACCTCCCCGCGATGCTGGTCCAGAAACACTGACACAAGTGTTTCAGTACCGTTAGGCTAGCTCCATGCCCCAGGAAGCGACAGTCCCGTCCGCACGGCAGGTCGAGCTGCTGGAGGCCGCGTACCGGTACGCACTCGACCACGGCCTTGCCGACCTGTCGCTGCGTCCGCTGGCCACGGCCATCGGCTCCAGCCCGCGGGTACTGATGTTCCTGTTCGGCAACAAGGACGGACTGGTGCGGGCGCTGCTGGCGCGTGCCCGCACCGATGAGCTGGCGATCCTGGACCGCCTCAGGGAGGCCGACCGGCCCATCGGCCTGGTTCCGGCGGTCGAGCAGGTCTGGACGTGGCTCGCTGCCGACGAGCATCGCCCGCTGCTGCGGCTGTGGGCCGAGGCGTACGCTCGCTCACTCGTCGAGCCCGGCGGCGCGTGGGCCGGCTTCGCCCGCTCGACCGTTGACGACTGGCTCGACGTCCTGGCCGCCTGTCAGCCGCAGCCCGAGAGGGACAGCGCGGCCGGCAGTACCCGCCGCACCCTGGCGCTGGCGGTACTCCGCGGCGCTCTGCTCGACCTGCTCGCCACCGACGACGAGCGTCGGACCACCGCCGCCGTCCGACACCAACTCACTCTGCTGAGCGCCTGTGTCATAACCCCTGATCAGTGACTATGTGTGACGGGTGGGCAAGTCCGGTCACTGATGGGTCAGTGCGGGGCGTGTTCGAATGCGGTGGGATGGTTCGGGCCCGTACGTGGGAGCTTCCGGTCGGCTCTGGTGGTCATGGGAGGTGAGGCGGAGCCTGGCGCTTTGTAGAGGCCGGACGCCTCCTTCCGTCGGCAAGGCGCCGGTCCGTGCTGAGGGTGAGTTCCGTGACCAGACGGTGGGAGGCGTGGCCTCGCTACGGCTCTTCACCGAAGAGGTCGCCCTGTCCTTCCACACCACCCGCGCGGGAGAAGGTGGTGGCCATCCACGACCTGGCCCAGGACGAGACGGTCGCGGCCCAGGTGACCTGCGACTTCCTGCGCCGGCCCGAGGTGGCGTCCAAGGCGATGCGCGCCCCGCAGGCCCGGGAGATGGTCAACGAAGCTCAGTTCGGCCAGGCCGAGCTCGTCGAGGACGACGAGAACAACGAGGACGACGAGGACGACGAGGACGACGAGGACGACGAGGACGACTTCGGCAACCCAGAAGAGGAGGGCCTGCTCGATGACCCGGCCACCATCGTCCGCGGGTTCCGCCGCTCGATCGAGTTCACCGGCGTGATCGGCATCTGCCAGGACTTCGTCGCCGGCGCCTGCCGTCTGGTTCCGCGGCTGCGCGGTCAGAAGTTCAGTTCAGAGAACGTCGCCCTGACCTGGTCGAGGTTCTTGTGAACGGTAGCCCGTTCATCATCTGAGAGTCGGCGGTCCCGCAGGCTGGGCACGATCCGGCCGGACGCGGCCACGAACCGCTGGCAGGTACCGACCAAGCCCAAGGCCCCATCACGTGCCCGAAGTGCTTGACCGCCGGCGCGATAGGCGACTCGCGCTCAGAGGGCTCCCGGGCCTGCCCGACCTGAGCGTGGTTGACCTGATGGCGGGCGGTGTCGTCCGTCATCGCCTGGAAGGCCACGTCCGGCCGACGCAGCAGGTCCGTGGCCACCAGCGTGGCCACCTGCTCGTCGGCGACCAGGTCGTGGACCGCGTCGACCTTCTCCTGCACCGTCTCCGGCTCAGGACCGTGGTAGCCCACTCGCCGCCGAACGGTCTCCGGCGTCCACCGACGAGAGCCGGTGCGCTCGTCCAGCGGCGGCTTGCGATCGCCTCGAAACGTTCCTACTCGCATGGGGAGAAAACACCCTCTGAGGCCGTATGGCTCTGCCTCGCCATACGTTCGAGGGATTTTCCGTATGGCAGGAGGGCGGGTGGTGGAAGCGGTGAAGGGCAACGGCGACGAAAAAACCTGCACTTTCAGAAGGAGCGACCAGGACCATGTTGTCTCGCCGGCTGGCGGGCTTGGCGGCCCTCAGCGTCTTTCCCTTCCGCCCCCCTGTCGGGGAACGCCCCGGCCCCCTCCGGTGAATCCTCTGGCTGCTTACTGCTGGGTGAACTACTACTGCGTGATCGAATGCGCCCCGGACAACGCCATTCCCCGTAGCAGTGATGCGGAGCCGCCCGGCAGAAACACTCGCCAGCCGGCTCGCGCGGGTGGTGGCTCCATGTTGAGGAACAAGCTAATGTCGCCCGTTCCGGCGGCACTTTTCCGGGACAAGTGATGCAGCCGTCAATCGGAGCAGCGCAGCAAGGCCCGTCAGCCAATCCCTACGTCGATTACCTGTGTCTGTCGGGACTGCTGGCGCTGCAAAGGCCGCTGTCTCCTGCCGCGCAGGGAGCGCAGTGGCGAGATGAGCACCTGTTCATCGTGGTGCACCAAACTGCGGAGTTGCTGCTCTCGCATGCCCTGATTGAACTGGCGTGGGTCCGTGATGAGGCCGACCGGGCCGACGGGCGGCAGTACGGCGTCGTCGTCGCTCTGGAGCGGGTGCGGGATGTGCTGGGACAGCTCGAGAGTCTCCTCGGGCTTTTCGACAGCCTCACGCCTGAAGGATTCCAAGCCTTTCGCCCCCTGCTCGGAGAGGCGAGCGCCGGTCAGTCCCTGCAATTCGCTGCGCTCCTTCAGCAGATCGACGCGCCGAACTGCGGCTTGGCCGCGCATGCCCTTACGACGGAAGTCACAGGCCTCTTGGAGCAACTACGCACGTCAACGACGCGCTGGAGGCTGCGGCATCTGCAACTTGTGGAGCGAATGATCGGCGATGCGCCAGGCACCGGCGGAACAACCGGTCTGGCCTACCTGCGCTCACGCATCAACACATAGCTGCTGGATCACCGCCTCAGGGACGGGTGAGTCAGCGGAACGGAAAGATTGCCCTCAGAACAGGAGATGTTATCGATGCGGCTGTGTATCGGTGTCGTGGCACCGTTGACAGGTCGGCTGGCACCGCTGGGCAAGCCCCTGTCCTTCGTTCTGCGGGCGCTGAAACCCCAACTGCGGCACATCTGTAACGGCGGCCACCGCTACGAGGTGTCCGTGGTCGTACGTGACAGCCGCTCCACCCCCGAAGCCGCCCGACAGGCCGTGCGCGACCTGGCCACTGTCGACGAGGCGCACATCGTGCTCTCCATGGCCGGAACCAAGGTGCTGCCGGCCGTCGCCGACACCTGTGAGGAGGTACAGGTGCCGTGCCTCTCGACGACGTTTCCCTGGCAGGCGTACGTCCACGCACGCGGCGCCGACCGCACACACCGCTTCAGATGGACCTACCACTTCGCCTGGGGCCTGGACGACATCGCCACCGTCTTCGCCCGCATGTGGGAGGGGATCGACGGCCGGCACGTGATCGGGTGTCTGTGGAACGACGATCTGCAGGGCCGGCTGCTGCGCAACGACCAGTACGGCTTCCGCCCGGTGACGTCCCCGCGCGGCCACACACTGGTCGACCTCGGCCCCTACCACGAACCGGCTGAGGACTTCCGGACGCAGGTGGACCGCATGCGAGAGCACGGCGCCGACGTGATCACCAGCGCCGCCACCGCCGCCGACCTGGCTCTCTTCCACCACCAGGCCCGCCTGGCGGGGCTGCGGCCCAAGCTGGTCACCTGCTCGCGCTGGCTGACCTACCCCCACACCCACACCACCCCCACCCAGGACGTACACGCCGAACTCGCCGACGCCCGTGTGGCCACCCTCGTCTATTGGAGTCCGGACCACCCCTACCACTCCAGTCTGAACGGCAGCACCTGCGCCGACCTCGCCCACGCCTACCAACAGGACACCGGCGAAGCCTGGCTGCAACCCCTCGGCCTCGCCCACGCTCTTGTCGAGACCGCCCACCACGCCCTCACCACCGCGGACGACCCCACCGACCGCGCAGCCATCGCCCGAGCCATCGCTACCACCCGCCTCGCCACCATTGCCGGAACCCTCGACTGGACACAGGGCCCGACGCCCAACATCGCTCTCCTGCCACTGACCGGCGGGCAGTGGCACGCGGACCCGCAAGGCCCCCGCCTGGTCATCGTCACCAACGCCGCGAACCCCGACATCCCGCTGACGGGCGACCTCACACCAACCTGGTAGGAGAACGTTCACCGATCCGCTGTCGAGCATGGCTTCCGCTCGTGAGCTTCCCACTCACCACAAGGAGGGCATGAAAGCGCGTCGGACTGGATGAGCGACAAGCCCAGTCATGAAGCCACTCGTACGCCCATACGCGCGAACAATGCACCTGGTGGGGTGAGAACGCGCGGTGTCCCTTCCCCTCTGCACAGCCCGACCGCTATCAAGGGACGGTGATCACGGCGGTGTCAGCCTCCCGACCTGCGACGTTCTATACAGCCAGTGGCACGGGCGCCCCCGCGTGACCTCTCCCGAACCCACGATTCTCATGGCGTTCAGATCCCCCTTACCACGACGATGCAACGACGTATCCGGGTCAGCAGAGCGAGGAGAGCATGCCTCCGTCCAAGCCGGAATCCCCCCGACCCCTGCACCCCACCACTGCCCTGGAGACCTTCGCGCGCTACGCCGATCGCGTCGCCTTCATCCACCGGGGCCGCGCGACTACGTATGGGGACGCCTTGAGCGAGGTCTACCGGCTGGCGCGGGCTCTGCGTGGCGTGGGCCTGCATCGCGGTGACTGCGTAGTCCTGCTGGCGGACAACCGGCCGCAGGCGGTGCTCTCCTCCCTGGCCTTCGCTCTGCTGGGATGCCGGCAGGTCCTCTTGGAGGCGGGGCTGGCCGTGGCTGAGCAGGTACACATGGTGCGTGACGCCCGTGCCGGCGCTCTGGTGTTCACGCCGGACTACGCGGCACGGGCCTCGGAGGTGGCGCGGCGAACGGAGCTCTCCCTGCTCCTCGGCTTGGGGCCGTCGAAAGAAGGGGCGGACCTCTTGGCCCAGTGCGCGTCCCTCTCCTCGATGCCGCTGCCCGCCGGCGGACGAGCCAGTGACATCGCACGCCTGGCCTACACGGGCGGCAGCACCGGTCGCTCGAAGGGCTGTTGCCACACTTTCCGCGCACTGAGCAGCCATTGGGTGTGGCAGCCCAGGTGCTGGTCTCCCCTCGTCTCGGCCGTGGCTGCCGCCGCGGAGCGGTATCTCGTCGTAAAACCTGGCACCGCTCCCGTCCGGACCGACTTCATGGCACTGCCTCTCTTGAGTGGCGGCACCGTCCACCTGCTCGACGCTTTCGAGCCGGGAGTGGTGCTGGGGGCTGTTGAGGAGCACCGCATCACCGCGATGCTCCTCAACACCGGTCAGCTGAACGAGCTGCTCGACCACCCACGGTCGGCCAGGACGGACCTGAGCAGTCTGCGCGCCGTCGTCGTCGCCGGTTCTGCCATCACGGCCCGCCGCATGCGGCAGGCGCTGGAGCGCTTCGGCCCAGCGCTGTATCAGGCATACGGGATGACCGAGGCAGGCCTGATCTCCATGATCGGCCCCGGTGAGCTCCTGGAAGGCCCCGGGGAACGGCTGCTGTCCGCCGGCCGCCCGCAACCGGGGGTCGCCCTTGAGATCCGGTCCGGTGACGGCAAGCGGCTGCCGGTGGGAGAGGCCGGCCACGTCTGGGTGCGCACGCCACAACTCATGACTGGCTATTGGCTGCACCCTGAGCTGGATGCCGAGGCGCTGCACGACGGCTGGTTGCGCACAGGGGACATCGGCCGCCTGGACGATGACGGATACCTGTTCCTGCTCGACCGGGACAAGGACATGGTCAACATCCGGGGAGTCAACTGCTACTCCCGCGAAGTCGAGGAGATCCTCACCCGTCACCCGGCGGTCCGGTCCGTAGCCGTCATCGGCGTGCCACATGAGCGGGACGGGGAGGCCGTCCACGCGGTGGTGGTGCTCGCCCCTGGCACCACCTGCCAGAAAGCCGAGTTGCGGAAACTCGTCGAGACGGAACTCGGCGCCCCTTATGCCCCTACGTCTGTGACCTTTGCCGGGACACTGCCCCTGACCCCAGCCGGAAAAGTGGACAAGAAGAAACTGCGGGCACCTTTCTGGACGGGACGGGAACGCCAGATCCACTGAAGCGTCCTCCAGGTTTCTCCCGAAGGTCCGACCGTCACCGCAGCGCGAGCCGGGGAGCAGAAACAGGCGCCCCGGTGGTGCCGGAGGGCGCGGCCCGAGGCGAGGGTCACGTTGCGATGGCGGGAAGGTGGCGATTCCCCCCTCTCGCCGAACAGCAACCGCAGGCAAGAACACCGCCCATCAGACATCCTTCCACCCACCGAATCGAGGCAGGCCAATGCCCGAGAGCACAGCTCCTCCGTGGTACCAGTTCGTGGATGAAGACATCAGGCACCGCACCCGGGCGACCGTCGGATTCACCAATGAGATCGCCAGCCGTCCCTACCCCATGGATGAACCGACCCTGCAAGGCTTTCGCGACCGTCACGCGCTGATCAGGAAATTTTACGAGACCACCCGTGACGTTTTCATGGCGAGCCTGCGTGACGAGGCCGATCCCGCCATCGCCGACTCGGTACTGTCCGGCCAGCCTTCTTGCCGCGGCAGGGAACACCATCTACGTCTTGCCGACAGCCAGTTGAGCACGCCACTCTTCTTCCGCACCGACGAAGCGGCCCCGGGAGCCATCATTGAGGTCCAGTGCCCGGGGTCCGGCTGGGAGATGGCGGAACAGCTTCACCGTGTGTACCAAGAGTTTCCCGGGGACTTCGGGAAGCCCAAGCACTTCCGCGGCCCGCTCCTCGGCCAGGTCGCCGAGTCCATGCGCCATCAGCTGGGCAGAGAACCGATCGTCCACCACCTCACGAACAACGCTTCACGCCCCCACGGAGTCGTCTACACCATCCAGGGCCTCAGGGAACGGGGAATTGACCACTTCGGCTGGGATTCCGTGCACTCAAGGGACTGCAATTTCGTTCGTGGTCACGACTTCTACGACGTGCGTTACAACAATTTCTTCGACCAGTGGTTGGAGGCCTGCGAGGGCGGAGCCTTGACGTTCGACCACCCGCCCACCCCGCTCTACGACAGCAAAGTCATCATGGCATGGCCCTTCTGGGCGACCACCCGCCAGTACTACCCGGATGAGGTTCGGGCACTGTTCCCTCACACGCACATCGTGACCCCGGAGGGTTTCCGCCTTGCGGACGGGACGTGGATCAGCGTTGAGGAATATTGCGCGATGGGGCGGAGCGCACGTGCCTACTACTTGAAATTCGCCGGCCATGACCCGAACCTCAACTGGGGAAGTCGTGCGGTCTTCCACTCGGGGAGCCAGTCCGGTGTTGCCGCCCGGCACTTGTTCGAACGGATCCTTGCCGACAGCAGGAAAGGCCGCCCTTGGGTGATCCAGGAGGCCCGTATGTATCCAGAATCGGCCACCGCCGTCACCCGTGCCGGGACCGAGCGGTCTCTCACCGCGTACACCAAGTTCAGCGGCTTCTATACCCCTGGCGGGCTCGCCGCCGTGATGGCCCTGCAGGCGCATTCGCGTAAGGTGCACGGCGCCGACCAGACAGTGGTCAGCATCGTCCACTGATGTGGCGGGCCAGTGGTCTTGTGGTGGTGGACCCGGGCTTTCAGCTCTGCCTCGATCACTGCTACCTGCCTTTCACACGGTGCGTCAGTTTCGGCGGCGAATGCGTCGAACATCCGTTGAAAGCCCCGGTACAGCGGGCCGTGCGGCATCTCCATCACCTTGTACGTCGCCGACTCGTGCCCTTTCCACCCGGCGTCGAAAGCGGAGACGAACAGGGTGGAGGCCAACCGCAGGATGCGCCAGGTCGGCAGCGTCCGGTGCCGATACACGCGCACCTCGCACGCCCCGGCCAGCTCGCGCAGCCGCGCCTCGGCCAGCCAGACACCGCCGGCCAGCGCCTCTCGGGGACTCCCCGATCTCCGCGGCCCGCATCGCCGGCGCGGGCGCCTCGGGGCTGAGCAGCAGCACCCGGATCCGCCGCTTCGGTGCGGCGGGGCGTGTCAGGGCCGGCCGGAGCAGGTGCTGCGTGGATCGCGGGCCGGAGCCGCGCGCGGTGAAGGAGCTCCACCGCTGCGCGTCAAACAGCGGACTGACCCTGAGCGAACTCAGCGACCGGCTCCGCTTCGCCACATCAGCTTGTCCTACCGTTCTGCTACCGGCTACCGGCTACCGGCTACCGGCTACCGGCTCAGTATGCGGCGTAGCCAGTTGACTCGGGCCTGGCGTGCGTCGCGGGAGACGGCGGCGCCGGGAACCATCTGGTCGAAGCCGTGGAACCCGCCCGCCCAGATGTGCAGTTCGGCGTCCCCGCCGGCCTGCCAGATGCGGGTGGCGTAGGTGACCGCCTCGTCGCGGAAGGTCTCGCCCGCGCCCGCGTCGATGAAGGCGGGGGCGAGGCCTGACAGGTCCGTTGACCGGGCAGGCGCGGCGTACGCGGGCACGTCTGCCGCCTCGTACGCCGTACCGAGCAGGCAAGCCCATCCGACGCCGTTGTCGTGCTGGTCCCACAGTCCGGTGCCCGCCATCTGCCGGGCGGACGGAGTGTCGTTACGGTCGTCGAGCATCGGGCACATCGCCAGCTGGCCGATGATCCTCGGGCCCTCGCGGTCACGCGTCATCAGCGCGAGGGCGGCGGTGAGGCCGCCACCCGCACTACCGCCGGCCACGACGATGCGTTCCGGGTCCCCACCGAGGTCCGCGGCGTGCCGGGCGACCCACAGCAGACCGGCGTAGCAGTCCTCGACACCGGCCGGGTAAGGGTGCTCGGGCGCGAGACGGTACTCGACGGAGACCACGACGAGCCCGAGCGGCTCGGCCCACTCGCGCAGGATGCCCTCCATGCCGGCGCGGTTACTGCCACCGATCATCCCGCCCCCGTGCAGGTGGTAGACGACTGGCGCACCGTCCGCCAGGCCGGTGGGGCGGGCGATGAGGAGGGAGACGTCCGGCGCCCCTTCGGGCCCGGGCACGCTCCGCTCGTACATCTCGAAGGCCCCGTCGGCGCGCAACTGGTCCAGGGTGGGGTCCGGAACCATCTCGGCCAGCCGCGCACGCCACCGGGGAACCATGGCGGGGGCCGACGGGAATGCGTCGCGCAGGTCGCCCATGCCGTCCAGCGCGGCGGAAAGTTCCGGGTCGAAGGGCGTGGGTGGCAGCTCGGTCGGCGGCAGCTCGGTCGGCGGCAGCTCGGTCGTTGGCAGTTCGGTCGGCGGTAGTTCGGTCGGCGGCAGCTCCTGCGGGGCGGTGTCGCGGGCGGTGTCGCGGTCGGTGGGTGGGGTGGTGCTCACGTACGTATCTCCTCTGGCGTCTCGGGGCGGACGGGCGGTGATGTGGGCTGACTGGGGTCAGGGAACGGTGTTGTACGAGTAGGGCGTAGGGGCAGGGCGTACAAGCAGGGCGCCCTGGCAGGGCGTCCGGGCAGGCGGCTCAGTCGGCGGCCGGCGGTGCCGTTTCCCATATCTCGCGGACCATGTCCGAGCTGATCTCCTCCAGTCGGTCGCCGACCAGCAACCAGCGGGTGATCCCCGCCGCTTCCAGGAACGGCAGGTCATGGCTGGCGATCACCAGCGCCCCTTCGAAGGACTGCAGGGCGCTGGTCAGTTGCCGCACGCTGGCCACGTCGAGGTTGTTCGTCGGCTCGTCGAGGAGCAGGAGCTGTGGGGCCGGGGCCGCAAGCATGGTCGCCGCCAGGGCGGCCCGGAAGCGTTCGCCGCCGGACAGGGTGCCCGCCGGCTGTTCGGCGCGTGCCCCCTTGAAGAGGAAGCGGGCGAGCTGGGAGCGGATGTGGTTGTCGGTGACGCCGGGTGCCGTACGGGCCACGTTCGCGGCGACGCTCAGCCCGTCGTCCAGTACGTCCAAACGCTGTGGCAGGAACCGCAAGGGTACGTGCGCTTTCGCCGTACCGGACAGCGGGGCGAGCTCGCCGGTGAGGGTGCGGAGCAGGGTGGTCTTTCCGGCTCCGTTGCGCCCGACGAGGGCGATGCGTTCGGGTCCGTGCACTTCGAGGGTGCCGGTGCGGAGCCTGCCGAACCGGGGCTGCAGCTCGTGCAGGCTCAGGACGGTCCGGCCGGCCGGTACCGCGGTGTGGGGCAGGTTCACCCGGATCTCGGCATCGTCGCGGAGTGCGTCCGCGGCCGCCTCGCGGCGTTCGCGTGCTTCCTGGAGGCGGTCTTCGTGCAGGTTGCAGAGCTTGTCGGCGGACTCCTGCGCCGACCGTTTGCGTTCCCCGGCCACGATCCTGGGGGCGCGTCGCCGGGCGTCCAGTTTCTTGCTCTGCCGCTGGCGGCGGGCCGCCTTGATCCGGGTCTCTTCCAGTTCGCGCTGCTGCCGGCGTACGTCCGCCTCGGCCGCCCGCAGTGTCCGCCCGGCCGCCTCCTGCTGGGTGGCCAGCGCCTCCTGGTACGCGGACCAGCCGCCCCCGTACCAGCTGACCGAGCCCGACCGCAGTTCGGCGGTACGGTCGACGCGTTCCAGCAGATCACGGTCGTGGCTGACCACGATCAGGGCGCCGGAGCGCCAGGAGTCCACGGCGTCGTAGAGGCGACGGCGCGCGAGCAGGTCGAGGTTGTTGGTCGGCTCGTCGAGCAGGAGGACGTCGGGTCGCTGCAGCAACAGGGCGGCCAGGCGGAGCAGTACGGTCTCGCCGCCGGACATCTCCCCCACCGTACGGTCCAGGTCGAGGTCGCTGAGCCCGAGTGAACCGAGTGTCGCCAGGGCTCGCTCCTCGACGTCCCAGTCGTCCCCGATCTTCTCGAAGTGTTCCTCGTCGACCTCGCCCGCCTCGATGGCGCGCAGGGCGGCACGCCGCTCGGCGATGCCCAGGGCCTGGTCGACGCGGAGTGCCGTGTCCAGGGTGATGTTCTGCGGCAGGTGAGCGAGGCGGCCGCCGACGGTCACCGTTCCCCGGGACGGGCGCAGCTCGCCGGCCAGCAGCCGCAGCAGTGTGGACTTGCCGGCGCCGTTGGCGCCGACGAGTCCGGTGCGGCCCCGGCCGACGGTGAGGGAAAGTCCGTCGAAGACGGTCGTGCCGTCCGGCCACTGGAAGGACAGGGCGGAGCAGGTGACGGCGGCTGCGTGGGGCGTAGTCGGTCCGGACATGTTGATTCTCGCAGTCGTACGCAGTGGATGGGGGCTACGTATGCGAGCACCACGCGGCGACCGAACCGGCGGGACGAGGGTGGGTACGGCTCTCCAGGTCCCGGGGGACTCCCCGAAGGGCGTCTCTCCCCGAAGGAGGTCTCTCTCCGAAGGACGTCTCTCCGAAGGGTGAGGGACAGCTCATGCACCGAGGTCGCATGCACGCGGGGTCACGGGCGGCGGGAAGGCCGACTACGGCGTGACGGCGTACGGCCGATGCCGTACCGCGTGATGATCGCGAACCTCAGATGCGCAACGTCCACCTCTATCGGAGACAACAGGACTCTGAAACTGTACATCACCTCTCGGCGAGACGTCGGTGTGTTCGGCGGCACGTCGGTGTGTTCGGCGAGACGTCGGCGTGCTGCCTCTCTCCCTCCCCCCGGTCGCCGCTGGGCGGAACCACCCGATCGTACGCATCTGTTCCCGATGGACCCGGGTACGCGCTCATTGCACGGGTCGGCTGCGCCTCAAGCGCTCGGGGGTCGACACGCCGTGCACGAGAGGATGACGACGGGGCCCGGTCCTCCCAGCCGGTGCCCCTTCGTCGTCCGATCGTCGGTCAATCGCGGGTCATACGAATGCGCCGTACACGGCCGAGGACATGACGGACGATGCCGTCGCGGTCATGGCGCCCTGAGGTGGTGGTCGGCACATCTGCTGGGCGTCTCGCTCGGCGGCGCCGTGGCGCAGCGCCTGGTCCTACGGCACCCCGACGCGTCCGGACGCTCACCACCATGGCCGCCGTACCCGGAAACGTGGCGGGCCTGCGCACCCTGCGCTACATACGCATGAGCACACTGGCGAAGTTCACGCGCCTGAGGTTTCCCGACACACGTGACGGAGCCATCGCGGCCGGCATCGCCGCCTCCCGTCTTCTCGCTTCGCCTCACCGCTCGTTCGACGAGACGGCGGCCCGCGAAGCCGCGGTGCGCAACGCCGACAGCGGCATGCACGGCAGGGAGGCCCAGCGCCGTCGGATCGGGGCGCAGTGGTACGGCCCGCCGATCAGTGCCATCACCCGGCCCACGCTCGTCCTTCACGGAGAGGACGACCCTCTCATCAAGCCCAGCGCGGGGAAGGCGATCGCATCCCGGGTCCACGACCAGTGTGCATGGCACAGCGTCGTCACCGAGATACGCGGCTTGGCGGACGACTCTCAGCAGAGGCATTGACCAGCTGTCGCCACGCGGCTACGTTGCCGAACGTATCGCTCGTTAGCAGACTGGTTGTTCAGTTATCGCCACGTCTCTCAGCGAGTGCCTCCTTCCGATCGCAGGAGCGCCTCTCATGCCTTCGCCCCCTTCGCTCCCTTCACGCTCCTCGCCCTCTTCCTCTGCCTCTGCCTCTTCCTCTTCGTCTTCGTCTCCGCATTCACCGCCGTCGTCGGCGTCGGCGCTCGACGGGGCCGGCGGCGGCCTCGAGGAGCCCGCGTTCGATCGGCGTCGCGCCTGGCTCGTCACCGCGCTGATCGTCACGTTCATGATCGTCAACTTCGCGGACAAGTCGGTACTGGGTCTGGCCGCCATCCCGATCATGGAAGAGCTGGACATCAGCAACAGCACATACGGGCTGATCTCCAGTTCCTACTCGATCCTGTTCAGCCTCTCGGGTCTGGTCGTCGGCTTCTTCTCCTCCCGTATCTCCAGCCGAGTCCTGCTGTTCACGATGTGCCTGGTCTGGGGGCTGGCGCAGCTGCCCGTCCTGATCGTGGCGGCCGTACCGGCACTGGTCGCCGGCCGCGTGCTGCTCGGCGCGGCCGAGGGCCCGGCGACGTCGATGTCGATGCACGCCCTGTACAAGTGGTTTCCGGCGGGGCGCCGCGGTCTGCCGTCGGCGCTGCAGATCAGTGGTGCCGCGCTCGGCACACTGATAGCCGCACCTGTGGTCACGTGGCTGATCACGGAGTTCGGGTGGCGCTCGGCCTTCGCCGTACTGGCGGCGACGAGCGTCGTCTGGAGCGCGGCATGGTGGTTCGCCGGACATGACGGGCCCTACGACCAGCCGCCTGCGCGCCAGCAAGGCAAGACCGCCGAGGCCGGAGCCAGAGCCGAAGCCGGAGCCAGAACCGACGCCAGAGCCAGAACCGAAACCGGAACCGCAGCCATGACCACGACCGGGGCCGGGGCCGGAATCGGGGCCGGAGTCGGGGCCGCTCGGGTCCCCTACCGGCGTCTTCTGCTGTGCGGCACGGTGGTGGGGAGCGTGGCCAGCGCGTTCGGGGCGTCATGGGCGCTGGGACTCAGCCATGCGTGGCTGCCGCCGTACCTCAGGACGGAACTGACGATGAGTCCGGCCACGGCGGCCTCGGTCATCAGCGCCGTGGCCGCTTTCAGCCTTGTGCTACTGCTGGTGCTGTCCCCCGTCGTCGACCGGCTGACCCGGCGGGGAGTGTCGCTTCGCTGGTCGAGCGGTGTGCCGCAGGGTGCGGCGGTGATCTGTGCCGGGGTCGCCATGGCGGTGTTCCCGTTCGTGGGGGTGCAGCAGGTGCAGTTGCTGCTCCTCGCGATCGCCTTCGGGGCGCACTCCATCGCTTTCCCACTGCACTACATGACGGTCGCAGCGGTGGTTCCCGCTCCCCAGCGGGGCGCGCTCTTCGGCATCGTCGCGGCCACCGGAACACTTCCCGGGCTGCTGGCCCCCTCCGTCACCGGCCACCTCCTGGACGGCGCGTCATCGGCGAGCGCCGGCTACACGCAGGCCTTCCTCCTGACGGCGGCCGTCATGGTGGTGTGCGGAGTGGTGGCCGTCTGCTGCATTCGGCCCGCACGCGACGCGCGACGCCTCAGGACCGAGGACTCAAACGGAGGACTCAAACGCAGGACTCAGGGCTGAGAACTGAGGATTCGAGGGCCACACCGCGTACCGCGCACCGCGCACCGCGCACGCGTACCCGTAAAGGTCATCCCTCCTGGCCAGGCGCAGGGAAGCCGCTGGCCCAGTAGCGGCCGCGCAGGGCCAGGTCCAGGAGCATGCGTACCACCTCTTCGGCGGGCATCGGCGGCGTGTCCTGTTCGGCCCACCACCGCAGCACGGCGACCTGCTCGCCCACCCAGACCCGGGCGAGGAGGTCGGCGTCGATACGGGGCTGGACACCGTTGCGCTCGGCACGGCCCTTGAACTCCTCCGCCGTCACCCGGGCGCAGGTGTCCATGAACATCTGCAGCGGCTTCCCGTCCCCTTCGCCCCGCAGGACGACGCGGTACAGATCACGTTCGTCGGCCGCGTGCCGCAGCATCTCCAGCAGCGGCTTGCCGGTGAAGCCGACCGCACTGTCCGAGATCACCGGCGCCAGGCGCTCGCCCAGCTGCTCCAGCAGGTCGGCGGTCACCCGGGCGAACAGGTCCTCCTTGCCCTTGAAGTGCGCATAGAAGGTGGCTCGCGCCACATCGGCACGCTCGGTGATGTCCTCCACGGTGAGGGCGTTGAATCCCCGTTCCAGCACCAGTTCCACCAATGCGGCACCGAGCGCCTTGCGGGTGCGCCTGGTCCGCCTGTCCTCGGCCATGTGGCCCCCTTCGCCGCACTGTCTCACCACGCTGTCGCACTGCACTGCCGTACAGCGCCGTCGCACTGCGCTGTCGTTCCGCGCGCACAGTCTAGATGGCTCTTGACAGCCAAGAAGATACAAAACAGTGTGTCCATTAACGGATGAGCTGTTTACCAATTGCCTGCGTGGCAAGGCTGGAGATCGCTGATGAACCTCGGCACCTACCTCACCCGAAGCGCCCGTTACTGGCCCGACGCCACCGCCCTCGTCTGCGGCGACCGCTCCTGGACGTACGAAGAGCTGGACGCCTCCACCGATCGGCTCGCCTCCGCGCTGATCGCACGCGGTCTCCGCCCCGGCGACGCGGTCGCCTCACTGGCGTGGAACCGGGGCGAGCTGGTCGAGGTCGAGTTCGCCCTCTACAAGGCCGGACTGATCCGCGCTCCGATCAACGCCCGTCTCGGGCGAAGCGAGATCGAGCACATCCTGCGCTACGCGCCCGTACGAGTCCTCGTGTTCGACGCGGCACACCGCGAGGACGCACTCGCCGCCATCGCGGCCGCGGGCACCGGCTGCCTGCCGGTGCTGCTGGACGAAACCACGGCTGACGGTGCGTTGCATACCGCCGTCACCGCATACGGGACCCTGCTCGCCGAAGCGGCCCCCTACCCGGCCGGCTCTGAGGCCGCACAGGGCACTGAGGGCGTGGCAGCCGCCGAGGCCGTCGATGTCGCGGAGGACTCCCCCTGCGTGCTGAACTTCACCTCCGGCTCGACCGGCGCCCTCAAGGCGGCGGTGCAGACCGTCGGCAACCGTCTGGCGAACATGCGCAAGTTGCTGATGAGTGACGAATCGCGCCCGCGGCCCGGTACGCGCTATCTGGCCTGCGGCCCGATCACACACGCCACGGGCATGTCCCTGCTGGCCGGTGTGTTCGGCGGATCGACGACGTACGTCCTGCCGTCCTGGAGCGCCGAGGCGTTCCTGGACACGGTGGAGAAGGAACGCATCACCACCACGTTCCTGGTGCCGGCCATGCTCAACATGGTGCTCGCCCACCCGGACGCCGCCGACCGGGACCTGTCCAGTCTCACCAGCGTGCGCGTGGGCGGAGCCCCCATTTCACCCCAACGGCTGCGGGACGCCGTGGAGTTCTTCGGCCCGGTCGTAGCACAGGGCTACGGGCTCGGGGAAACCACCAGCGTCGTGGCGGGCCTGAGCAGTCAGGAGATCGCGCATGCGGTGGCGCACGACCCCGAACTGCTGCAGTCCTGCGGGCGAGCCACGTACGACACCGAGATACGCGTGGTCGACGAGTCCGGCCGGCCGCTGCCGCCCCGTGAGGTCGGCGAGGTCATCGTACGCGGTCCCGACTGCGTGCGTGAGTACTGGCAGGAGCCGGAGCTGTCGGCGCAGACGTTCCGCAACGGCTGGGTCCACACCGGCGATCTCACCTGGATGCGCGAGGACGGCTACCTGTTCCTCGTCGACCGCAAGAAGGACATGATCATTTCCGGTGGGTTCAACATCTACTGCACCGAGGTCGAAGCCGCCCTGTACGAGCATCCCGGCGTCGAGGAGGTCTGCGTCATCGGCGTGCCCGACGAGAAGTGGGGTGAGGCCGTCAAGGCCGTCATCGTGCCCCGGCCCGGCAGCGCCCTGACCGCGGACGAGATCACCGCCTTCTGCGCCGAACGCCTCGACCGCTTCAAGAAGCCCAGGACCGTGGATTTCGTCGGCGAACTGCCCCACAACCGCAACGGCAAGCTCGACCGCAAGGCCGTCCGCGAACCGTTCTGGGCGGCCACCGCCCGCCGGGTGAACTGACCCACCACCCGCCGGGTGAACCGACCCGCCGAACGCCGGGTGAACCGACCCGCCGAACGCCGGGTGAACCGACCCGCCGAACGCCGTCTGACCGGGCCTCGCGCACCCACACCACACACGCGCGCGGGAAACCAGAACCACACTCCGCCGCTGTCTCGCCCTCCCCGCCCCTGCCTCGCCCCGCCCCGCCCACCAAGGAACCACCTCCATGACCTTCTCCCTGCGCCCCTCCTACGACGACCCACAGGTGGCCGCCCTCGTCGACCGGCTGCGCGACTACCTCGACGGCGAACTGGCCGACTACGAGCGCGAGCGCGGCATCACCCACGAAAGCCGCCTCACCCGCTCCGACCTCGAACCGGTCTGGCAGCGCAGCCGCGAACTGGGCTTCTACGGCATCCACCTGCCCGAGGAGTACGGCGGGCAGAACCTCTCCTACACCGCACTGGCCGCCCTCAAGGAAGAAATCGGTGCCGGGGGACGCGTGCTCGGCCACAGCGTGCTGGGCGACATGGGCGGACCGCTGCGTGCCGGGGACATCCTCCGGCACGCCACCGTGTACCAACTGGACGAGTACTTGCTGCCGTTGGTACGCGGCGAGCGCGCGTGCTGCTTCTCACTGACCGAGACCGACGCCGGCTCCGACGTACGCTCCATGCGCACCACGGCCGTCCGCGACGGCGACGGCTACCGTCTCACCGGGCACAAGGTCTTCAGCTCGGCGGGCCCCTTCGCGGACTTCGCCATCGTGGTGGCGCGGATGGCCGGCCAAGCAGGCGAGGAGGAAGTCGGTGGCGGTACCGCGACCGACGAGAAGGCGGGGGGCAAACCGTCCTTCTCCGCCTTCCTCGTCGACCTCGACAGTCCTGGATGCCGCGTCGTGGACGGTGCCACCCCCATGTCCGGCGAGCACATCGAGAGCGACATCGTCCTCGACAACTGCCACGTCCCGGCCCGGAACCTGCTCGGCGCGGAGGGCGAAGGCATGCGGATCGCGCTCGGCCGCGTCACCACCAACCGGCTCCTGCACTGCCCCACCGTCATCGGCGCCACCCGCCGCGCCCTCGCCCTCACACTCGACCGCACCCGCCACCGTCCGGTCGCCGGGGGCCGGCCGCTGCTGACACTGCAGGCCATTCAGCACAAGGTCGCCGACATGGCCACCGACCTCTACGCCGCCCGCGCCATGACCTACACCGCACTCGCCGCCCTCGACCAGGGCAACGACGTACGTACCGAGGCGTTCATGTGCAAGCTCTTCGTCGCCGAGGCCGCCTTCCGCATCCTCGACCAGGCCGTACAGATACACGGCAAGGAAGGTCTCACTCAGGGCAACGAGATCGAGTTCCTCTTCCGCAAGATCCGCATGTTCCGCGTCCTGACCGGCACCTCGGAAATCCAGCGCAATGGCATCGCCCACGGTCTCGCCGCCATGACGCCATAACATGACCGTCGCGTCCGCATCCCCGTCCGCCTGCCCATCCCTGTCCGCCTGCCCATCCCCGTCCGCCGCATCCCGGGGCCGCTCACACCTCGGTGCGCTCCACGGGAATCCACAGCTCGGCGTCCGCCTCGGTCGCGTCCTGCGAGAGGCGCGTACGCAGAATCTCGGGTCCCGGTCTGCTCCGGTACGGATTGGACGGGAACCACTCCGTGAACACGTCCCGCCACAGGTACTGGAGCGCCTGCGGGAACGGTCCGGAGCTCTCGAAGACCGCCCAGGTGCCCGCCGGAACGGTGAGTGCGTCAAGCCCCTCGGGCACGGCGGCTCCGGTCACCACGCCGTGGTAGTAGTCGAGTTCGGTGCCCTCCGCGCGGCTCGGGTCGAGGTTGTCGCTCACCCCGACGATCCCCTCCGGCTCCTGGTCCGACAGCGCGGCGACACTCCGTATCGTCTCCTTGTCGATGCTGCGGATGAAGTCCGCGATCGCCGGGTTCACCCCCTCGTGGACGAGGGGAACCCGGATCTTCTTCCCGACCACACGGAACTCCGGCTTCGCCACGACCCGGTACCGCATATCGCTACTCCCTTCCACGATGAGACGGAAGGACATCCGCGGCTGGGAGCGCAGCGTCGCACCGGCCTGCTCCCGCCGGGCCTCACCCGGTCCCACACCGTGCATGGATCGGAAGGCACGTGCGAACGCCTCCCCCGAGCCGTAGCCGTACCGCATGGCGATCTCCAGCAGCGTGCGCTCTCCGGCGAGCACCTCGGCACCCGCGACGGTGAGCCGCCTCCGCCGGATGTACTCCGACAGCGAGATCCCCGCCAGCGCGGAGAACAGCCGACGGAAGTGGTACTCCGACGTCACCGCGATCCGCGCCAGCTCGGCCACCTCGATCCGCTGATCGAGATGCGACTCGATGTGTTCCAGGGCCTCGTTCAGCCGCTCCAGCACCTCGGTCTCGCCTCCTTCCCTTACGTCCCTCACGGTAGGAACGCCGCCCGTGGTCGGACCCGACATCTCGTGCCCGGTTCGGTCAGGTCCTACAGTGATCGTAGCTAAACAACATAGCTACTTGCCTAATACTTTTAGGGAGGTGCATAATCGCTATCGGTACCGGTGCTGGTGCCGGCACCGGTACCAGCACCAGAGCCGATGTCGGTGTCGGTGTCGGTATGGCATTGCTGGATGAGAGGGCGGCTATGGTGCGTGCAGGACTGACCACGGAACGCCTGGCCCGGGCGGGTGCGGAACTGGCCGACGAGGTCGGCTTCGACCAGGTGACCGTCTCGGCGGTCGCCAGGCGGTTCGACGTCAAGGTCGCGAGTCTGTACTCGCATGTGAAGAACTCCCAGGACCTCAAGACCAAGATCGCTCTGCTCGCCCTGGAAGAGCTCGCCGACCGGGCCTCCGACGCGCTGGCCGGGCGGGCCGGCAAGGACGCGCTGATCGCCTTGGCCAATGTCTACCGCGACTACGCCCGGGAGCACCCCGGGCGCTATGCCGCGGCCCAGCTGAGGCTCGACCCGGCGACGGCCGCGGCCAGTGCCGGCGGACGGCATGCGCAGATGACGCGGGCGATCCTGCGCGGCTACGACCTGACGGAACCGGACCAGACGCACGCGGTACGACTGCTGGGCAGCGTCTTCCACGGCTACGTCACCCTGGAGCTGGGCGGCGGGTTCGATCACAGCGCTCCCGACTCGCAGGAGACCTGGACGCGCGTCCTGGACGGCCTCGACGCCCTGCTCCGCAACTGGCCGGCGGCCTGAAACAGGCCCCACACCCAGCACGCCAGTTCCCCGGTCCGGCCGCACCGCGTCCCCAGTAACCGGAACACGTCGATCAGTAAGCCGAACACATCGATCAACAGGTTGAGGCAATGCACTTCAAGGACCACTCCGAGGGCCACTCCGGGGACCATTCCAGGGACCACTCCGAGGGCCACGAGAATCACTCCGAGGGCCACTCCGAGAACAACTGGATCACCACACCCGTCACCGCTGACTTCCTGCGCGGCGCCATCGATGTGGAGCGCACCGAGCACGGCGTACTGCCGCACCGGCTGCCCGCCTGGGCCCGTGCCCAGAACACCGACGGGCAGTTGGCCATGGCCGAGACCCAGCCCTCGGGCGTACGGCTCGCCTTCCGTACCAGGGCCACCACCATCGAACTGGACGCGCTGCCCACCAAGCGGGCCTACGTGGGTGTCCCGGCCCGGCCCGACGGTGTGTACGAACTGCTCGTGGACGGCCGACCGGCCGGACGGGCCGGCGTGGCGGGCGGCAACATCCTGACCATCGACATGTCGGCCGGAACCGCGGAGACGAGGCCGGGGCCGGCCGGCAGCCTCCGCTTCGCCGGCCTGTCCGACGGCGCCAAGGACGTCGAGATCTGGCTGCCGCACAACGAGACCACCGAACTCATCGCGCTCCGCACCGACGCCCCCGTCGAGCCGGCGACGGACCGGGTGCGCAAGGTGTGGCTGCACCACGGCAGCTCGATCAGCCATGGCTCCGACGCCGCCGGCCCCACCACCACCTGGCCCGCACTCGCGGCGTCCCTCGGCGGTGTGGAACTGATCAACCTCGGGCTGGCCGGCAGCGCCATGCTCGACCCGTTCACGGCCCGCACGCTCCGGGACACCGCCGCCGACCTGATCAGCATCAAGATCGGCATCAACCTCGTCAACGCCGACGTGATGCGTCTGCGCGCCTTCGGCCCTGCCGTACACGGCTTCCTCGACACCGTCCGCGAAGGCCACCCCACCACACCGCTGCTGGTCGTCTCGCCCCTCCTGTGCCCCATCCACGAGGACACACCCGGCCCCAGCGTCCCGGACTTCAGCTCCGTCAGCGACGGGCGGCTGCGGTTCCGGGCGATGGGGGACCCGGCGGAGCGGGCGAGCGGGAAGCTGACCCTGGGCGTCATCCGGGACGAGCTGGCCCGGATCGTCGCGCAACGGGCGGCCGACGATCCGCACCTGTACTACCTCGACGGCCGTGACCTCTACGGTGCGGCCGACTTCGCCGAGCTGCCACTGCCCGACGACCTGCACCCGGACGCCGCCACGCACCGCCGCATCGGCGAACGCTTCGCCAAGCTCGCCTTCAGCGGCGACGGCGCGTTCGCGGACCGGAACCGAGGCCAGGACCAGGACCGGGACCAGGACCGGGACCAGGACCGGGACCGGAGCCGGACGTCCGCATCATGAGGCGCATCATGAGGCGCGGCGGTTGAGTACGGGACGGTTGAGTACGGGCAAGTTACCCGTACGGGCCAGTGTCTCCAGCTCGTCCAGCGCGCGGCGGGCCGCGGCCGCCGCGGCGGGATCGCGTTCCTCGATGCCGCTCGCCGCGAATTCGTCCTCGTCGAGGCGGAGTACGGTCGCACCGTCCGCCGACAGCCACAGGTCGAGGTCCAGGTCCTCGACCACGATGCCGTCCGGCCCGACGTGGGCGGGGCGGGTCACATCGCAGTACCAGCCCTTCACCGCACCCTCGCCGGTCCGCACCTCCTTGACGGCGTACCAGCGGTCGCGCCAGTAGTGCTCGGTGAAGACGTCTCCCGGCTCGAACCGTACGAAGCCGAAGTCCCTGACCCCCGCTCCTGCCCACGGCGCGCGCACGACGACACGCGTACCGTCATCGCTCACCACGGTGGCGGGGTAGCGCACCTTGGTCCGCTCCCCCTTCACCAGCCTGACCGACACTTCCCCGCCCACAGTCAACGTTCCGCCGCTCATAGTGCCTCCGCGCATGGTGCCTTCGTTCCGCCGCACAATCACACTCCGGCCGCAGTCTCTCCCGGAGACGGACCGGCGGACAGTGATTTCCGGGAGTGCCGGATAACGGGCCGCCCGTCGTGGCATCGCGCACGACCACCCCTCCACGGCCATAATCGGGCGGGGGTGAAGGCGAACGACCGGGCGGGTACGCAGGCGACGGGCGAGTCCGTGGTCCGTGGAAGGGAGACGGCCGTGCACGCGGGCGGAACGCAGGACACCGGTGGGCTGCGCTGCCTGGTGACCGGGGCCAGCGGGTACATCGGCGGGCGGCTCGTCCCCGAGCTGCTGGAAGCCGGTCATCAGGTGCGGTGCCTGGCCCGTACCCCGGGCAAGCTGCGCGACCACCCCTGGGCGCCCGACGCCGAGGTGGTCAAGGGCGATGTCACCGACCCGGCGTCGGTCGCCGCGGCGATGGAGGGCGTCGATGTCGCCTACTACCTGGTCCACTCGCTCGGCACCGGCTCCGAGTTCGAGGAGAAGGACCGGCGCGCGGCGCAGATCTTCGCGGAGCAGGCGCACACCGCTGGGATCCGGCGCATCGTCTACCTGGGCGGCCTGACGCCGCACGGTGTCCCGGAACACGAGCTGTCCCGGCATCTGCGCTCCCGCGCCCAGGTGGGCCGGATCTTCCTCGACGCACCGGTGCCCGCCACGGTGCTGCGGGCCGCGGTGATCATCGGGTCGGGGTCCGCCTCCTTCGAGATGCTGCGGTACCTGACCGAGCGGCTGCCGGCGATGGTCACCCCGAGCTGGGTGCGTACCCGCATCCAGCCGATCGGCGTCCGTGACGTGCTGCGCTACCTGGTGGGCTCGGCCCGGATGCCGGCCGAGGTGAACCGTACGTTCGACATCGGCGGCCCGGACGTCGTCACGTACCGGGAGATGATGCGCCGGTACGCCGCCGTGGCGAAACTGCGCCGCCGGCTGATCGTGCCCGTACCCATGCTCACTCCGCGCCTGTCCAGCCTGTGGGTCGGCATCGTCACCCCTGTGCCCGCCTCGATCGCGCGCCCGCTCACCGAGTCGCTGCGCCATGAGGTGGTGTGCCACGAGCACGACATCGCTCAGTACGTTCCGGACGTTCCCGATGGTCCTCCGGACGTTTCCGATGGTCCAGGGCAGCCGCTGCCGTTGCCGCTGCCACTGCCGTTCGACGAGGCGCTGGCGCTCGCGCTGCGGCGCGTGCGGGAGGCACAGGTCGTCACCCGCTGGTCGTCGGCCGCGGTGCCCGGCGCGCCGAGCGATCCGCTGCCCACCGACCCCGAGTGGGCGGGCGGCAGCCTCTACAAGGACGAGCGACAACTGGCCGTGGACGCACCGCGCGAAGCGCTGTGGCGGGTGATCGAGAGCATCGGCGGTGACAACGGCTGGTATTCCTTCCCCCTCGCCTGGGCGGTACGGGGATGGCTGGACCGTTTCGTCGGCGGCGTCGGCCTGCGGCGCGGGCGCCGCGACGCCGAACGGCTGCGTGCCGGTGACTCCCTCGACTTCTGGCGGGTGGAGGAGATCGAACCGGGACATCTGCTGCGCCTGCGCGCCGAAATGCGCCTCCCGGGGCTGGCCTGGCTGGAGATGTACGCCGAGGAGGGCGGCGACGGCCGTACGCGTTACCGGCAGCGCGCCCTGTTCCACCCCCGCGGCCTCTCCGGCCATGCGTACTGGTGGAGCGTGGCCCCCTTCCACTCCATCGTCTTCGGCGGCATGGCCCGCAACATCACCCAGGCCGCGGCCAAGGGCATGGGCGCTCGTAAAAAGGCGTGAGTGCGCGCGGAGGATGTAGTCGTCGCCTCTCGTGAGCAGGCCGCCCGCCGTTCGGTGAAGATCGCCAGGGGTGCAGAATGGGCCGCGTGCCGATGACGAACACGCCGGAGACGGCAACGATCGACGACGCCCGACCGGTCAGCCGTAGCCTGGCCCGCGCCTTCGTCGACGACCCGATGATGTGCTGGTTCTTCCTCGACGACTCCTCTCGCGAGGAGCAGTTGGGCCGTTACTTCACCACGCTCTTCACCCGGCAGTACGTGCGCCACGGCGTGTGCGAGCGCACCGGTGCGGCGGCCGCTTTCTGGGTTCCGCCGGAGGGGCAGGCGAATGCCGTACCTGACGCGGAGACCGTGCAGGAGCTGCAGGACATCCTCGGCGAGCGGGCGCTGCTGTTCCGTGACGCCGTCGAGACGGCGGCCGAACACACGCCGACGGAGCCGCACTGGTACCTGGCAGTGATCGGTGCCGACCCGGCCGCCCGGGGCCGGGGGCACGGGGCCGCCCTGCTGCGCTCGGGGCTGGCCAAGGCCGATGCGGCGGGACTGCCCGTCGCTCTGGAGTCTTCCACACCGGCCAATCTCCCCTTCTACGAACACTTCGGCTTCACCGTGCGCGAGGAGTTCCCACTGCCGGGAGGCGGTCCGGTGCTGTGGGCCATGCGGCGCGAGCCCCACACCCCGGCCGGCGCCTGAGCACCAGCCGGCGGGCCGCTGACACAGCCGGCCGGTCCCGTCAGAGCCGACGGGACCGGCCGTGTTTCACCGGGACGTCGGTACCGCGTCGAGGATCGTGTCGAGCATGGCGCGGGACTCCTGGAGGCTTTCGATCTGGCGTGTGATGCGGTCGCGTTCCTCGTCCAACTGGCCGATGAGGGTGGGGCAGGTCGGTACGAGACGGTCGTCGTGTTCCGTGATGCAGGGCAGTACCTGGGCGATGACCGAGGTGGGCAGGCCGGCGGCGAGCAGGCAGCGGATGCGGCGTACGGTCCCGACGTCCGCTTCGGCGTATTCCCGGTACCCACTGGGCAGCCGCCGGGGCGCCAGCAGGCCTTGCTGCTCGTAGTAGCGCAGCAGCCGTTCATGGACGCCGGTGCGGCGCACCATCTCCTTCATCTTCACCGGAAGGTGCCTCTCTCGCCGCGGCTGCGCTCTCCACACCGAGCCGGGAACTTGACTCTGACACTGATGTCGGAGTTTAGCGTCCTGGGCATGGCTTCTGAGCACGCAGTTATCGACCAAGTCATTGACCAGGACCTTGATGTGTACGTGCAGGGCGACGGGCCCGCCCTGTTGCTCGCCCACGGTGCGGGCGGTGGGATCGAAGGCAACTTCGGGCTCGTTCTGGACGATCTCGCCCGTGACCACACTCTCATCGGCCCCCACTACCCCGGGGCCGGCCGTTCCCCTGTCGCGACCGCACCGCTGGACCTGGACGATCTCGCCGACCGGCTGGTGGCCGCAGCGGTCTCGCGTGGGCACGAGAGGTTCGCCGTACTCGGTGAGTCGTTGGGCACCACGGTGGCCGTCCGGGCGGCGACCCGGCATCCGCACCGGGTGACCGCTCTCGTCCTCACCGCCGGGTTCCCTGTCGCCGATCCCGTACTGGCCTTCGCAGCCCAGTTGGTGAAAACACTCTGGACCGCGGGCGAACGGGAGGCCCTCGCGCGGTTCGCGTTCCTGGCGTGCGCTGCGGAGAGCCAACTCCAGGGGCTCTCCCCTGAGGATGTCGACGCCGCAGCCGCACAGGTGCTGGCCGCGATGCCGCCGGGGATGCGGGACCACTTCGACCTGGTGTCCCGCGTCGACGTACGTGCCGACCTGCCCCAGGTGCAGGCGCCCACCCTCGTGGTCGCGCCGCTCGGGGACCGGCTGGTGCTGCCCGGCAGTTCGCGGCGGCTGGCCGACGGGATTCCGGACGCCAGGCTCGTGGAGCTGCCGGGCGCGGGCCACATCCTGGCCGCCGAGGACCGGGTGACGTGGCTGCGGCACACGCGGGAACTCCTCGCCACTGTCGCGTCCCGCGGGTAGAAGGGCCATGCCCGGCCCCGGGAGGCGACGGCGGGTCCGGGCCCGCGGTCGCCTCCCGGGCAATCGGTGGTACGGCATCGGCGCGCGGCCTCGAACGGCCTCACGCGGGGGACGGTTCCTTGCGGCGGTCGCGTCGCAGGGAGTGGAGCGCGATGGCGAGGCCCGTCAGGGTGAGGGCCGCGCCGACGAGGGGAAGCGTGTGCACCCCGCCCGGTGCGGTGTCAATGACGCGGCCGCCGAGCCAGCCGGCGAACGCGGCGGCGACCTGGAAGGCGGAGGCGTTGACCGCTATGGCGAGCGTCGGTGCCGAGGTGGCCGTCGAGAGGACACGCGTCTGCATGCCGGGGGTGATCGCGAACGCCAGGGCGCCGACGGCGAAGGTCAGTACCGCCGCGAAGAACCGTACGTCGCCGGCCAGCCAGAACAGTGCCAAGCCGGCTGCCAGTGCGGCGAGCAGCCCGGCCAGCGACGGCATCAGGGCACGGTCCGAGAGCCAGCCGCCGAAGAAGTTACCGGCGACCGCGCCGACGCCGTAGACCAGGAGCAGCACGGGGATCGCGGCGTCGGCGAACCCGCTGACGTCGGTGAGCAAGGGTGCGATGAAGGTGAAGACGGCGACGACCCCGACGTTGCCCAACACGGTGAGGGCGATGGCGAGTTGGACGTCGCGCTGGGTGAACACCCGCAGTTCGCCGAGGACCGGTCCGGTGGCGGTGGCGGGCTGCGCGGGTACGAAGCGCCGGACGAGCAGCAGGGCGGCGGCGCTGCCGGCGGCGATGGCCAGGAAGGGCGCCCGCCAGTCGAAGTGCTGACCGATGAAGGTGCCGATCGGTGTGCCGAGGATCATTCCCAGGTTCATGCCCAGGGTCAGCTTCGCGACCATCGATGCCGCTCTGCCCGCGGCGGCCATGGTCACCGCGGTGGTGATGGCGACCGCGAAGAACGTCGCCACGACCAGGCCCGCGAGGAACCGCGACACGAGGAGGAGCGAGTAGTCCGGTGCGACGGACGACCCGAGGTTGCCGATGACCGAGACGACGATCAGGCCGAGCAGCAGTGGCTTGCGGGCGAACCGGGCGGTCAGCGCGGTCACGACCGGGCCGCCGACGATCATGCCGGCGGCGTAGGCGGTCACCAGCAGACCCGCCTCGGATATCGACACCGACAGGTCGGCGGCCACCTCCGGCAGGATGCCGGCGATCACGAACTCCCCCGTGGTGAAGCTGAAGACCACCAGCATGAGGGACACAACGGAAAGCGGCATGACGCACCCCCCAGTTGCATTTGATTCCAGCTCGAATAATGAAGGCTAGAACTACCATGACTCGAAGCACGGCCGCTACACTGGGCGCGTGACCAGCCAGCCGCACCGGACCAGCCGGCCGAACCGTCCGACAGACGTCCAGCTCGACCGCGACGTGTGCAAGCTGGTCCACCAGTTCGCACAGCGACTCGACACCCACGTCCGCCGCGTCGCCGGGAATTTGGACATCACGGCCACCCAGGTCGTCGCCCTCCGGGAACTGACCGAGCCGATCACCGCGCGCGAACTGGCCAACCGGATGGTCTGCGAGCCGTCCAACGTGACGTTCGTCCTCGACCGGCTGGAGCAGCAGGGCCTGCTGCGGCGCGAGCCGCACCCCTCGGACCGGCGCGCGAAGCAGATCGTCCTCACACCGGCGGGGCAGCGCTACCGGGAAGAGATCCTGCGACGGCTCAGCGACCACTCGCCGCTGGCCTCACTCACCGCGCCTCAGCAGGACACGTTGCGCGAGCTGCTCCGTACGCTCGTCACGCAGTCCTGAAACACCGGCGAGGACACCGCCGACCGGAGTTCGCGGATCATCGCCCGTACCGCCGCCGTCCCGGCGAGCTCGGGCGTGGTCACATAGCCGACGCCCCGGCGGGGCGGATGCGGTGCGAGGGAGGTGAGGGCGACCTCGGCGGGCGCGCCGGCCAGGGTCATCATGGGCATGATCGACATCCCCATGCCGCGCGCGATCATCGACAGCACCACGGTGTCGTCCTCGACCCGGATCGTGGCCGGCGGTATCCAGTCCTGCCCGGCCCACCACTCGCGGGTGTAGGAACCGCAGTTCTCGTCCCAGTCGATCAGCGGCAGCGTCCGGGGATCGGCGTCCGGGCGGCCCACCGGATGCGCCAGCGCGTACGGCTCCTCGAAGAGGCGGGCGCCGGAGAGGCCGAGCGGCGGGCCCGACGTGTCCAGAGTGGCGAGGCCCAGGTCGGCTCGCCCGTCGGCGACCTCGCCGGCCGTTCCCCGGCCGATCTCCCGTACGATCCGCACCTCGGGGGCGAGCCCGGGGTGGCGGGCCGCCAGTTTCTCCAGCACCGCGGGCAGCAGGTGGGCCGCCGCGCTGCGGAACGCCGCGATGCGCAGCGGGCCGGTGACTTCCCCGTCCCGCGTACCGCGCACCTCCTCCCCCATCGCCTCCATCAGCCGCACGATCCGCCGGGCGTAGGCGACCGCCCGCGTACCGGCGGCGGTGGCGCGGGCGCCGTGGCGGCCACGGTCGAAGAGGACGGCGCCGACCTTGCGCTCGCAGGTCCGTACGGCGTGGGAGACGGCGGACTGGGTCATGCCCAGGCTCGCGGCCGCGGCGGTGAAGCCGCCCGCACGATCGACGGCGATCAGGATGCGCAGCTCGTGCGGCGCGAGGTCGCTCATGCCGGGAGTATTCCATGAACAGCTTTCATGGAAGGTGTCGTTCCATCGATGCCGCCCCCTGCCGGGCGCGGCCACGGCTCCTTACGGTGAGCGCACCGCGGCCGATGACCACACATCCCGGTCCCTGCCGCTCCCCACCCACTCAGGAGTACGCGTGACCGGCACGACAGCCCGCTTCGTCCACCAGGTCTCCCGCCCCGACGGCTTCCCCATGCGGGAGGACTTCGCCTTCGTCGAGGAGCCCGTGCCCGCCCCCGCCCCCGGCGAGGCCCTGGTGGAGAACCTCTACCTCTCCGTCGACCCCTACATGCGAGAGCTCATGGACGGCGGCTGGGACCTGCACACGCCCCTGGAAGGCCGCTCCGTAGGACGCGTGGCCGTCTCCCGCGCCCCGGGTCTGGAGGAGGGCGCTCTCGTCTTCCACCGCCGGGGATGGCGTACCCATGCGCTGGTGACGCCGGGTGACGTACGCGTCCTGCCCAGCCACCGAGGCGTCCCCGCCCACACCTACCTGGGCCTTCTGGGCGGTACGGGCCTGACCGCCTACGTCGCGCTGACTCGTACGGTGCGGCTGCAGCCGGGCGAGAGCGTGTTCATCTCCGCGGCGGCGGGCGGGGTGGGCAGCGCGGCGGGCCAACTCGCCCGGCTGATGGGCGCGGGCCGGGTCATCGGCAGCGCCGGCTCGCCCGCCAAGGTCCGGCGGCTGACCGAGGAGTGGGGGTTCGACGCGGCCTTCGACTACCACGACGGGCCGGTCGGGGACCTGCTGGGCAAGGCCGCCCCGGACGGCATCGACGTCTACCTCGACAACGTCGGCGGCGATCACCTCGAAGGCGCCATCCAGGGGCTCCGTGAGTTCGGGCGGATAGCCTGGATCGGCGCGATCGCCCAGTACCACAACAGTGCCCAGCCGCCCGCCGCGCCGCGCAACCTCTACGACATCGTCGAGAAGAGCCTCCGCCTGGAGGGTGTCCTGGTACGCAACCACCGTGACGCACAAGGCGAGTTGGAGGAGTTCCTCGTACCGCACCTGCGGTCGGGACGCGTTGCGGACGTCCAGACCATGTCCCACGGCTTCGACAGCGTGGTGGATGCGTTCCTCGGCATGCTGGGCGGCGCCAACACGGGGAAGATGCTGGTGCGGGTGGCCGCGGAGTAGTGGAGCGGGGCAGGGCGCAGGGACTCTCCCGGCCTTCGCGCGGAACGGCTTGGAGTGGTCCGATGCCACTCGTCGAAGTCACCTACGCGCCGCACGTCCCTGAAGCAACGCTCCGCGAACTCGGCGCCGTACTGCCGCACCTGGTGTCCGTGGCGGTGGAGTGCCCGGAGGAGCCGTACGACGGCGACTTGCGGCCGGGCGATGTGGAGATCCGGTTCCGGCAGCTGGGGCCGCTGGACCGCAGTGGGCTGGACGTGGTGGTCGAGGTGCGGTCGAAGTGGTTCGAGAGCAGGGCCGCCGACCGCCAGCAGCGCACGGACCAGTTGCACGAGGGCATCGAAGCCGCGACAGGGCTCCGCGACTTCGGTGTCTATCTCTCGCTTCCCGTGGCCGCGTGGTCGCAGGGTGACTGAGGCGTCCGGGTACGGCGGATGCGCACTCGCGCCTTCATGCCGTCACTGTCCCCCCGCGCCGCCTGCGTCGACCTCGTACCGCTGACCGGTGCGGCAACGGCCCCACCGGCCGCCGGTATGCCCGGTGCGCCCGCCGGGAGCCGGGTGCCGGCGCCGAGGAGCGCCGGCTGCGCCAGGGCAACGCCCGCGCGAAGCTCTGGTGAGCACAGTGTCCGTGTGATCGCCGTGTGTCGCCGTATGTCGTCGTGCGAGGATTCGGCGAGCGTACGCGACCACTGCGGAGGGTGAGATGTTCGCGATTTCCCTGGGTGACGGAGCCGAGTTGCGGCCGCTGGAGCCGTGGCAGGCGGAAGAGTTCCTCGCCCATATGGACCGCGGTCGCGCATTCATCGGTCAGCACGTCGGGCTCCCGGACGCCGTGACCGACCTCGACTCCGCCCGGCGCTGGCTCCAGTCGTACGCCGACAAGGCCGCGGCCGACACCGGCCGGCTGTACGGCATCCGGCTCGACGGGCTGCTCGTCGGCGGCGTCCTCTTCCGGGTGTTCGACACCAACACCGGTACGTGCGAGGCCGGCTGCTGGCTGGAACCGGACGCCGCCGGGCGCGGACTGGTCACCCGCGCGGCACGCGTCATCATCGACTGGGCGGTCCGGGAGCGCGGGATGTACCGCGTGGAGTGGCACGTGTCCGCCGCGAACACACCGAGCATCAACGTGGCCAGGCGGCTCGGCATGAGCCGCGACGGAGTCCTGCGCGCGAACGACACCTACCGGGGAATGCGGCAGGACACCGAGGTGTGGTCGGTGCTGGCCCCCGAGTGGTGTGCCGCGTCCGGCTCCCGCTAGGGGACGTTGTCGGTGGGGCCGGTGCAGTTGGTGCCGTGCCACCGCTCGTAGGTGTGGGCGGCGTCGCACATTTTTCCGCCCGTACCGGTCGATGGTGGCCCGATCGTTTCCCTTCCAGGACACGTTCCGCGACGAGCGTGCCTCGGTCAGTGCATCGATGCGTAGTCTCTCGGGAACTCGCCATCGTTACACAACACCACGGCAGCCCCGTAGGCTGCTTGCAGCACCATCGCGAAATGGCCATGGTGGCCGGAAAGAAAGGCAGCGTCATGACTTCTACCGTCAGCACGCCGGGCAGCATCGAGAACACCACGGCTCTCCTGGAGGAGGAACTCCCCCGCCTGGAAGCACAGCAGCAGACACTGGAGCAGGAACTGGCGGCCGTCACCACGCGGTTGGACTCCGTGCGCACCGCACTGCAGGCCCTCCAGGCCCTGTCGTCCACCGGGGCCGTGCAGGCGCCGGCGTCGGCCACGGCCGGTACGGCAGCTGAGGACACGCCTGCGCCAGCGCCCCGCGAGGAGCCCGCCGCGGCCCCTCGTAAGGAGACCGAAGCGGCCGGTGAGCAGCCGGCGGAGCCCGCGGAGCCGACCGCTTCGCAGGCGGCGGAGGAGAAGGCCGCCCCCGCGACTCCCACCGTGCCGAAGGCGCGCAAGGCTCCCGGCAGCACCAGCCGGAAGAAGGCCGCGAAGGCACCGGCCGGGCAGGAGCGCAAGCGCCGTGCCGCCGGGAAGACCACGGCGGCTCAGCCCACCAAGGCCGCCGCGAAGGCCAAGGCGAAGGACACCGACACCACCGACGCCAAGGCCGCCGACGCGAAGACCGCCGACGCCAAGGCCGAGGGCAAGGCGAAGAAGAAGACGGCGGGCGCCTCGGCCAAGGACAACGGCGGGCTCACCGAGCAGGTCGTCAGCGCCCTCGCCGAGAGCGGCAGCAACCCCGTTCGCGCCCGGGACGTCGCCCAGGCCGTGGGCCGCGCCGACACCCCCGCCGCGATCAACGCCGTACGCAGCACCCTGGACCGCCTCGTCGCCACCTCCCGGGCCCAGCGCGCCGGCCGGGGCCTCTACAAGGCGGCCGGTAACTGAGTTCGCCCGGGAGGCACCTCTGAGGTCGCTTGTCACCGAACGCGCGGATCACACTGAACCGCGCGTTCAGGCATGAGCCGAAGGAGGTGTGACGGTCGCGCACGTGCCGGTGCGTGGCCTGCCGTCCGGGCTGCCGTCCGGGCTGTCGTCCGGGGAGGCGAAACTCCGTTGTCGCGCGGCGAGTGTGCGGCTTACGGTCCTGCTCATGCCGCCTCCGGTGGAAACAGATGAACAGTGGGACGCGGTGGTTCCGGACGAGACGGTGATGCGGGCCGGAGCGGCGGACCTCTGCGCACGCCTCGGACCGGCCGGTGCACTGCACCACTGGCGCGGACCGCACACCGCAGGCCGACCGTGACCGGCGCGTCGCGGAGATCGGCGAGGTCCTCGCCGTGCTTCCACTCCCTCGATGCGGCTCCTCCCCTCCGCGCCGTTCCCTGTTGCACACCGAGGTCATGCGGGAGCACTTTCTGGTCGATCCCGACGGATGGCGCCTGACCGGACTTCTCGACTTCGAACCGGCCATGATCGGTGACCGCGCGTACGGTTCGTCGGCTCGGCCTTCGAACCGGCCGTACTGCTCGCGTACACACTGCTGCACGTGTACCGCAACCTCCTGAGTGAGTGCTGTGCCTGAGCCAGTGCTGTCACCGCACGGCGCGGGAGGCCACCAGCTGGCGGACGCCCGAGCGGACCGCCCAGAAGAAGACGGTGGCGGCCACGGCGGCGACGGCGAGGGAGTCGTACGGGGCGGGGAGCAGCGCCGAGCCCTCGAAGGTGCCGAGCCAGGAGAGCACCGTCAGCGCGGCGAGGTAGGTGACCAGCCAGGCGCCGGAGCGGAGTTCGGTGGTGAGCGGGCGGTGGTGCGGCCCGGTGTCCTCGCTCCCCCGCACTCCCGTGCGGTGCATGGCCAGGAAGATGAGCAGACCGCCGAGTACCAGTGGCAGTGCCAGGCGGAGGTCGCCCCACCCCGACCAGTAGATGAACTCGGTGGCCACGACGAAGCTGAGCGGGGCGATCCAGCGCAGCCCGGGGACCCAGCCCGCGGCCCGGCCGCCCGGTTCGGCCCGGAAGACGGCGACGGCGACGGCGGACGCGGCGTAGATCAGCAGGTACATGTCCCCCATGACGCTGACGATGTCCTGCCAGCCGCCGAACGGCAGCAGGAACACCATGATGACGACCAGGTTGGCCGCCAGGGCGCGGCGTGGCACACCGAACCGCTTGTTGACCTTCATGAAGTACCGGGGGATGGTGCCGTTCTTGGCGAGCGCGTAGGTGTGCCGGGCGTCGAGCGCCACGCCCACGTAGGCCGAGCCGCCGGGTGAGAGCACCGCGTCGGCGTAGAGGAGGCTGGACAGCCAGTGCAGGTTGAGGATCAGGGCGAGCTGGCCGAACGGTGAGTCGAAGGACACCCCCTGCCAGCCGTCCCCGAGCAGCCGTTCGGGGACGGTGAAGAGGAAGGCCACTTGGAGGACCAGGTACATCAGGACGGCCAGGCCGATGCCGGTGAGTACCGCGGCGGGGATGGTGCGGCGCGGGTTGCGGGTCTCGCCCGAGAAGTCCAGCGGGGCCTGGAAGCCGTTGACGGAGTAGACGATGCCGCCGCCGGCCAGCGCGGTCAGGCAGGCGACGTAGCCGTACGGTGCGAAGCCGCCGTGGCCGGTGAGACGGCCTTCGTGCCAGCCGGAGGCGATCAGCGCGATGACGGTGACGACCGGCACGGCGATCTTGAACACCGAGACGAGGGTGTTGAGCCGGGCGAACAGGCGGACGGCGAACCAGTTCCCCGCCGTCAGCAGGACGCTGAGCCCGCCGGCCAGGGCCAGGCCGGAGAGGGTGAGGGTGTGGCCGTTGTAGATGCCCGGGAGGTAGTGCGCGGCGTACTGCATGATGGCGCTGATCTCGGCCGCGGTGCCGCCGACGGAGAGGAGCACCGACCAGCCGATGAGGGTGCCGACGAGGCGCCCGCCGGCGAACAGCGGCCAGCGCACCGTGCCGCCGCCCTCCGGCTGCGACGCGCCGAGCTCGATCATGACCAGTGCGACCAGTCCGCACAGCAGCCCGGCCAGCACCCAGGACAGCAGGGCCGCCGGGCCGGCCGTCTGTGCCGCGTACATCGCGGCGAACAGCCAGCCGGAGCCGACGATGTTGGAGAAGCCGATGCCGGTCAGCCCCCAGAAGCCCAGGTCGCGCCGTAGGCGGCGCTCCTGCGCCTGGACGCCCGTCGCGTCCTCCGCTGCGGCCCCGCCGGCTCCGCCCGCGGGAACCTGATGCCCCGTCACGCCCCTGGCCTCCTTGATCCGCACTGCTCGTGCGCCGGACCCTACTCGACACACGCCGAAGCGGAAGCATCCACTCCGACGCGCTGGCGCAGTAACGGCCCGGCAGACACGCGGGAGATCGCGGGGTGGCTACGGGCGCACCCGGGTTCGTACCCTCGGCTCATGCTCAGACTTGGATTCCCGGTCATCGGCGTGGTGGACCTGCCCCGCGCCGTGGAGTTCTGGACGTCGGCGCTGGACCTGGTGCCGACCGAGGAATGGGCGAGCGACACCTGGCGCACGCTGAACCACGCCGACGGGTCCGGCCACGCACTGGCACTGATGCGCAGCGAATCACCCGCCGAGCCCTACCCCCGGCTCCACCTCGACCTGTTCGTGGACACCGCCGCCGAGCAGAAGGCCGAGGTCGAAAGACTCATCGGGCTGGGAGCGACCAGGGTGGCCTGGGACCGGTACCCGCCCGATCCCGACTTCGTCGTCCTCGCCGATCCGGACGGCAACGCCTTCTGCGTCGTCGACCTGAGCAACGCGCCGAGCGGCGGTCACCTGCCGGACGAGTAGCCGGCCCGGCCGACGAAGGCAAGGGCGAGCGCCGCCGTGAGGAGTACCGCCGACAGCGTGGCCGAGGTGAAGAACGCCGCGGTGACCCACGAGGCGTTCGCTCCGGTGACCGTGCCGTCCTCGGCCACGCACGCCTTCTCCGGCGGGAAGCTCTGCGTGTGCAGGTCGGCGCAGAAGTTCTGCAGGTCCTCGTTCACCACGTTCGCGTTGAACCAGCACAGGGCCCAGGTGAGGAGGAAGAGGGCGAGCGCGATGGCGAACGCGCCCCACGGCCACATCGGACGCTCGCCCGGTAACGGCTGTATGTTCGGCATGGACGGGGAGCGTACAGGGTGGTCCCCTCACACCGGCTTCGTGGCCGCGTGGTCCACGGCCGCCGCGGCCAGCGCGCGGATGACCGGGTGCGGACGGGTACCGTCGCCCGCGAGTTCGGGCTGGAAGAGGGTGGCGAGGAAAAAGGGGTGTCCGGGAAGCTCGGCCATCCGCACTTCGCTCGTCCCGGCGCCTTTCCCCCGTCCGCCGCTCTCGTCGACACCACTCTCGTCGACATCGCTCTCGTCGACACCGCTCTCGTCGACACCGCTTACGTCGACGCCGCTTACGTCGACGCCGCTGAAGCGGAGGCCGTGCGCGCGGAGCGCGTCGAGGTAGGACGGGCTGGGCCCGTACGAGCAGCTGTACCGTTCGACGGTGCGCTCGGCCCCCAGGACGCGCTCGGCCAGCGATCCCGCCGCCACCTGGACCGCACCTTCGTGGCCCCGCAGGGAACAGGTCAGGGGGACGATCAGCAGGTCGTCGGCCTCGGGGTGGTTCTCCGCATGGCTGACGCCGGCGAGTCCGCAGACGTTCCGCGCGAATTCCAGCAGTGCGTGTTGGAAGCCGCCGCAGGTGCCCAGGAAAGGTATCCCCTGTTCACGTGCGGTGCGGACCGCCGCCAGCGCGCCGGCTTCACTGCGGTACGGGCTGCCGGGCACCAGCCAGACGGCGTCGAATCCGGCGAGCGCTTCGGTGGCTTCCGCGTCCGGGGTGGGGATCCAGTACGCGTCCAGGACGAGTTGGTCGCGCCGGGCCAGCGCGTCGAGGAGTGCGGGGATGCGGGTGTGGGCCAGGACACCGGCCGAGCGGTCACCCACCAGCGCGATGCGAGGTGTCGAAAAGGGCATGGCGACATCCTGGCCCAGGAGCCGAGTTCAGCACCAACGATGATCTCTGGTTCTTCCATCAGGAATACTGATGGCCATGGACCCGCACCTGCTCCGTACGTTCGTGACCGTTGCCCGCTGCGGGTCCTTCTCCGCGGCGGCCCGCGAGCTGGGGTACACCCAGTCGGCGGTCTCGCAGCACATCGCCGCGCTGGAGAGCGACCTCGGGGCGGTGCTGCTGGGGCGGCGGCCGGTCGCTCCGACCGGTGCCGGTGTCCGGTTGCTGGAGCACGCCGGGCCGTTGCTGCTGCGGCTGGACGCCGCCCGCGCGGACATCGCGCGGCTGACCGCCGCCCCCGCCGCCCGCATCGTCGTCGGTGTCTCGCCGCTCGCCATGACGTCGCGGCTCACCGAAGCACTGGCGACCGTGCGCCGACGGCACCCGCTGCTGGAGGTGACGGTGCGGGTGCTCGGCCGCGAGGCCGTCACCCGTGACGTGGCGACCGGGAGTGCGGACCTCGGCCTGGTCGACGGTGCGGCCGCGCCCAACGACCCACTGTTCCTCGCCGATGTCGGCCCGCTCGCGGCGGAGGTGGTCGCCGAAGAACCGTTGGCCGTCGCGCTGACCACGCGGCATCCGCTGGCCGGCCGCGACGGGCTGCGGCTGGCCGATCTCGCCGAGGCACGGTGGATCGACGCGCCCGACACCGCCGTGCCGCTCACACGGTTGCGCACCGCGAGCGGAACCGACGGCTACCGCGCGTCCCTGCGCTACGACGGTACGGACGTACGCGGGCTCCTGGACCTCACCGCCGGCGGACACGGTCTCGCGTTGCTGCCCCGGTCGGCGCTCGACGGCGTACCCGGCATCCGTGCGGTGCCGTTGTCGGTACCGCGCCTCCGCCACCGTGTGGAGGTCCTGCACAACGACGCGCCGGAAGGACCCGCCGCACTCCTCGCGACGGCCCTCCCCGCCGCGCTCACGCCGGCCGGCCAGGCCGGCCGAGCCGAAGCGCGCGGCGGGGAAGCGGGCTGATGACTCATACGGCCTCGGCGGGTACTGGCACGCGCGGGGTGCTCGGGGCGACCTCCAGAGTCAGGCCTCGTCCGTCGGGGGCGGGAGGAAGTCGTCGACGAAGTCCTCGCCGGCGAGTGCCGCGTCCACGCGGGAGCTGACGTACGCGCCGGTCAGCGGGCACTCCAGCGCATGGTCGGTGCGGCAGCCCAGCATGTGTTCCAGTACGGCGGCGGCCCGGGTGAGGCTGCGGATGCGGGCGAGCATGATGTCGCGCTGGGCGCTGATCATGGTGCTGCGGTCCGCCACACTGTCGCTCCCGACGACGGCGGCGGTGTCGGCCACCGACATCAGGCCGTCCTCGCGCCAGAGCTGTACGTAGGCGAGCCGTTCCAGGGCCGCCCGGTCGTAGTACCGCACGCGGCCGCGCCGCTCGGTGGAGTGCACCAGCCCGCACTCCTCGTAGTACCGCAGCGCGGAAACCGACAGGCCGAAAGCCTTTGCGACTTCGCTGATCGACCACGGTCCGGCGGACATCACCGCTCCCTTCGTCCGGTTGCCTTCACGGCTTGCGCTCACAGGCTGCACTCACAGCCTGCGCTCACAGCTTGCACTCAAGTGCGCTTGAGCGTGAACACTGAACCTTCGCCGGCTGCCGGCTGCCGGCTGCTGCTGAGTCGCTTCCGCCATCGCTCTCGTCGCTCAAGGGGTGCCCATGGCTGTTCCCTCCACCTCCTCCGCCGCCTCCTCCGCCGCCACCTCCTCCGCCGCCTCCTCAGTCACCGCGCAGTCCGGCGTACGTACCTCCGGCGTGCTGCTCGTGGTCGGCTTCGTGCTGCTCAGCCTCAATACGCGGGTCGCCTTCGGGCAGGTCGGCCCGCTCGCACCGGTCGCCGGGTTCAGCAGCGGAACCGTCACACTGCTCGGGCTGCTGCCACCCCTGTGCATGGGAGTCTTCGCCCCGCTCGGCGCGTGCGCCCGCCGGCGGTACGGAGCGGAGCGCGGGCTGTTGTGGGCGAGTGTCGTGCTGGTGGCCGGAGCGGCGCTGCGGATGGCGGGGCTGCCGGGGCTGATCGCCGGTACGGTCCTGGTCAGCGCCGCCACCGCCGTGGTGAACGTCCTGGTACCGGTGTGGGTGCACGCACGGTTCTCGCCTCGGCGCGTCGGCACGATGATGGGCGTCTACGCGCTGTCGATGGGCATCGGTTCGGCGGTGGTCGCCGCGCTCGTGGCACCGGTCGCGCAGGCCAGTGGCGCCTGGCAGCCGGCGATCGGGCTCGCCGTCGTACCCGCGCTGCTCGCGCTGGCCGGTATCGCCCCGCAGGCGCTGCGGCGTGCCCCCCGGCCCGCCCCCACGGCCGCGGCCCCCGGCGGCTCTCCGCGGCGGCCCGTCGCCCGCACCGCGCTCGGCTGGAGCCTGACGGCCTTCTTCGGCCTGCAGACGCTGATGTTCTACACGACCCTCGCCTGGCTCCCGTCCGTCCTGGTGGCGGCGGGCGTGAGCCGGACGGCCGCCGGAACCCACCAGGCCGTCTTCATCCTCGGCATCGCGGCGGGCGGATTCGCCGCCCCGGCGCTGGCCGCCCGCCGCGCGGACCAGCGGCCGCACATCGCCGGGGCCATCGCCGTGCCGCTCGCGGGTTTCGCCGGGTTGCTGCTGGCCCCGGTCGCCGCTCCCGCCCTGTGGGCGGCCGTCCTCGGTGTCGGGCTGGGCGCGGCGCAGTCCCTCGCCGGCGTGCTCTACGTACGCCGGGGCGTCGACCAGCAGCACGTCACCGCGCTCTCGGCCATGGCGCAGACCTGTGGGTACCTCGTGGCGGCCACCGGTCCCGCGCTCGCCGCCTGGCTGCACACCGCAACCGGCTCCTGGCAGGCGCTGCTCAGCGCGTTCCTCGGCGTACTGCTGCTGAACGCCGTGCTGAGCATGCGGGCCGGGCACGACCCCCTCTGAGCGGCGTGCGGTTGCCGACGGTCATGTCGCCCCCGACGTCAGCCCGTTGATCATGCGGTCGAGGAGCCGGTCGAAGACGGCGTCCGGGGACGCATCCGGGGTCGGGGCGTCGTGCGGGGCCGCGAGGGCGCGGGCGAGGCGGGGGGTACTTGCCTCCGGCGGTGACGCTCCTGAGGTGACGGGTCTGCGCGTCGAGGAGTTCGCCGGCGGTGCGGCCCGCGTCCTCGACCGCCCGCTCCTGGGCGAGTTCGTAGGAGACATGGCTGGCCACGAAGCCGGTGAGCAGGCTGAAGGTCTCCAGGCCCGTCCGGGCCTCCGGGTCGACGGGGGCGAGCACGGCGAGCGCGTACTCGATCACCGCGAGGGAGTTGGGGCCGAGCGTCCGGCGTACCGGGAGCGCCGCGGGCAGCCAGGGGTGACGGTGCATGAGCGCGCGTTGTTCGTGGGCGAGTCGCCGCAGGTCGGCGCGCCAGTCGCCGGACGGCTCCGGTGGCAGGCGATGGTCGCCGCTCACGTGGTCGATCATCAGCTCCAGCAGTGTCTCCTTGTTGGGGACATAGCTGTAGAGGGACATCGTTCCGGCCCCGATCCGGGCCGCGACGGCGCGCATCGTGACGGCGGCGAGCCCCTCGGCGTCGGCGAGGGCGACGGCCTCCGCGGTGATCGCGGTGCGGCTGTGCGCCGGCGGCCGTCCGCGGCGCGGGCGTTCGGCCTGCGACCAGAGCAGCTCCGGATCCACACCGGTACTGCGACCGGATGAGCCTGTACGGACCACGGCAATCTCCCCTTCCTGCTGGCGGCCATCCAATCATCGTCGCGGCACGCTGCTCTCCGCTATTCTCGTACGTAGTACGGGAATAGAAGTGAACACCGGCTCCTGCCACGGGAAACGAGGCCACGTGACACCGACCACGACGTACCGCCGCCCCGCCGCCGCCAAGAGACCTCCGCTGTCCGCCCGTGCGCTGCGGCGCACCATGAAGGGCCTGCCTCCGAAGCTGTACGACGTCGCGTACGAGCCCGGGCTCACCGTCCCGGCGGCCGACGGCAGCCCGCTGCTGACCGACCATTACTTCCCGCTCGCCGACGGGGACTTCCCCACCCTCCTGGTCCGCTCGCCGTACGGGCGGGGCCTGCCCTGGGCACCGATGTACGGCGTGCTCTTCGCCGAACAGGGCTTCCACGTCGTCCTGCAGAGCTGCCGCGGCACCGGCGGCTCGGGCGGCGAGGCCGCACTGTGGCAGCACGAGGCGGCCGACGGCCTGGCCACCGTCGAGTGGCTGCGCCGGCAGCCGTGGTTCTCCGGCGTCCTGGGGACGACCGGCCCCAGCTTCCTCGGCTACGTCCAGTGGGCGCTGGCCCTCGATCCGCCGCCGGAGCTGCGCGCGATGGTGGTGCAGGTCGGGCAGCACGACATGCACGGCTTCTACTACCCGTCGGGCACGTTCGCCCTGGAGAGCGCCCTCGTCTCCGCCGTGGGCCGGGTCTACAACCACCGCGGCGTGCCGAGCTTCACCCGTGCCGTCCTGCGGCTGGGGCGCCGGATCGGGAAGGTCGGCCGGGCCCTGCCCCTCGGGCAGGCGTACGTACCCGGGCTGGGCTGCCGGGTGCCGTTCCTGGAGGCGGCGATGGAGCATCCCGAGGCGGCCGACGCGCACTGGGCAGGGGCGGACGCGGGTGTCGCCGCCGAGCGGCTGACCGTGCCGACCGGCCTGATCACCGGCTGGCACGACGTGTTCCTCGACCAGACACTGCAGCAGTACGACAGGCTGCGCCGTGCCGGCTGCGACACCGCGCTCCTCATCGGGCCCTGGACGCACACCTCCGCGTTGCAGCGGGGCTGGCCCGAGGTCTTCGCCGAAAGCCTCGGCTGGCTGCGGGCCCATCTGTGCGACGACCCGTCCGGCCTGCGGTCGGCGGAAGTGCGCGTCCACGAGGGCGGTGCGCGGCGGACATGGCACGACCTGCCCGTCTGGCCCCCGGCCGCGACGGGCCGCCGCTGGCACCTCGGCGGCGACGGCACACTGACCGGCCCCGCCCCCGCGACGAGCAGCGGCGCAGGCGCCGAGGGCGACGCGTCGGCGTTGGCGTCCTTCCGTTACGACCCGGACGACCCGACGCCCTCGGTCGGCGGGCAGCTGCTGTCCGCGAAGGCCGGCTGTCAGGACAACACCGCACTGGAGGCGAGGGACGACGTACTGACCTTCACCACCGCACCGCTCACCGAGCCGCTGCGCATCATGGGCCCGGTCGGCGCGGAGCTCCGGGTGAGTACGGACACCGGTCACACCGACGTCTTCGCCCGGCTCTGCGACGTCGACGAGCGGGGCCGCTCGGCCAACGTCTGCGACGGACTGCGCCGGCTGTCACCGACCGGGGCCGAACCGGCCGACCGCACGGGCCCGGTGACCGTCACCGTTCCGATGAGTTCCACCGCGTACCGCTTCGCCGTCGGGCACCGGATACGCCTGCAGGTCAGCGGGGGCGCGCACCCCCGCTTCGCCCGCAACACCGGAACCGGTGAACCCCTGCCGACAGCCACCCGGCTCGTGCCGTCGGAGGTCACGCTCCACCGCCCCTCGGCGCTGCTGCTTCCCGTCACCGAGGACGAGGTGAGCCCCGATCACCGATAGCCGTACGCCGCCCAGTTGTCGAGGACGTGCTGTTGCACGCTTGCGGGGAAGGAGGTGCGGAACGAGGCGGTGGTGCCGTGGTGGGTGCCGCGGAACTGTTCCGGCCGGAGACAGCTGATCACCGCTTTGCCGCCGCGGCCCGAGGCCGCCTCCTCAGGGGTGAGGTAGGGCACCATGGGGATGCCGGGGGTCTCGGGGAAGCAGTACTCGTTCTCGCCGGGGCGGTAGCGGGTGGCCAGCGCCCAGACGACCTGGTCGATGTCGGTGATGTCGATGTCGTCGGCGACCAGGATCACCTTGGGCACCAGCCAGCCCGCGTGCGAGCCGAACAGCACCTCGGCCACCTCCGCCACCAGTTCGCGTTCGCCGATGCGCAGCCGTCCCAGCCGTTCGATGTCGACGGAGAGCACGATCCAGCAGGTGGCGGCCTCGTACGAGCACCAGGCGAGGTCGATGGGCAGGCCGGCCGAGCGGAGTACGTCGAGGGCGGCGGCCGAGATCATCGTGCCCCAGACGGTGTGGTTCTCCTCAGGGGGCAGACCGGCCGCGCAGACGGGCAGGACCGGGTCGTCGCGGTAGGTGACCGCCTCGACGTGGAAGACCGGCTGCTGCTTGCTCCGGCCGAAGGAGTAGCCGTGGTACTCCCCCATCGGCCCCTCGGGCGCCGTCTCCTCCGGGTCGATCCAGCCCTCCAGGACGATCTCGGCGTTGGCCGGGACGTACAGGTCGTGGGTCTCGGCCTTGACCACCTCCACCGGGCTGCCGGTCAGCGCGCCGACGTAACCGTCCTCGCTGACCCGCGCCGGCAGCGGCATCCCGGCGGCGGCGAGCGCAGCGGGCGGCGCGCCGAGGACCATGGCCCACGGCGTGCGCCGGCCCTGCTTCCGCCACATGTCGTGGACCATTCCGATGTGCTGCTGCGGCATCGCCGGACCGACCAGGGTGGTGCGGTCGTGCAGCATCGTGCGGGCGACCGACCAGCTGGTCCACGTCCCGTCGGGGCTGCGTACGACGTGGAACCCGTAGGTGCCGAAGTACCGGCCGCCGTCCTCCTGGTGCAGCAGTGGAACGGGGAACTGCTCAAGGTCGACGGCGTCGCCGGTGCGGACGTTCTCCTTGCACGGGCCGTCCTGCACGACGACCGGCGGCAGCGGGTCAGCGTGCATCGCGCCGATCAGTTTCTCCAGGATGTCGCGCGGTGTGCTGTCGCGCTCCAGGCCGAAGTGTGCCGCGAGCCTGCCGTACGCGCCCCGGCCTGCGCCGTCGCCCCGGCCGTGCGCGCTCAGGCCCGCCGGCGCGCCGAGGATGCGGAAGCCGGGCGCGGCCCCGGTGAGGTTGGTGAACAAGGGGGCGGGGGCCTTCGTCTCGTAGACCCGCCGGGTCACCGCGCCCACTTCGAGCACCGGGTCGACGGGCTGGTCGATCGATACGGCGTCGCCTGCCGCCAGCAGGCCGTCGAGGAAGTCGCGGAAGTTCAGCGCCGGGCCGTGTTGTGTCATGAACGGGGCCTTTCCGGTGGGTGATCGGATGTGGCTCCGACGCTAGGTACGGAAAATGCACTGGTCGGCACGGACTGAGGACAGAACATGAGCAGAAGCGGACACCTTGCCATCACGGAAGTCCGGTTCCCGGCCACCCCGGGCGGCCCGCCGGGGGTGGAGGTACTCGGCTTCTCCGAACTCGTCACCGCTGCCCGCAGCCGCGGGCTGGACGAGTACGCGCCCCTCCGGCCGGTCTTCCACCAGCTGATCACCGTGAAGTCCGGTGTGCTCCTGTGTTCCGTGGACTTCACGGAGTGCGTGGTGGAGGAGGGCGGCTGGGTGTGGGTGCGGCCGGGGCAGGTCCTGCAGTTCCGTTCCGACCTCGGGGCGGCGGACGGCACGGTCGTCCTCTTCCAGCCCAGCTTCCTCAGTACGGCCACGGCGGACACCGCCCGCGTCGACCAGCGCCCCTGGCAGCTGCCGCTGGTGCCCACGGGCGTCGCGAGCGGTCCCGTGCGGCAGACCCTGGAGATGCTGGAGAGCGAGTACCGCCGGCTGACGGACCTGCCGCTGGAGGTCCACGTCGAGGTGGTCCGGCACCTGCTGTCGATCCTCGTCCTGCGCCTGTCGCACCTGCCCGGCCACCGGCCTGCCCCGACGGCGGCCGGTACCGCGTTCCGCGACTTCCAGCAGGCCGTGGAACGCGACTTCACCCGCAGCCACCATGTGGCGGACTACGCGGCCGGGCTGGGCTACAGCGTGCGTACCCTCACCCGCGCCACCCGCGCCGCCGTCGGGTGCGGCGCGAAGCGGTTCATCGACGACCGCATCGTGCTGGAGGCCAAACGGCTGCTGCTGCACACCGATCTGTCCGCCGCCGCGGTGGGCGAACGGCTCGGCTTCCCGGGCGCCACGGTGTTCACCCGGTTCTTCCGGCAGCGGGCGGGCGAGACACCGGCGGCCTTCCGCCTGCGCGCTGCCGGGACACGGCCGACGACCGGCTGACGGGCACCGCTCACGCGGCCGTCGCCAGCCGGTGGAGGTGTTCCAGGGCGTCGAGGACGACGGTGCGCTGGTGCCAGGCCAGCCACCGGCCGGCCTGGTCGCCGATGCGGTCCAGGGCGCGGGCCTGGGCCGGGCCCAGCAGCTGGTGGGGACGCTCGTGATGACTGGACACCATGCCGAGACAGACCCCCCGGGCGGTGGTCAGCGGTGTGCTGTGCGCAGAGCGGCTGCCGGCCTGCATGATCTTGTAACGCGCCTCGTCGGAGAAGACCGGATCGGTGGCGACATCGGTGACCGTGACCCGTGTGACGTTGCGTGCCGCCAGTGCGCAGGAGGTGCCTTCCCTGCCCACGACGTCGAAGTAGTCGACGAACTCCTCGTTCAGGCCGTGGTGCTTCTCGATGCGCAGCCCTCCGGCGTGGCGGTCGGCGAGCTGCACGTTGCCCATCGGCGTGTCCGAGATCGTCAGGGTCTGGTGCAGCACGGCCGAGATCACCGCACTGCGGTTGGCGGACTCGGAGTTCACCTGCGGCAGCGCCGTCAGCTTCGGCGGGCGGGTCTTGATGCGGTCGGGGAACCAGCGCGCCGAGCCGTGCTCGGGCCGGGGCGCTTCGAGCAGCGCGGAGGCCAGGGAGCGCAGCTTGACGTTGTGCTGCTGCGAGGCGGCCTGGAGCAGCCTGAACGCCGCCTGCCCGTCGCGCAGCCGGTAGCGCTCCTGCAGCACCCCCTGCGCCTGCGCGATCAGTGGATGCGTACGCACCTTGGCCTGGAGGTCCCGCACCGTTCTGCGCAGCCGGTCGACCTCCTGCTGGGAAGGCTCCGCCGGCTCCGGGGCCTGCAAGGGGTCGCCGACGCCGGGTACGTGCTCCGGGAGATCGGGCACGCAGGCGGTGATGAGGTCGCGCACGGCCGGCAGCACGATCAGGCCGGAGTCGGCGGCTTCGTCGGCGGCCAGGGCCAGGGCGGCCTGCTCGGACGGGGCCACCACCATGAGGCGGATGCCCCGGTGGCCCAGTTCCCCCGCACACGTGGCCAGGGCGCGGGCCGCGCCGAGGGACATCTGCCGTACCTCCGAGAGATCGACCGCGACCGCCTCCGGCCCGCCGCTGGTCTCCCGGATCGCAGTGAAGAGGGGGTGGTCGGCGGATTCCAGGACGCCGTCGGCGCCCAGCATCTGGAGCCACCCCACGGCGGCGGGCAGGCGCACCACACCGGACCAGATCTCCCGTGCTGCCTCGCTCATACCGCCTCCAGATGCGACCGCCCGTTTCCTGCACGGCCTGGGGGCCGCCGACCCCAGTGGAACATCTCTCGCCGGAAACGTCGCCACCGGGCCGGAACCGGCATCGGCGCCGACGCACTTGTCACCGCCCGGCGTCCGGCCGCAGACTGTGCCACCGGACGGCCGGCACACGCGTCGGACCAGCGAAAACCACACAGAACAGCAAGTCCTGGAAGAAGCGCGCCAAGCACAGCGACCGTACCGCAGCAAGAGAAAACGGAGCACCGTGACGACGTCGATCACCGAAATAGAGACCCACGGCGTCGAGCGGATACCGGACGAGGACCGGTCAGCGCGTCCGCTGGACCTCTTCCGGCTGGCCTTCGGCGGCGCCAACACCTTCGCCACCTGTGTCCTCGGCGCCTTCCCCGTCCTCTTCGGCCTGTCGTTCCTGCAAGGGCTCGCGGCGACCGTGCTCGGCCTGGTCGCCGGGGCCGCACTGCTCGCCCCCATGGCACTGTTCGGCCCGGCCAACGGGACGAACAACGCCGTCTCCTCCTCCGCCCACCTGGGGGTGCACGGCCGGATCGTGGGCTCCTTCCTCTCCCTCCTCACCGCCGTCGCGTTCTTCTCGATCTCGGTGTGGTCCTCCGGTGACGCGCTCGTCGGCGGTGCGCACCGGCTCGCCGGCATCCCCGAGTCGGGGGTGAGCCACGGCCTGGCGTACGCGCTCTTCGGCGGGCTCGTCCTGGTGGTGTGCCTCTACGGCTTCCGCTTCATGCTGCTGGTCAACAAGGTTGCGGTGGTGGCGGCCTCGGCGATGTTCGTGCTCGGTGCCCTCGCGTTCGCCGGGGACTTCGATCCCGGTTACGCGGGTTCCTTCGCCTCGACCGCCGATCCGCTGTTCTGGCCCTCGTTCATCGGCGCCGCACTGATCGTGCTGTCCAACCCGGTCTCCTTCGGCGCGTTCCTCGGCGACTGGTCGCGTTACCTCCCCGCCGGCGTGCCGCGCCGCCGGGTCATGGGCGCGGCGTTCCTCGCCCAGCTGGCGACGCTGCTGCCCTTCGTCTTCGGCCTGGCCACCGCCTCCGTCATCGCCGAGCGGGCCGCGCGGTACGTCGACCCGGCGGCCCCCAACTACGTGGGCGGTCTGCTGGCCGTCTCGCCCGGCTGGTACTTCCTGCCGGTCTGCCTGATCGCCCTGATCGGCGGCCTGTCCACCGGTACCACCGCGCTCTACGGGACGGGGCTGGACTTCTCCAGTGTCTTCCCGCGCTTCAGCCGCGTGCAGGCCACGCTGTTCATCGGGGTGCTGTCGATCGCGTTCATCTTCGCCGGGCGCTTCGCGCTGAACCTCACCCGGTCCATCTCCACGTTCTCGACGCTGATCATCACCTGCACGGCGCCCTGGATGGTCGTGATGCTCCTCGGCTACGTCACCCGCCGTGGCTGGTACGACGCGGACGCCATCCAGGTCTTCAACCGCCGTCAGCGGGGCGGCCGTTACTGGTTCACGCACGGCTGGAACTGGCGCGCCATGTCCGCGTGGCTGGTGTCGGCGACCGTGGGGCTGCTCTTCACCGATCTGCCCGGTCAGTTCGTCGGCCCGCTCGGCGGCCTCGCCGGCGGCGCCGACATCTCCCTGCCGGTGGGTCTGGTCCTCGCCGCGGTGGTCTACCTCACCCTGCTCGCCGTCTTCCCCGAGCCGCGTGCGGTGTACGGGCCGGCCGGACCCCGGTTCGTCCGCGCGTCGGCCGCCGAGGTGCCGCCGATCACCGGCGGTCCGAAGGCGCCCGCCGACGTGCCGGCAACTGCCCGCTGAGCGGCCGCCGTACGGGATCGCGGCCGGACCGTGCCGGCGTACGGCGCGGCCCCTACACTCGGCGCCCATGATCACAACCACGACCACAGCGCCCGCCACTCCGACCGCCGGTCAACCGGCGCTGTTCGACACGATGTCGACCATGCGCGCCATGCGCCGGCTCAAGCCCGATCCCGTGCCCGACGAGCTGCTGGACCAGCTGATACAGGCGGCCGTCTGGGGCCCCAGCGGCGGCAACATGCAGCGTTACGAGTACGTCGTCGTGACCGATCCCGCCGTCATGGCACGGCTGGCACCACTGTGGAAGCGCTGTGTCGACGCCTATCTGGCCACCACGGGCAAGCACGCGCCCGAGGGGATGCCGGAGGCGGCGTACGGGCGGATGGTCGCCGCGATCGAGTACCAGCGCGACCACTTCGCCGAGACACCCGCGCTGATCATCCCCTGCTACCGCATGCCGGAGCTGCAGTCGGACGAGGCCGGGGTGCGGGCCTACGTGGCGGCGCTGGGCACGACCGCGGCGGCGGAGCTGGCGCAGACACAGGAGCGCTTCACGGCGCTCGCGGAGGGCTCATGCGTCTACCCGGGGATGCAGAACCTGCTGCTCGCCGCGCGCGGCCTGGGCCTGGCCGCCAACGTCACCATCTGGCACCTGATGCTGGAGGCGGAGTGGAAGCAGGCGCTGGGCATCCCCGAGGAGATGCGGACCTTCGCCGCGATCCCCGTGGGGTGGCCGAGGGGCAATTTCGGTCCGGTGCGGCGGCGCCCCGTCCCGGAGGTCGTCCACCGCAACGGCTGGTGAGGTGATCAGGCGCAGCTGCGAGCCGTCATGAGGGTGGCCCGGTTCACCCTCCGGCGGCTCGCACACCCTCCACTATTAGGTGTAGTATGCATCTATATGAGTGAGGTCAAGGCATGGTGCTCCGCCCTCCAGCACAGCTTCCGAGCGGCGCTGAAGGTGGAACGCGTACTTTCGGATCCCTGGGCGATCGGCCGGGCCGTGCTCGCGGTCGTCGCGGCATCGGTCATCGGATGGCTGCTGGACGACCCGCTGGCCTGGGCCATGATGACCGTCGGGACGTTCATCTGCGGCATCGGCACGCTGCTGGCCCCGATCCGGCACCGGGCGGTGAACGCGCTCGCCCTCGGCGCCGGGTTCACCCTCGCCACGCTGATCGGGGTGTACCTCCACCCGATGGGCTGGTGGTTCCTGATCGTGCTCGCCGTCGCGGCCTACGTCGCCGGCCTGTGGCGCGCCCTGGGCGTGGCCCCCGGCATCCGCGCCTGCCTGGTCACGATCGGCCTCATGATCACCGCGGACCTCTCCCCCGGCATCCCGGCCGGGCTGACGATGGTCCAGTGGATCGCGGCCGGCGCCGGCCTGGTGGTCCTCGTCCAGCTGCTGCCGCCGTACGGCCGGCGGCACCCGGCGCAGCGCAAGGCCGTGGCGGCCGTCTACCGGACCCTGGCGGACAGCGCCCGGGCCGGCGAGCCAGCGCCGTACCGCTCGTCGGCGCCCTTCACGGCGGCCCGCGCGGCCCTGGACCTGCTCCCCTCCTTCGCCCGCCCCGCCGCAGCGCCGCTCTACGGCCTCCTCGCCGAGGCGGAGGGCATCCGGCGCGCACTGCTGCTCATGCCGCGTGCGGGGCGCAAGGACAGCCTGCCGCGCGCGGCGATCGCCGACGCGCTCGACGCGGTCGCCCGTACGGTGCAGACCGCCCGGCGGCAGGACGCCGACGCGGAGGCCACGCGGCTGCCGGCCTCCTGGAGCGGCCCCGAGGCCGAGGCGCTGCGCGCCCGCCTCCGGGAGGCGGCGCGGCTGGCCGACCACTGGCTGGAGGCCCGCGGGCCCGAGGGTCTCGACCAGGTCCTGGACGCCTTTCCCGCCGAGAACGCGGTGCGTTCCGGGTGGCGCCGGCTGCGGGCCGAGCTGCGGCCCGGTGCCCCGCTGTTCCTGCACGCCATCCGGATCGCGGTCGGCACGGCCGCCGGTGAGGCGGCGGGCCGCGCGTTCGGCGACTTCTGGGGGCACGCCCTGCCCGACCACGGCTTCTGGGCGGCGCTCACCACGATGCTGGTGCTCTTCCCCGACTACGGGCACACCTTCGCCCGCGGCTGGGCCCGGCCGATCGGCTCGATCCTCGGCGGGCTCGCCGCATGGGTGGTACTGCTGCCCGGCGGCTGGAACGCCGGCTGGATCGTGGTGGTGGCGACGGTCCTCGCGGCGTGCGTCTTCCTCACCCTGCGGGTCGGCCAGCTCGTACTGAACTTCTTCATCACGGCGTGGATCGTCTTCCTGATCACCCGCCTCGGCTCGGCCGCCCACCTGGTCGAGTGGGGCCGCCCCGCCGACACCGTCGTGGGCGCGCTGCTTGGTCTGGTGGTCTTCCTGGCGATCCCGACGTACCACCACCACCGCACGCACGACCTGCTCGCCGACTGGCTGCGGGTGCAGCGGCGGCTGCTGCCGGCGCTGGTGACCGGGTACGCCGAGGCCGGCGCCGTGGACCCGGCGGAGATCGACGTGCTGCGCCGGCAGGCCCGGCAGGCCCGGGAACGGCTGGACGGGGCGATCACCAGCCTCGGCCACGAGCCGCGCAGCCACCGCTCCCGGTGGACCGCCGCCGAGCTGACCGGGATCCAGCGGTCGGTCTACGAGATCACCCAGTGCGCTTCGGTGCTCTACGACCGGCAGCCCGCCCGCACCGCCGACGCGGTACCGGAAACCGCCGAGTTCGCCGCCGTCCTCGACCACCATCTGGCCGGGCTGGCCGCGGTGGTCGCCGCGAAGGGCCGCCCGCACGAGGGTGAGCTGCGCGCCGCCTTCGACGCGACGGCCACCCGCAGCGGCCTCGCCGACCTGGTCGACCACGCCGCACCGGACGGGGTCGCGCACGCCCGCGGCCGGGCCCTCACGCTGTGCCTGCGTACCGTGACCGCCGTCGAGGAGCTCGTCTCCCGGCTGGCCGCGGACGGGGAGTCCGGCCGGGCGGCCGCTCCCCCGGCCGCCGGGCACGAAGGGCAGGCCCGCCTCCAGGGCGGCCGATTCCGGCCGATCTCACAGATGCAATCTGCCACTACAGCACGCGGCACAAGGAGCTGACCGACCGATGACCACCGGGCACGCACAGGAGCTCACCCAGCGGATCCAGGCCGCCGTCGCCGCACCGGCGACCGACGACGCCTTCGACGTCGAGGCCGCCTTCGCCGAGGTGCTGGCAGGCATCGGCATGAGCCCGGAGGACACCGGGGGCAAGGTCACCTTCCTCGGCGCCGACCCGGTCGTACCGAGCACCCTGCGGCTGGGCGGGGCCGCCGCCCTCGCGCTCGCGGCCAAGTCCGCCGCGATCGCCAAGCTGTGGCGGCTGCGCGGCGGTGCCGGGCAGGACATCGCCGTCGACCTGCGCAGCGCCCCGCACCGGCTGTGCCCGTTCTACGACCGCCGCTGGGAGCTGCTGAACGGCTATCCGCCGGCCTCCACCTCCAATGTGAACCAGGCGCTCGGCTTCTCCTTCTACCCCACCGCCGACGGGCGCTGGGTGATGCCGCTGAACCCCTACCCCGGCATCAAGACGGCCGCCCAGAAGCTGCTCGGCACCCCGGACGACCCGGACGCCGTGGCCGCGGCCATCGCCAAGTGGAACGCCGCCGACCTGGAGCAGGCCGCCGTCGAAGCCGGAGTCGTGCTGCCGGTGCTGCGCTCCCCGCTGGAGATGCTCGACGAGCCGCAGTACCGCGATCACCTCGCACACCTGCCGCTGGTCCAGATCGAGAAGATCGGCGACAGCCCGGCCGAGCCCCTGCCGGCGGGCGCCGAACAGCCCCTGTCGGGCATCCGGGCGCTGGGCATGGGGCATGTGATCGCCGGTGCGGGCGCGGGCCGCGCGCTGGCCCTGCACGGCGCCGACGTACTGAACATCTGGCGCCCGGGCGAGCACGAGCACGACGCGACGTACGCCACGGCGAACGTCGGCGTCCGCTCCGCCACCCTCGACCCGCGCTCCCCCGACGGCTCGGCGCGGCTGCGCGAACTGCTGGGCGGGGCCGACGTGTTCTACGCCAACCGCCGCCCCGGCTACCTGGAGAGCATCGGGCTGGGCCCGGAGCAGGCCGCGGCCGTCCGGCCCGGCATCGTGCACGCGACGGCCACCCTCAACGGGCCCACCGGGCCCTGGGCGGACCGGGTCGGCTTCGACCAGACGGCGGGCAGCCTGGTCGGCATGATGAACCTGGAGGGCGACGGCGAGCGGCCGGGCCTGCCGCCGATCCTGGTGGTCAACGACTACATCGTCTCCTGGCTGATGGCCGCCGGGGTCAGCGAGGCGCTGGCCCGCCGGGCACGCGAGGGCGGCAGCTACCGGGTGCACGTCTCGCTGACCCGCGCCGCGCTGTGGATCCTCAGCCTCGGCGTCTTCGACAAGGCGTACGCGACCGAGGTCGCCGGCACCGGCGAGCGCCATGCCTACCTCGACCCCGAGACGTTCACGGACGAGACCCCGCTCGGTACCTATCAGGGCGTCACCGATCAGGTCCGGATGTCCGGCACGCCGGGCCGCTACCCGTTCACCCTGGTGGCCCGGGGCTCGTGCCCTCCCGAGTGGGCCTGAGGCCCTTGGCGAGAACCGGTCCCAGCCGGAACGCACCGGGCTTCGCTCGCCTCCCAGTCGGTGAGCGGGGACCGGGCCGCCCGCCGTAGAGGCGTTGCCGGGCGGCCCGGCCCCGGACGTCTCGACGTGTGGGAGTGATGGGTGCATGGGGCTGACCAGCCAAGCGCTCGTATCCGCGGTGGCGGTGGCCGCCGTGCTCTGTGTGGTCCTCACGGTGTGGGGCTGGCCTCGGCTGGCCGGGCGCGGGCTCCGGCCCGTGCTGGGCCGGCTCGCCTCGATCGCCGTCACCCAGCTCGCGATCGTCTGCGCGCTGGCCCTGGGCGTCAACTCCGCTTTCGAGTTCTACGGCTCGTGGGACGAGCTGCTCGGACGCAACGAGCAGGCGCCGGTGTCGGTCATCCGGCACCACGGCCGGGACGTGGCCGCCGGGGTGCGGGGCGGGCTGGTGCAAGCGGCCGGGCCGCAGGGCCTGGACCGGGTGACGGGGCTGCCCGCGGGCCCGCCGGAGAAGGCCGGCAAGGTGGAGTCCGTACGGATCATGGGGCGCCGTACCAGGGTGGCGAATCCGGCCTTCGTCTATCTGCCGCCGCAGTACTTCCAACGCCAGTTCCACCGGCAGCGGTTCCCCGTCATCGTCGCGATCAGCGGCTATCCCGGCGGCATCATGAATCTCGCGCAGTACCTCCAGGTGCCGCAGACCGCGGGGCGGCTGATCGCGCGGCACGCGATGCAGCCGACCGTCGTGGTGATGATCCGACCGACCATCGCGCCGCCGCGGGACACCCAGTGCGTGGACGTGCCCGGCGGGCCGCAGGCCGAGACGTTCTTCACCAAGGACCTGCCGGACGCGCTGAAGTCGGCCTACCGCGTCGGCCACGACCCGAGCGCCTGGGGAGCCCTCGGCTACTCCTCCGGTGGCACCTGCGCCCTCGAACTCGCCCTGCGCAACCCCGGTGTCTACACCTCTGCGGTCGCCCTCTCCGCCGACTACCGGATCCGGGACGACCTGACCACCGGCAGTCTCTTCGGGTCCGGGCCGCGGGCGGCCCAGCGGCAGCGCGAGCACGACCTGTTCTGGCGGCTGGCGCACCGGCCGGTGCCGCGGATCTCCGTGCTGGTGGCCAGCAGCAGGCGGGGCGAGCCCGGTTACGCCGACACGATGCGGTTCGTGCGTGCGGCGAAACCGCCGATGACCGTGGACTCCATCGTCCTGCCCCGGGGCAGCCACCACTTCACGACCTGGCGGCAGGAGATCACTCCGGCGATGCGGTGGATGGGCGGCGAGCTGACCTTCCCGCAGGACGTGGCGCCCCGGCCGCGGAAGAGCGACCGGCCCTCGCGGTGACCCTTGACAACAGCATTGGTCTGAACCATTTTTAGCGCAGACACGGTGGCCGCCGTCTCCTGAACCGTCCCGGGACGCCTCCCGCGGACGCCTCCCTTTCCTGCAGCGGAGACAGCCATGCCCCGTACCGCAAGAGTCAGACCCGCCCGGCACAGACGGTGGCGCACCACCGTGCTCGCGGCCCTCGCGGCCGCCGCGTTCGCGGCGGGCGGCGTCCAGGCGGCCGCAGCGCCGGCGGCCGACGTCAACGTCGCCAAGAACTCCGGCTACGAGTCGGGCCTGACCAACTGGACCTGCTCGAACGGCAGCGGCACGACCGTCACGAGCCCCGTGCACGGTGGTACGAGCGCCCTGAAGGCCACCCCGGCCGGCTCCGACAACGCCAGGTGCTCCCAGACCGTGGCGGTCAAGCCCGGCTCGACGTACAAGCTCAGCGCGTACGTCCAGGGCGCGTACGTCTACCTCGGCGCATCGGGCACCGGTACCACCGACGTGTCGACCTGGACGCAGGGCGGTTCCGACTGGCAGCAGCTGAACACGAGCTTCACCACCGGGCCGAACACCACGTCCGTGACCGTCTACACGCACGGCTGGTACGGGCAGGCCGCCTACTTCGCCGACGACCTCAGCGTCTTCGGGCCCGACGGCGGAGGCGGCACCGACCCGGTGCCCGGCGTGCCCGCCACCCCGGCCGGCCTCACCGTCACCACCGTGACCTCCTCCTCGGTCGCGCTCTCCTGGAACGCCGCCAAGGACGCCACCGGCTACACCGTCTACCGCGACGGCACCAAGGTGCAGGCCGTCAGCGGCACCTCGGCGACGGTCACCGGCCTCAGCCCGGCCACCGCGTACCGCTTCCAGGTGGCGGCCACCAACGCGGCCGGTGAATCCGCCAAGTCGGCCCAGGTCACCGCCACCACGGCACCCGACGGCGGCTCCGGCGGCAACCCGGCGGTGCCCAAGCACGCGGTCACCGGCTACTGGCAGAACTTCAACAACGGCGCCGCCGTCCAGAAGATCAGCGACGTACCGGGCCAGTACGACATCATCGCCGTCTCCTTCGCCGACGCCACCAGCACGCCCGGTGCCGTCACCTTCAACCTCGACACCGCGGGCCTGAACGGCTACACCGTCGAGCAGTTCAAGGCCGACATCAAGGCCAAGCAGGCGGCCGGCAAGACGGTCGTCATCTCGGTCGGCGGCGAGAAGGGCACCGTCTCCGTCAACGACGCGGCCTCCGCCACGAACTTCGCGAACAGTGTGTACGCGCTGATGCGGGAGTACGGCTTCAACGGCGTCGACATCGACCTGGAGAACGGCCTCAACCCCACCTACATGACGCAGGCACTGCGCTCCCTGTCGCAGAAGGCGGGCAGCGGCCTCGTCATCACCATGGCACCGCAGACCATCGACATGCAGTCCACATCGGGCAGCTACTTCAGGACGGCGCTGAACATCAAGGACATCCTGACCGTCGTCAACATGCAGTACTACAACAGCGGCTCGATGCTCGGCTGCGACGGCAAGGTCTACAGCCAGGGCTCGGTGGACTTCCTGACCGCGCTGGCCTGCATCCAGCTCGAAGGCGGGCTGGACCCCTCGCAGGTCGGGATCGGCGTGCCCGCCTCCACGCGCGGGGCCGGCAGCGGCTACGTGGCACCGAGCGTCGTCAACGCCGCGCTGGACTGCCTCACCAAGGGCACCGGCTGCGGTACCTTCAAGCCCGCCAAGACCTACCCCACCCTGCGCGGCGCGATGACCTGGTCCACCAACTGGGACGCGACCAGCGGCAACGCCTGGTCCAACGCGGTCGGGCCGCACGTGCACGCACTGCCGTAGCGGCAGCCCGCACGGCGCCCGTACGAGAGCGGGCGAGGCGCCGTTCACCTGACCGTGACCCAGAGATCACCTTCCGTTCGCCCGGACGACACTCACCCCGTACGAAAGATCGGCGAGCATTCATGCGCAGTTCGTTGTGTCGAGGTGAGTGTCGCGTGTGGCGCCGTGAGGGGAACAGAAGTGCAGAGCCGACGTCGGGTCCGTAGGGCGCGTACGAGCCGATGGAGCACTCTGCTCGCCGGGGCCTGCGCGGGCACCCTGCTGCTCGCCGGGTGCGGGGCGCAGGCCACCGGTGACGCGGACGGCAGCCGCCGGGAAGCGGAGCCGGTGGCCGCCGACATCGACTGCGTGGGCCAGGGCAAGGTACGCGGCTCCGGCTCGACGGCGCAGCAGAACGCGATGGAGCACTGGATCGACGAGTACCAACGGGCCTGCCGCGGCACCCGGATCGCCTACAACCCGCTGGGGTCGGGGGCGGGCGTCGCGCAGTTCCAGCGGCGGGCGACGGCGTTCGGCGGCACCGACGGCGTGCTGAGCGACCAGGAGATCAAGTGGTCGCGGGACACCTGCCAGGGCGGCCGGGCCATCCATCTCCCGATGGTCGGCGGCCCGATCGCCATCGGGTTCAACCTGCCCGGCGTGGACCATCTGGTGCTGGACGCGCCGACCCTCGCGAAGATCTTCGATGCGCGCATCACCACCTGGGACGACCCGGCCGTCAAGAAGCTGAACCCCGGTACGGAGCTGCCCTCCCTGCCGATCCGGCCGATGCACCGCTCGGACGACTCCGGCACCACCCAGAACTTCCAGGACTACCTGGCCGGCGCGGCGCCCGGTGCCTGGCCGCACCCCGTCGACAAGTCGTGGCAGGGCAAGGGCGGCGGAGCCGGGAGCGGGTCCTCCCGCATCGCGTCGGAGGTGTCCTCCTCGCCCGGCACCATCGGCTACTTCGAGCTGTCCTTCGCCGCCTCCCGGAAGATCACCACGGTCAGCATCGGCACGGGCGCGGGCGAGCCGGTGGCACCCACCACGGAGACCGCCTCGGCCGGCATCGGCGCCGCGGAGATCGTCGGGGAGGGCAACGACAAGACGCTCGCCTTCGACTACGACGCGCCGAAGGCCGGCGCGTACCCCATCGTCCTGATGACCTACGAGATCGTCTGCGACAAGGGGAACCAGGCCGCTTCGCTGCCTGCGCTGAAGTCGTTCCTGAGCTACACCGCGGGCGCCGAGGGGCAGAAGCACCTCGCCGCGCTCCACTACGCCCCGCTCCCGGCCGCGGTCGCCAAGGAGGTCCGCCGGGCCGTCCGTACGCTGTCCTGAGACACCAGCTGTTCTGAGACATCAGCTGTCCTGGAACACCAGCTGTTCCGAAACACCAGGGGCGGCCCCGGCGGAGCCGCCCCTGGCAGTACTGTGCGGTGCGGTCGGACCGCGTGTGATCAGAAGCCGCAGTACACGCTGGAGCCGTAGTCGCTCAGCAGGTCATCGCGGACCCAGCCGGAGGTCCCCGTGCTGTCGTTTCTGAGGTACGTCCAGGTGTAGTCGCCGGCAACGGTGTAGCAGTGGTAGTCGAGGCGGTGTCCGGAGTAGGCGATGCCGCGGACGGCACAGCTGGTGCTGGAGCCGCTGCGCTGGTTGGCTCCGTCGGCCGTGGCGTTCCAGGCGCTGCTGTCCTTGTCGGCGGCGGTCTTGCCGCAGGAAGCGGCGGCGGTCGCCGGGGTGGCGAGGGTCATCGGGATGCAGGCGGCCACCGCCGCGATCACGGGCAGGGCGGCGGCGATTCGGCGCTTCATTCTTCCCCCAGAGATGTTTTGTTGTCGGCACCGTCCCGCGTGCCGGGTGGCTTCCGGGCGAGAGCAGTGACCACTGCATCGTGTGGGATGCACGTGGCGTTAGTACGATCCTGTTCTGAACATGGCGAAGAAAGCATTCCGCCCCGGAGCGTCCGATTTCGGGTGTCTGCGCGGCTGAAAACGCGCTACGGGAAGACAAATAGGCACAAGGCGTGAGGAGAGGCTTGTTGAGCGCTCGCATACTGGTCGCCGAGGACGACGTGAAACAGGCGCGCCTGATCCGGATCTACCTGGAGCGGGAGGGGAACGAGGTACAGACGGTCGGGGACGGCCGCGCCGCCATCGACCGGGCCCGCTCCTCCCGGCCCGACCTCATCGTGCTCGACGTGATGATGCCGGGCGTCGACGGGCTCGACGTCTGCCGCATTCTGCGGGCCGAGTCCCAGGTGCCCATCCTGCTCCTCACCGCGCGCACCACCGAGGAGGACATGCTGCTGGGCCTGGACCTCGGGGCCGACGACTACCTGACCAAGCCGTACAGCCCGCGGGAACTGACCGCCCGGGTCCGGGCGTTGTTACGGCGGGCGAAGGCGGCCGGGCATACGGAGCCCACCGTGCTGACGGTCGGGGACCTGGAGGTCGACACCGCCCGCTTCGAGGTGCGGATCTCCGGCGAGCCGGTGGTGCTGACCGGCAAGGAGTTCGCCATTCTGACCGTGCTCGCGGGCGAGCCCGGACGCGCTTTCACCCGGGCCCAGATCATCGACCGGGTCTTCGGCTTCGACCAGAACGTGCTGGAACGCACCGTCGACGCGCATGTGATGAACCTGCGGCGGAAGCTGGAGAAGGGCGGCCGCGAGGGCGCGCGGTACGTCGAGACCGTGTACGGACGGGGATACCGGCTGGCCGTGCCGCAGGGTGAGGAGCGGTGAGCTTCCGGCTGCGGGCGCTCGCCCTGCTGATGCTCGTCGCGATGGCCGCCACGGCCGCGACCGCCTGGCTGACCTGGCGTCAGGCGACCCGCCAGGCAGCCGATTCCGTCACCGCGGGACGGCAGGTGGTGTCCCGGATCACCGGTGAACTCCACGCGTACGGGTACGCGCACGGCACCTGGGAAGGGCTCTCCCCCACGGTGAGCCGGCTGGCGAAGGAGACCGGCCAGCGCATCTGGGTGGCCACGGAGGCCGACGAACTGCTCGCCGACTCCGACGCGCTCACCGGCCACGAGCCCCGCGCGGTGAGCCGGCAGCCCCCAGTCCTGGTCGACCCGCGCCCCACGCTGCGGCTGCCGACGGACAAGGTGCCACTGGCCTCCGTCAAGCGCACGGTCACCGCGATCGGCGAGTACCGGGCGGCCGCGGCCTACGCGGCCTGCCTGACCCGGGCCGGGGCGAAGGTGACGGCCCGGCCGGACAGCACCGGCGTCCCCCGGATCAGCACGGACCGGCCGCCGCCCGCGCAGTGCGAGGAGCCGGCCGCGGCCTCGGACCCGAAGGCGGCCCAGGACCATGCGGCGGTCCGCCCGTGCGAGTCCGAGCGGCGGTTCGCCGGCTGTCTGCAGCGGACCTTCGACGAGCGGGTCGGCACGGCGGCGCCGCCCCGGCTCCAGGTCCGCCTGGGCGTACGCGACGAGTCCCCGCCCACCCTGGCCGCCGCACCCACCGTCGCCGTCGCGGCCGGCGTGGCCCTCGCCGCCATCCTCGGCGCCCTCCTGCTCAGCAGGGCCGTCCTGCGTCCGGTCCGCGCCCTGACGCTGGCGGCCCGGGGCCTGGGGGAAGGCGAGCTGGGGCGACGCGTCCCGGTCTCCGGGCGGGACGAGATCGCCGAGCTGGGGCGTGCGTTCAACCGGATGGCCGACTCCCTCCAGGCCGGCGAGGCCCGCCAGCGCCGGATGACCGGCGACATCGCGCACGAGCTGCGCACCCCGCTCGCCAATCTGCGCGGCTACCTGGAGGCCCTGCGGGACGGCGTCGTGGAGCCGACGCCCGAACTCCTGGAATCCCTGCACGAGGAGGCGATGCTCCAGCAGCGCATCGTGGACGACCTGCAAGACCTGGCGCTGGCCGAGGCCGGTGCGCTCACCTACCACCGCACCGACGTCGAACTGGGCGAGCTGCTGGAGACCTGCCGTACCGCGCACCGCACGCAGGCCGAGAACGCCGGTGTCGCGCTGGAACTGGCGGCGCCGGAACGGGTGTACGCGGTCGCCGACGCCGACCGGCTGCGCCAGGTCGTCGGCAATCTCGTCGGGAACGCGCTGCGGGCCACGCCGCCGGGCGGCACCGTGACGCTGAGCGTGACCGGGCGCGGCGGTACGGCGGTCATCGAGGTGCGGGACACCGGGACGGGCATCCCCGCCGAGGACCTGCCGCACCTCTTCGACCGTTTCTGGCGCGCCGACGCGGCGCGGGGCCGCGCCACCGGCGGCAGTGGGCTGGGGCTGTCCATCGCCCGGCAGATCGTGACCGACCACGGGGGGACGATCGAGGTGGCGAGCACGGTCGGGGCCGGGACGGTCTTCACGGTCACGCTCGGCGGGGTGCCGGCGGTACCGGCGGACGCGGGCTGACGGGGGCCGGTGCGGCTCGGGGTCCGGCCCCCGTGTCAGGCGGCCGGACCCCGGCTCAGGACCCCGCGAGCGCGGTGGTGGGAGCGAGCCGGCCGGCCCGTACGGCCGGGTAGAGGCCGGCGATCGCCCCGATCAGCAGCGTGACGGCGATACCCGCGCCCGCTGCCCACACCGGTACCTCGGTCGGCCAGCCCCGTACGTACGCGTAGCCGGCGGTGATGACCGTGCCCAGCACCGTTCCGCCGAGGCCGCCCAGCGCGGACAGCAGCAGCGACTCGGCGACGAACTGGCCCCTGATCTGGCCGCTGGTGGCGCCCAGCGCCCGGCGCAGGCCGATCTCCGGGCGGCGTTCCAGCACCGAGATCACCATGGTGTTGCCGACCCCGACCCCGCCCACGAGCAGCGCGACCCCGCCGAGGCCGAGCAGCAGCCCGGTCAGCGCGGACTCGGTGGCCTCGCGCGCCGCGAGCGCGTCGGAGGGCCGGGAGACCAGCACCTCGTTCGGCTTCGCCGGGTTCGCGGTCGCCGCGAGGACGTCCCGCACCGCCGCCACCCGGTCGTCCCGGGCGCGTACGTAGACGGTCGACGGGTGGCCGTCGAAACGCAGGTACGTCCGTGCCGCCTGCCGGCCGACCAGCGCCGAGCTGTCGATCTCGGGCGCGAGCGGCGCCGGTTCCAACACGCCGACCAGCGAGAACCACGTGCCGCCCAGCCACAGCCGGGTGCCCGGGGTGTACGCGTCCAGCCGCCGGGCCGCCTGGGCGCCGAGCACCACCGCCGGGTACTCCTCGGTCGCCGACGCGAGCCACCGGCCCGTACGGACCTTCCCCCCGATCGCCGGCAGCAGTTCCGGCTCGGCGGCGGCCACCTGGACGCTGCTGGTCCGCCCCGGCGGCATGTGCTCATTGCGGTAGACCGCGGCACCGTCGACCGTGCCGACCGCCGCCACCTGCCGCACCGGGCCGATCCGCCGGATCATCGGTACCGCCTCCTCCGGCAGCCGGGTCTTCTTGCCGTCGGGGGTCTGTCCGGGCGCGACGCGCAGCATGTTGGTGCCGAGCGCGTCGAGCCTGCGGTCGACCTCCGCCCGGCTGGAGCTGGAGATGCCGACGACGGCGACCATCGCGGCCACTCCGATCGCGATGCCCAGCGCGGAGAGGAACACCCGCAGCGGGCGGGTACGCAGTCCGGTGCCGCCGAGCCGGAGGAGGTCGGCGGGGCTCAGCCGGGCGGGCCGCAGCGACGCGGCATGCCGGGCGCGGCTCATCGCGGCACCTCGCCGTGGGGAGCCGTACGTCCGCTGTCCGCGACGATCCGGCCGTCGCGCATCTCCACCCTCCGGTCGAACACCGCCGCCATCTCCCGGTCGTGCGTGATGACCACCACCGTCGTGCCGGCGGCGTGCAGGTCCCGCAGCAGCTCCAGCACCGCGGCTCCGGAGGCCGAGTCGAGGTTGCCGGTGGGCTCGTCGGCGAGCAGCAGGGCCGGTGCGCCGATCACCGCGCGGGCGACCGCGGCCCGCTGCCGCTCACCGCCGGAGAGCTGGTGCGGAAGGTGCCCGGTACGGTGGTCGAGCCCGACCCGGGCCAGCGCCTCCGCCGCCCTGCGCCGCCGCTCCCGCAGCGGCACGCCCGCGTACAGCAGCCCGTCGGCGACGGTGTCCAGTACGGGCACCCCCACGGCCAGGTGGAACTGCTGGAAGACGAAGCCGATGCGCTGCGCCCGTAGTGCGGAGACCTCCCGGTCGGACAGTTCGGCGACCGGGTGGCCGTCCACGGTGACCCGGCCGCCGGACGGCCGGTCGAGCGTGCCCATCAGATGCAGCATGGTCGACTTGCCCGAGCCGGAGTGGCCGACGACGCAGACCAGTTCGCCGTACTCGATGACCAGGTCCACGCCGTCGACGGCGGTGACGTGGCCGGGGTAGGTCTTCGAGACGGCGTCGAACTCGACGACGGGGGTACGGAGCCGGGCTTCGGCCGCGGCCGGTGTGCGGGTTGCCGAGGTCATTCGGGAATCCTCACCTTCATGCCCTCATGGACCTCGGGTCCGCTCACCTCGACCCGGCCGTCGGCGAACAGGCCGGTCTTGACGGGGACGAACCGGCCGGAGCCATCGGCGCCGTCCTCCGCACCGCCGCCGTCCGCGAGCTCCAGGCCGTGGCCGCCCTCGGCCAGGGCCACCAGCGCGGCGACCGGTACGGTCAGCACCCCCTTGCGCTGCTCGGCCACATAGCGGACGGTGACGGGGCCGCTCTCCATCCTGCCCAGCCCGTCCTGGTCCGCGAAGGTGATCACGACGGAGACGGTGGCCGCCTTGGCGCCCGAGCCGCCGCCGTCCGCGCCTTCGGCGTCGCCCTCGCCCGCGCCGGGCGCCGACGCGTCCTTGCCCACGCTGGCGACCTTGCCCTTCACGGCATGCCCGTCCGGCAGGTCCACCGTGACCTCGCTGCCGCGTTGCGCCCAGCCCGTCTCTGCGGCGGGGGCCTCCACCGTGACCATGCGGGAAGTACTGGTGTAGCTCAGCGGACTGCCGCCCGCCTCGGCCCCGACCCGTACGCCCGTGCCCGCGATCCGCACCGGGCCGGGCGCGTAGACGATGTCCCCGGCGGCGACCTTGCCGGTCTGCGGCACGCCGAGGTCCCGCTGCCAGCGCCGTACCGCGTCGGCGGTCAGCTGTGTGTACGTCTCGTCCACGGTGAAGCCCGCGTAGCCCAGTGCCCGCAGGTTGGTCTCGAACTGCTTGACGTCCATGCCGTGCAGGGGCGCCGGCTGACGCGCGGACGGGGGCCGGGGCAGCGTCGTGGGCTGCCGCTGGGCACCGCCCGCCTGGCCGGCCGCGGTGCCGGTGGGATCCTCGGGGTCGACGGCGCCGCCACCGCCGCCGTCGATGCTGTCACCGGCCGCGCCGCCGGTTCCCGTGCCGCCGCTGTCGTCGCTCGTGGCACCGCCGTCCTTGCCACTGCCGCCGGCCGGTTCCGCCGGCTCCGTCATGCCCAGGTCGCGGTACATGGGCAGGCTGCCGTAGAGGAGGGTGACCGGGCGGTCGTCGACGCGCAGCACCGACTCGCCGCGGCGTACCGTGCGGTCCGTCTCGGGCAGCCAGGTCACCGTGCCCTCCGCCTTGACCGGGAACGGCACCTCAGGCCCGTGGCCGAGCTGCCCGTCGATCTCGGTCTGGTCGGTGAGGGTGCCCCGGGTGACCGGTACGGTCCGGCCGCTCCTGCCCCG